>NZ_VFUX01000012.1:0-152692 GCF_006441275.1 Mesorhizobium sp. B2-4-17 | reverse complement strand
GATCCACACCCCGATGTGGGTCGTCAGCGACGCCGCCCGCGAGGCGATCGACCTGATCGAGCGGGCGGTCGAGAAGCGCCAGGTGCTGACCATCGACTATTGCGACGAGGCCGGCCGCGGCACCGCGCGCGACATCAGGCCACTCGGCCTGTGGTTCTGGGGCAAGGTGTGGACGCTGGTCGCTTGGTGCGAGATGCGCGACGATTTCCGCGCCTTCCGCATCGACCGCATCGCCTCGGTGGTCATCGCCGGCCGCATCTTCAAGCCGGAGCGCGGCAAGCAGCTTGCCGATTTCTACCGCGCGGTGGAGCGCAGCGAGGACTACGGCATGGCGCCGGACCGTGCGGCGCGAAGCTGAGAAAAGGATCCCAATAAAAAAGCCCGCGCGAAGCGGGCTTTTTTCATTGGTCTATCGCAATCCTATTCGTCGTCGGTGTCCTCGTTCTTGGACTTCAGCGCCGAGAGCTTGGCGAACACGGCATTGGCGTCAAGCTCGGCATCCTCGTCCTTCGGCTTTTCTGGAGCCGGCACCAGCCGCTCGGTCAGAGCCGCCGGCAAAAGCGTGTCGCCGACCGGCTGCGCCTGTTCGCGGCCGCGCGAGGCGCGGTTGACTTCCATGTCGAGGTCGATCTGCGAGGCGAGACCCAGCGTAACCGGGTCCATCGGTTGCAGATTGGCCGAGTTCCAGTGCTTGCGTTCGCGGATCTGCTCGATCGTCGACTTGGTCGTGCCGACGAGGCGCGAAATCTGCGCGTCCTTGAGTTCGGGATGGTTGCGCACCAGCCACAGGATGGCGTTCGGCCGGTCCTGACGCTTCGAAAGCGGCGTGTAGCGCGGCCCCTTGCGCTTGGATTCGGGCACCCGCACCTTGGGGTCGGAAAGCTTCAGCCGGTGGTTCGGATCCTTCTCGGCGCGCGCGATCTCGTCGCGGGTCAGCTGGCCGGTCATGATCGGATCCATGCCCTTGATACCTTGCGCCGACTCACCGTCGGCGATCGCCTTGACCTCGAGCGGATGCAGCCCGCAGAATTGCGCGATCTGCTCGAAGGAGAGCGCGGTGTTGTCGACCAGCCAGACGGCGGTCGCCTTGGGCATCAGCAGCGTATTGGCCATTTTAAAAAATCCTTCTCGTTCGCCCGCGTTCCCGCGCGGGCGGTGGTTTAGAGCCACCAAAATGGGAAATTCGCGGCCTGTATAACCGTTCCCTTGCTGTTTCGCAACGTTTTTGGATGCACCCGCCTGAAACCACAACCAAGCGGCTGCCGGAATGGCTCCGTGCTCTTGAGAAGCGCGACAGCTGGCTCTGCTGGCGCGTTCCGGTCTTGGCGAATATGCGTTCGAGATAGGTTCGCCGGCCTTATGGTGATGTTGGCGCTTGCCACGGCCTCCATAAGGGCTCGCCCCGCGAAAGCGCCGAAGCTAGCGCGCCTCGGCTGGCGCCAGGTCGAACAGCCCGCCGAACGGCGCAGCGGCAGGATATGAGGGATTAGGGCGGCAGCCTGTGAGTGGCAGCCGGAACGGAATGAACCGGACCGGGGATTCGGGTGTTGCCGCGCATGGACAACGGCCCGCTGAAACAGCCATTCGCAAAAAAACAAAACCCGCTGGACGCTGTCCAGCGGGCTCGGAACCGGAGACGAGAAACGTCTGCGACAGCTCTACTTCCCGGCATGAGACCGGCCCTGCGGCCGGGTCACGCTTGAAATCAGATCGCCTGACGGGCGATCCTTTCGATGTCGGCGCGATTGATGCCGAGATCGCTGAGCTGACGTGCGTTGAGACGGTTCAGTTCGCGCACGGTCTCGTTGTACATGCGCCAGTTACGGAAAGCGCGGATCGGGTTCATGATAGTCCTCCAAATGGGGTGTTCGTTTCGATGCTGCACAGATAGTCATCATCGATCAGGACTTGAACGGCCGATTTTGCATAGCAATGATGCAAATGCTGCATTGCAGCATTAAGCTTCTGTTCACTTTGTAAGCAAGGACGAAACGCCGAGAACGCGTCCCGATTCAGGTCAGGCCCGAGTCGAAAACGGCTGTCTCCGAGAACCTTGAGCGGAGCGTACTAAAAGTACCTGAACGCCGGAAGCACGGGAGACTGCCGTTTGCAGGCGGGCCTCGCCTGGATCGATGCGTCCTAGCCGACGTCGAGCACGATCTTGCCGATATGATCGCCCTCCTCCATCCGCTCATGCGCCCGCCAGGCATCGGTAAGCGGGAAGATCATGTCCATGACGGGAGCAATCTTGCGGGTGCCGAGCAACGGCCAGACCTGCGCTTCCAGCGCCGCTGCGATCGCCGCCTTGAATTCGACGGTGCGCGGCCTCAGCGTCGACCCCGTATGGGTCAGCCGCTTGACCATGATCTTGGAAAAGTCGGCGGTCGCCATTGCGCCGGCCTGAACGGCGATCTGGACGATACGGCCCTCGACGGCCGCGGCCTCGTAGTTTCGCTGGACATAGTCGCCGCCGACCATGTCGAGGATGACATTGGCGCCCTTGCCGCCTGTCGCCCCTTTCACCGCCGAGACAAAATCCTCCTCCCGGTAGTTGATCGCGCGGTCGGCACCGATCTTCAGGCAGGCGTCGCACTTCTCCTTGCTGCCGGCAGTGGTGATGACATAAGCGCCGAAGGCCGAGGCAAGCTGGATCGCCGTCGTGCCGATGCCGGACGAGCCACCATGGACCAGCAGCGTCTCGCCTTTCTTCAGGCCGCCGCGCTCAAACACATTGTGCCAGACGGTGAAATAGTTTTCCGGCACAGCGGCCGCTTCCGTGTGGGTGAAGCCGGCCGGCAGTGGCAGCACGCTGCCGGAGTGAACCTTGACATATTCGGCGTAGCCGCCACCGGGGGTAAGGGCGCAGACCCGGTCGCCGATGCGCCAGCGCGATATCCCGTCGCCAAGGGCCGCCACTTCGCCCGACACTTCGAGGCCCGGCAGATCCGATGCTCCCGGCGGAGGCGGATAGGCGCCCTTGCGCTGCTGCACATCGGGCCGGTTGACGCCGGCGGCATGCACCTTGATCAGGATTTCGCCGGGGCCGGGCTGCGGCACCTCGCGCGTTTCCGGTTTCAACACCCGTGGGCCGCCCGGCTCCGAGATCGCGATGGCCGTCATCTTCGCCGGAATTGTCTGTCCGCTCGCCATGGTATTTCCCGTCTTCCTCGCCGCTTTTCGATCGGCTGTTTGCATCGACGTCCCTGCCCTATGTATGCTCATTGGCAAATCAGGCAAATGGCCAATCTGGCGTGAGCAAGGGAGGAGCGACGATGGCGATCTTCGACGACGAACCCAGGAAGAAGGCGCGCCCGCACGAGATCGGGCAGGACCTGGCATTGCTTTCCGCCGGCGAACTGTCAGAGCGCATCGGCATCCTGCGCGACGAGATCGCCCGGCTCGAGGCCGAACTCAAGGCAAAGGACAGCACCAAATCAGCCGCTGAGGCGCTGTTCCGCCGCGGATAGGCTGCAGGTCGAAGGTCCGCCGCCGAAAAGCCCGAATGGGACTGTCTTCAGACCTGCCTCCCTCCCAGAGTCCAGTCGGATCAAAAAATGCTCGCAACCTACAGACCGATCCTTTCCCTGCTTCGCGGCACCGCATTCCTGCTGGCGGCATCCGGCCTGCACGGCCTGCTTTTGCCGCTGCGCGGCCAAGTGGAAGGCTTCTCGACCGCCTCGCTCGGCCTGATGGGCACGGCCTGGGCCGGCGGCTTCGTCACCGGCTGTTTCTTCGCACCGCGCCTGGTGCGCCGTGCAGGCCATGTCAGGGCGTTTGGCGCCTTCGCCGCGGCGGGCGCGATCATTGCGCTACTGACTGGCCTCGTCATCAATGAATCTATCTGGATCCTGCTGCGCGCCTTCACCGGCTTCACCATGGCCGGCGCCTTCATGGTCATCGAGAGCTGGCTGAACGAGAAAGCCACCAACGAGAACCGCGGCACCGTCTTCGGCCTCTATATGATGGTCACCTACGCCTCGATCATGGGCGGGCAGATGATCGTCGCCGGCGGCGACGTGAAATCGGCTTCGCTGTTCATGATCACCGGCATCCTGTTCTGCCTGTCGCTGATCCCGACCGCGGTGTCGACGGCATCGTCCCCCAAGCCATTGCAGGACGTCAAGTTGGACGTCAAAAGCCTCTATGCGAATTCGCCCGTGTCGGCGATCGCCTGCCTGCTGATCGGCATCGCCAACGGCGCCTGGGGCACGCTTGGCGCGGTTTATGGCGCCCGCATCGGCATCTCCACCGCCGAGATCGCCTTGATGATGAGCCTGGTGGTGGTTGCCGGCGCCGCCATGCAGCTTCCGGCCGGGCGCCTGTCCGACAAGACCGACCGGCGTTTCGTGCTGGCCGGTGCCGCTTTCGGCGGTGCGCTGGTTGCGGTTCTCATCTTCCTGTTCGAGCCGCGCTCCGCCAGCTTCGTCATCGTGCTGACTGCCGCCTACGGCGCTTTCGCCTATACGCTCTATTCGATCGCCGTGGCGCATGCCAACGACCACGCCAGTGCCGAGGATTTCGTCAAGGTCTCGGGCGGCCTGCTGCTGCTCTATGGTTTCGGCACCATGATCGGCCCCTTGCTGGCGGCGGCGCTGATGGGCTGGATGCGACCGGAGGGCCTGTTCCTGGCCACCGCCTTCGCGCATTTGTCTCTGGCCGGCTATACCCTGCTGCGCATCAGCCGCCGCGCTCCGGTGCCGATCGAGGATCGCGACGCCTTCAAGACGCAACCGGCAGACCGCTCCGTGACCCCGGAAGCATTGCGGCTCGATCCAAGAAGAAAAGCAGAAGCAAGCAGTTGAGATTTGAAAAACTTTGCCTCACAAATGAGGCATGATGTTTTCCGACGCCTTCATGGCGATCGCCGACCCCAATCGGCGCCATCTTCTGGAAGAACTTCGACGCGGTCCGAAGACCGTCAACGAATTGGCGGCTGGGCTACCAGTCTCGCGCCCGGCCGTATCACAGCATCTGAAAGTGTTGCTCGATGCCGGACTGGTCAACGCCAAGGCTGAAGGCACGCGGCGGGTCTATACGGTAAGCAACGCCGGCTTCCTGAAGCTCAACATCTGGCTCGATCAGTTCTGGGAAGCCTGATCCACATCGCCTGATCAGCAACGCACCTCGAAAATCAGGCTTGCCCGTCCAGGAAAGCGCCAAGCGCGTCGAGCAATTCGCCCGTTCCATGCTCGCGCGGGGCTGACGTGTCGTGGCCGTCGAGGAAGACACCCTGCTCCGTCATCACAAGCCGCGTGCCCTCGCCTTCCACCACGAGCTCGATCGTCGCCAGCGACACCGAAACGCGGGTTTCGCCGAACAGCATCTCATAGCTGTAGACGATGCGCCGGTCTGGCACGATGTCCTGATAGACCGCGTTGAAGAAATGCATCTGCCCATCGCTCGGACAACCGGCATTGACCTCTTTGCCGCCGACGCGGAAGTCCATTTCGTGGCGGCTGGGCGTCGGGTCGTGGGGATCGACAAACCAGCGCCGCTTGGCGTCCGGATCGCTGAACGCCGAGAAGACTTTCGCCGGAGCCACCGGGTAGCTCCGCTCGACGACAAAGGTGGAATGGACAACGGATCGTCCGGTCATGGATTACACTCCTTGGTCAACTCGATTGGTTCCGTGGGATGAAGACGCCGCCACGATAGGCAGCGCCGAAATAGACCTCGACGCTGCGCAGCCGGTCGCCGCGAAACGAGTGTCCGGCCAGCACCGGGCGAAATAGGTCACGCGACCGATGGCATCGTCACAGGGGCTGGTGAACGTGAAATCGTCCGCCAGTGCCGTCTCGGCGACATCACGCTCATTTGCCTGGTAGATGGCAAAATAAAAGCGGATCAATTCCGCTCTGCTTTTGGCGGACATGGCCATTCCTCCTTCAGCTTTCGTCCTTGGTTTGCGCGAGGAAATCGCCGAGCCGATCCAGCCGACGTTCCCAGGAGAGGCGCCGCTCATTGATCCAGTGCTCTGCCGCTCTCAGCGCCTGGGGCTCGATCTGGCAAGTGCGTACCCGTCCAACCTTCTGCGTGCGCACCAGGCCGCTCGCCTCCAGGAGATTGAGGTGCTGGACGACCGCCGACAGCGACATCGCCAGCGGCTCGGCCAGTTGGCTGACGGAGGCGGGGCCGCGCGACAGCCGGTCGACCATCTGCCGCCGCGCCGGATCGGCGAGCGCCTGGAACATCAGGTCGAGCTGGGCGGGATCGTGCAGCATCGCGGTCAGCCGTTGTTGTAGGGGAAGAATTTGAAGTAGGGCTGCGCCTCTTCGATCACCCTGTTGAAGGCGGGACGCTGCAACAGACGGTCATGGTAGCGCTTGACGGCAGGATATCCGTCGCCGAACGGCTCGACCTTGTTGGCATAGAAGAGCGCGGGAGAAGCCGCGCAATCGGCCATTGTAAAGGTGTCGCCCATCGCCCAGGTCTTCGACCGCATCTCCTGCTCGATGATGGCGTAGGAGTTGCGCAATTGGCCGCGCGCCTGCTCGACGCCGAACGGATCGGTCTTGTCCAGCGGCCGCAACCGATCGCCGACGATCTTCTGCATCGGCTCCTGCACATAGAAATCGTAGAAGCGGTCGGCCTGGCGGACGGCCAGCGCCAGATCGATGTCGGCCGGAACGAGCTCGACCGGCCCCGGATAGTGCGCGGCCAGATATTCGACGACGATGGTCGATTCCAGCACAGTGCGGTCGCGCGCATCGTCGCGTAGCGCCGGCATCTTGCCGGTTGGCGATATCTTCAGGAAGGCCCCGCGCGATTGCTCGTCGCCGAGATCGACGATGACCGGCACGATAGGCGTGGCGTTCTCGTAGAGCGCGATCAGCGGCTTCCAGCAGAAAGAGGCCAGGGGATGGAAATGCAGCGTCAGGGACATTCTTTGCTCGTCTGTTTCTGGTTCATCGGTGGCCGGCCGGCGCGTTTGCCGGATCAACACTGAAGTATTTACTTAACTATTGCGGCGAACTTCACCCGTCAAGACCTGCCGCCGCCTCGGTTGGCCCGGACGTGGGCGACGATTGCCGCCGATATCGCCGTCCAGTCGTCCGGATGCAGCTCATGGCCGCCGCCTTCGACACGAAGGAGTTTCGCACCGGCGACCGCCCCTGCCAGCGCCTCGCCATGCTGGATCGGAAAGATCGGATCCGCCGTGCCGTGGATGACCAGCAACGGCGCCCTCATCTCGTGCAGGCGGCCATTCCATCGGTCGGTGCCCTTGAGCAGGAAATGATTGGTTGCGCTCAGGAACCCGCCGGACCTGATATAATCCTGTTCGATGAAAGCGCGCGTCCAAGCCCCGTCGAAGGGATGCGCAACGCCGGCGATCGCCCTGGCATCCCTGACCATGAAGTCGATCACCTGGCGGCGGTCCGACCAGTCGACATCGGCGCCCTGGCCGAATGCTCGGTATAGGCATCGCTCGGCCGCGGCAGATGCGAGGTGTCCATTCCCATCGGCGAGCTGCTGATCGCGGTCAGCGACACGACGCGGGAGGGATGCTTGAGCGCCGCAAGCTGCGCGATCATACCGCCCATCGACACGCCGGCGACATGGGCCTCGCCAATGCCGTGGCTGTCGAGCACACCAATCGCATCGTCCGCCATGTCGTCGAATGTGTAGGGCGGCGCGCCCGGCGGATATTTGGTCGAGCGGCCGGTATCGCGATTGTCATAGCGGATCACGTAGAGCCCGGCACCCGCGAGCTTCCGGCAAAAGGCCTCCGGCCACCACAGCATCGAGGCCATTGCGCCCATGATCAGGAGCAGCGCGGGATTTTCACGGTCGCCGAAGGCTTCCGATATGATCTCCGGGCGATCGATCGCAGTCATTTACACCTCCCAACTGATTGCATTTTGCAATCAGTTGCACGATAATAAAACTGATACGATAATGCAACTGGTTTTGCGGAGAGAGAATCGAATGAGCCTCGATCGCCGGTCCGGCTGCCCGATCAACCTGTCGCTGGAAGTGTTCGGCGACCGCTGGAGTCTGATCATCCTTCGCGACATGATTTTCGGCGGCAGGCGCCATTTTCGCGAACTGCTCAACGGATCGATGGAAGGCATTGCCTCCAACATCCTCGCCGACCGCTTGAAGCGACTGATGGAGCTTGGCATGCTGACCAAGGCCGACGATCCCAGCCACAAGCAGAAGGCGATCTACAGCCTGACCGAGATGGCCATCACGCTGGTGCCAATCCTGGCCCATCTCGGCGCCTGGGGCCGGGTCTGGCTGCCGACCAGCGACGAACTCTCGATCCGCGCCGAGCTTCTGGAAAAGGGCGGACCGCCGATGTGGGAGAAATTCATGGACGAACTGCGCCACGAGCATCTCGGCACGCCGCTCGACACGCCGTCCGGCCCTTCTGTCCGCGCGACGCTGCGGGCCGCCTATGAAGCCGTGGTTGCTAGCAAGGCTCTCAGCGCCGGCCCGACCGCGTGACCAACTATTTTCCCCGCTGAGAGGCCGGCTCTGCTACAACTATGGAAAATCACACGTGACGGGATTGGATTGACTCTTGGTTGAGAACTCTAGGGATACTGCCCGCGCGCGCGCCGATCTGCGCTTCAAGAAGCAGGAAGAGGCGGCGACAGTCCGCCAGAAAGCGATGGCGGAATACGCTGCGGAGAGTGACGCGCGCAAGGCCAAGACCGACAAGCTGAGGGCGCTGCGGCTCGCCAAGGAAGCCGAAGATCTTGCCAACACACCGGCAGCGCCCGCAAAGAAGCCTGCGCGCGCCAAGAAAAAGTAACACGCACTTCCCCGGCTGCCTCGCCAATGGCCTTGAGCCAGTGGCCTCGACTGCATTGAGATCACGGCATCGGCGCGATCCGGATAGGGCAGTCCTTCATCCCGCCTTCTCGCAAGAAGCATTTTCAACCCAAACCGGGATTGCTTCGTCCGGCCGGTCGCCGATGATTATCCATTTCAAACAGGAGACTGCCATGACCGCGCTGCCGCTCGAAAAGGCCATTGAGATCATCGACGCCGCCTTCGCCAAGGGCGCCGACCTCAAGCTCAAACCGCTGGGCGTCTCCGTGCTCGATGCAGGAGGACACCTGGTCGCCTTCCAGCGCCAGGACGGCGCCTCGTTCCTGCGCCCGCAAATGTCGGCCGGCAAGGCCTATGGCGCGCTGGCCATCGGCATGGGCTCGCGCCGTGTCGAGGCCTTCGCCAAGGAGCGCCCGCATCTCATCGCTGGCATCTCCGACGTGTCGGGTGGACGCGTGCTGCCGGTGGTCGGCGGCGTCCTGATCCGCGACAAGGCCGGCACCGTCCTTGGCGCCGTCGGCATTTCCGGCGACACATCCGACAATGACGAGGCAGCGGCCATCGCTGGCATCGAGGCCGCCGGCTTCACCGCCGATCCGGGCTGAGCCTCAATTCAAATTGATGTCCCGGCTGGCTGATCGCATCGAAACCGCGAATCCGGCCAGCACATCGAACAGCGCGATGATCGTCAGCGTGAAGAAGATCGAGTGCGCGGCGCCCTTGACCAGCAGGAACTCGACCAGGAAGGCGACGAAGACCAGCGTCGAGAGAAGATGGTCCATGATCGAGGCGGTGGTCGTGCGCGCCGACTTCACCATTTCGAGGAACAGGAAGATCAGCCCGATCAGCACCATCAGGTCGCCGAGCGTCATCGAGAATACCCCGCCCGACATCATGCGGAACGAGAAGACCTCGCTCGCCCACGGATCGTCACCGCCGCCGAATATCCCGAGCAGGCCGAGATTGTAGAGCACGAAAGGCACGATCAAAAGCGGGACGGCACCGAACATCTGGCGTCTCCATATGGGGGCACCTTCTGTAGAATGCGCCACAGGCATGCCGTCAAGATTTTTCGTGCGCGGCCGCAAACACGGTCAAAGACCGGATGCAACAACCATGTCAGCCGGTTGCCCGGCCGACATGGGAGCAGCCGACAGAGACTTCGACACCTGAAATAGCCGGCGCGCACGGCGGCACCGATGACATTGAAGAGATATGGCCCGCGTCGTCGAGGCGATATCGCGTGCCGGCGCGATCTCGACGATGTCCGTGCCGACGAGACGTCCCTTGCCGACCAAACGCAAAAAGACCGGCCAGAGGCCGGTCTTTTGCAACTCAAACCTTAAAAAGCTGGTCTCAGCTTTCCTTGGGCGTCAGCACCTGGCGACCGCGATACATGCCGGTCTTCAGGTCGATGTGGTGCGGGCGGCGCATTTCGCCGGAATTCTTGTCCTCAACATAGGTCGGGGCCTTGAGGGCGTCGGCCGAGCGGCGCATGCCGCGCTTGGACGGAGAGGTTTTGCGTTTCGGAACGGCCATGGATATGCTCCACTACATGGTCAAAAGCCCCGCCCGCCCTCGTGAAAGGGCCATGTCGGGGCCTAAATCTGAGAAAGTCGGGTGCCTATACACGCCTGACATCGTTTTGGCCAGCACTGCGGTGAATTTTTTTGAGTCGGCTACTCGAGACAGCCGACATAAGCGCCGGAACGGCCGGCACGCCGCTCGATCAGATTGGCGAGTCTCCGAAGGCCCGGCCCCGGCTTTGCCGGATTGCGGGCGATCGGATTGGGCAAGGTGACGGCCAGCAGTGCCGCCTGCCGTCTGGACAACTGCTTTGCCGGAATGCCGAAATGATGCTGCGCCGCCGCCTCGATTCCATAGATGCCCGGCCCCCATTCGGCGATGTTGAGATAGATTTCCATGATGCGCCGTTTCGACATCACGGCGTCGAAATAGACGGCCAGCGGCAGTTCGACGACCTTGCGCACCGAGCCCAGCGGCCGCGACCACAGGAACAGGTTCTTCACCGTCTGCATGGTAATTGTCGAGGCCCCGCGCGTCGCCTCGCCAGCCAGCGCATCGTCGACGACGCCCCTGAGTTCGCCGAGATCGACACCGCGATGGAAGCAGAATTGTCCGTCCTCCGACATGATGACGGAATGGGCCAGCACTGGCGCCACATCGTCGATCGACACCCAGCGCCGGTCGTAGCCGGAGAAGGTCGCCAGGTCCTTCAGCATCAATGTCGAGACCGGATGCACGAAAGGTGGCAGATAGAGGAATGTCAGCACCGCCGGGATAAGCGCCAGCACGGCGGCCATGACAATGCCGCGCCGGACCCAGCGCCTGAGACTGCGGCGGTTTATGCCGCGCGATCTCGTCGCCATGTCCAGCTTTTCGGTTTCATGATCGACGATCGGTTCCGCCAAGCCGCCCAACCCGTGCTGTGGAGCGCGTCGCGAAATCGCTCCTGTCAGTCATTCGGCGGCGTTGTCGAGAACCGGAGCCGTACGTACAGTCGCGTACGTGAGCACCGGAAGCGCGGGAAACACCGTCAGATGACCGCAGGATCGGAGTTTCCCAACGGGCTCTTACCGCTCCGGCATAATGGCGCTTGGCTTCTTGCGCAACGTCTGAGTGTCGGCTACCGGTCCGGCCATGACGAATGACGACGAAATGGCGTTCGAAATGGCGCTCATCAGGCGGGCCGCCGCCGTCGAGGTACTGCTGCGGCGGTTGCTCGACGACCGACCGCTTTCGGGTGAGATCACGCGGCCCGATCGTCTGATGGCGGCGATGCGCCACGGGGTGCTGAACGGCGGCAAGCGACTGCGCCCGTTTCTGGTCATGGAAAGCGCTGCCCTGTTTTCCGCCGATGGCGAAGCGGCGCTGCGCGTCGCGGCGGCCCTCGAAAGCGTTCACTGCTACTCGTTGATCCATGACGACCTGCCGGCGATGGACGACGATGACCTGCGCCGCGGCCAGCCGACCGTGCACAAGGCGTTCGACGAAGCGACAGCCATCCTGGCCGGCGATGCCTTGCTGACACTGGCCTTCGACATCCTTGCCAGCGAGGCGACCATGCTGCCGGCCGAACGGCGGGTGGCGTTGGTGCTGGCGCTGACCCGCGCCGCCGGTGCCGGCGGCATGGTCGGTGGCCAGAAGCTCGACCTCGAAGCCGAACGGACACCGCCGGACGAGGCCGGCATCATAAGGCTGCAGGCGATGAAGACCGGCGCGCTGATCCGCTTCGCCTGCGAGGCAGGTGCCATCATCGCCGGCGCTTCGGCGGAAGACCGTGAGCGACTGGCCGAATTCGGCTCGGCGATTGGTCTTGCCTTCCAGCTTGCGGACGACCTGCTCGATCTGACCGCCGACGTCAAGCAGATGGGCAAGGCGACCGGCAAGGACGCCGCCGCCGGCAAGGGAACGCTGGTGGCGCTGCACGGCGCCGACTGGGCGCGCGGCCAGCTGCACGGCCTTGTCGGCCAGGCGCACGCGCTGCTCGAACCCTATGGCGACAAAGCGGCCCTGCTGAGGCAAGCCGCGACCTTCGTGGCAATGCGCAACAGCTGACGGCGGCTTCGATATTGGTGGTGCGTGGCAAGAGCCAAGTGGGAGATCAGCTTCGATGTCATCCAATCTGTTCGATCTCAGCGGACGCCGGGCGCTCGTCACCGGCTCCTCGCAAGGCATCGGGTTCGCCTTGGCCAAAGGGCTGGCGCAAGCCGGCGCCAGTGTGATCCTCAACGGCCGTGACGCGGCAAAGCTTGGCGCCGCGGCGTCGCAGATTCCCGGCGCGCAAACGCTCGCCTTCGACGCCACCGATCATGAGGCGGTCCGCTCGGAGATCGACAATTTCGAGCTGTCCGGCGGTCCGATCGACATATTGGTGAACAATGCCGGCATGCAGTTCCGCGCGCCGCTCGAGGATTTTCCCGAAGATGCGTTCGAGCGCCTGCTGCAGACCAACATTGCCAGCGTCTTCCATGTCGGCCAGGCGGTCGCCCGCCATATGATCAGGCGGGGCCGCGGCAAGATCATCAACATCGCCTCGGTGCAGACAGCACTGGCCCGCCCCGGCATCGCGCCCTACACGGCAACGAAGGGCGCGGTCGGCAACCTGACCAAGGGCATGGCGACCGACTGGGCCAGACACGGCCTGCAATGCAACGCCATCGCGCCCGGCTATTTCGATACGCCGCTCAATGCCGCCCTTGTCGCGGACCCGGCCTTCAGCGCCTGGCTCGAAAAGCGCACGCCGGCCGGCCGCTGGGGCAAGGTGGAAGAGTTGGTTGGGGCCTGTGTGTTCCTGGCCTCCGATGCCTCGTCCTTCGTCAACGGCCATATCCTCTATGTCGATGGCGGCATCACCGCATCGGTCTGATTCGCGGCCGCCACAGGAAACCAGCAATCACGCCAACGAAATCTTAATGTAAATGAAGCGTAATCCCGGTCGTTAAAATAATGCGTATGTGTTGGGGTTGCGCATGCCGGAATATTCTTCCTTCATCCGGTTTGTCCGGATTCGTTATCTTTCAGGATTGCTGATTTTCGCGCTCGCTTCCACGGCCATCATGGTTGCGCTCGACCGTGTCAATGCCTTTCGCCACGACGTCGATGCGCTGAGCAGCAATCTCGTCATCTTCACCCGCGACCTGCGCAACGCGACCAGCTTCGCCGAGACCACCGGCTCCGCCTGGCGCAACGAAACGCGCGATGCGCTGACTGCTTCGGCGCGCGCCCATTCCGAACGCCTGACCGGCGAGATCGACACACTGACCGCCCAGCTCGCCGCGATCCGCCCGCGCCTGTCGGCCAAGACCGTCAACGAACTCGAAGCCTCCTCGGTCAACGGCGACCTGTTCTGGTCGCCGCGCGACATGGTGCGCAATCTCAATCTGATGTCGGTGGCACAGAAGGCGGATGAATGGAGCTATCGGGAAATCCGCAACCAGAACGACCTGTTTGTCCAGCCGATGCTGGTGCGGGTCCGTACCGCATTGGACGAAGAGCGCCATCTGGCCAACGCTTCCAGCGACAGGCTGCTTTTGTGGGCGAGCGGCCTGTTGTTCGGCGTCCTGGCCATCGTCGCCTTCTGGATCTTCCGGCCCATGGAACAGGCGATCCGCCGCGCCTTCGCCCAATCGGCCGAATCCCTGTTCAAGGCCGAGGCCGCCGACCGCGCCAAGTCCGAATTCCTGGCCAATATGAGCCACGAGATCCGCACGCCGATGAACGGTGTGCTCGGCATGGCCGAATTGCTGGCCAAGACCGAATTGACCCCGCGCCAGAAGACCTTCACCGACGTTATCGTCAAATCCGGCAATGCGCTGCTCACCATCATCAACGATATCCTCGATTTCTCCAAGATCAATGCCGGACAGCTGACGCTTGATCCCGCCCCTTTCCGTCTCTCCGAAGCGGTCGAGGATGTCGCGACACTGGTCTCGGCGCGCGTCGCCGAGAAGAACCTCGAGCTGATCGTACGCGTCGACCCGCGCCTGCCGGCCTATGTCGTCGGCGACGCCGGCCGCTTCCGCCAGATCGTCACCAATCTGGTCGGCAATGCGGTGAAGTTCACCGAAAAGGGCCATGTGCTGATCGATGTCGGCGGCGAAACCGTCAACGACGTCGTCCAACTCAAGCTGCGCGTCGAGGACACCGGCATCGGCATCCCGGCCGAGAAACTGCAGAACGTGTTCGAGAAATTCGCCCAGGTCGATGGCTCCTCGACCCGCCGTCACGAAGGCACCGGCCTTGGGCTTGCCATCGCCGCACGCCTCATCGATCTGATGGCCGGCAAGATCGGTGTCGAGAGCGAGATCGGACGAGGCTCCGTCTTCTGGTTCGCCGTGCCGCTGCCCGTGCACCGTGCCGAGGCGCGCGACGCGATCGTGCCGGTCGACGTCACCGGCGCGCGTGTGCTGGTCATCGACGACAATCCGGTCAACCGCGAGATCCTGCTCGAGCAGCTCAGAAGCTGGAGCTTTGACTGCGCCGCCGCTGAGAGCGGTGCCGTGGGGCTGGCCTTCCTCGATCGCGCCTGTCAGTTGGGCGCCAGCGTCGACTGCATCATCCTCGACTACCAGATGCCTGGTATGAACGGAGCCGACGTCGCCCGGGCCATAGCCGCCGACAGCCGACTGTCGGCCATTCCGATCGTCATCCTGACCTCGGTCGACCAGGTCGATTTCGGCAAGATGATCATCGACTTCGGTATTGCCGCGCACCTGACCAAGCCGGCGCGCTCGGCGGTGCTGCTCGGCACGGTCATTTCGGTCATCCAGAAGGCCCGCTCGCAGGTCGGCAAGGCGCAATTCGTTCGCGAACCGGTCCAGCCACCGCCGGCGGCTCCGTCTGCCTTCACGGTCATCCGGGGGCCAGCCGTGCCGGTCGTGACAACGCCGGAATCGACCGTCACACCGAACGGCCCGATAGACATCCTCATTGCCGAGGACAATGACGTGAACCAACTGGTGTTCGGCCAGATCCTCAATGGGCTCGGCCTGAGCTACCGCATTGCCGGCAACGGCCGCACGGCGGTCGAGATGTACAGGTCGCTGCATCCGAAACTGATCCTGATGGATGTCTCGATGCCCGAGATGAACGGTTACGAGGCAACCCGCGCCATCCGCGCGATCGAGGCTTCATCGGGCGGCCGCATCCCGATCGTCGGCGTCACCGCGCATGCGCTGAAGGGCGATCGCGACAAGTGCATCGAGGCCGGCATGGATGATTATCTGCCCAAGCCGGTCTCGCCCGATCGCCTCGGCACCAAGATCGGCACATGGCTCAGTGAAACAGTGGTGGCCAAGACCGCCTGAAGCGCGTCATTGCGTCAGGCGAGTGCGTCCAGATGGTAACGGCGCATCCAGTCCAGGCTTGTCTCGTCGGCGAGCTTTGCGACACCGGGCCTGACATCCTCGGCATTGGGGGCTCGAACGCCCAAGGCTTCGCAGATGCCCAGCAATGCCGCGGCCGGGTCGGCGGAAAGGCGTTCGTAGCCAACCCGCAGCGGCGTGATGCCTTGCTCCGCGAACCACCTGTTCCAGGCTCGATCATAGGCCTCCAACTCGGTGAGCTCAGCCTTGATGCGCTGAAAGTCATACTGCGGTTGCTCCGGAAGCCCGACTCTCTCGATCTCGGTCCCATCGGGAGCGACGTGCCAAAGGCCGGTTTGCCGTGCCTTCACCAGGGAGACAGCTTGCGCGAGCTTGTTCTCGCGCGACAAATGTATGTAGAGAACACGGCCAAAGGCCATTTCGAAACGCGCTCTGTCCGACGCAAGCCCGGGGAAAATCTGGTCGAGTATGGCTGAAAGCTCGTCCAGGTTTTCACGCATCAGGCGCAGGCCGAAGACATCCGTCCCGCCCTTGCCGGCCCCGCCCTTGCCGGCAATGATAGCCGCGTTGAGATAGGCGACGTTGAATTCAAGCTCGCCCATTGTGTCGCGACCGGGCAGCTTCCAATCCTCTACCCACTCCGACATATCCCGCCGCCGGTAGAACGAGTGAGGATCGCCGGCAGTCCGGGTGGACGCCAGGAGCTTGCACAGCAAAGTGCTGCCGGTTCTCGGCGTACCGCAGATGATGTATGCATCGAACATCCCGCTGCCCTTGTCCTCATCGCAGGCAGGGCAATCCCGGCCAATCCACGTCCCTATAGGCGAAATTGTTGCCGGATGCGAAGGGCGCATTAAAGCGGGGTGAGCAGGCTGGTGTCGACTTCCAGAGGATGTCCGGGAATTCGACCACCTGTGGTCGAAAATCAATGTGGGATTCGGCCGCTACAGTGTCATTACCGGTTGCGCACCACCACGCAGGCGCCGCCGACGCTCTGCAATTTCTGGCAGATGACATTGGCGACGGCACGGTCGTCCACCCCGATCCTGACGGCATAGATGCCGCGCCGGCCCATCGGCGTGCGCACCCGGCTGACCACCGGATCATGGCTGGCAAGCAGGGCCGGAAACCGGCTTCTCACGCGCAGCCACTGGTTGATCGCGGCGCCGCGGCGAAAATTGCCGGCCACCTGGATGCCCCAGGGCTTCACGTTGATCGAGGCCATCGCCACGGTCCGCGACATGATCACCGGCAGCTTGCGGCAGGCGACGGCGAAATCCGTCTTGGCGTCGAGCGGCTCGACCTTTCCGCCATAGGCACGGTCGGAGAACTTGTCGACCGGTTCGCCCATGATGTCGAAGACATAGCTCTCGGTCTCCATCGGCAGGAAGCCGCCCGAAGCCAGCCAGCGCGACACCCGGTTTTCGCCGGCATTGTAAGCGGCGGCGGCGAGGCCAAGATTGCCATAGCTGGTTTTCATTTCAGCCAGGTACTTCGCCGACGCCGGGATCGCCTGGGTGATGTCGAAGGAATTTTCGAGCCCCCGCATCTTGGCGGTGCCTGGCATGAACTGGGCGATGCCCTCGGCGCCGACCGGGCTGACGGCGTTAGGATCGAAACGGCTTTCCTTCCAGATCAGCCGGGCGAAGAAATCCCTGGGCAGGCCGTTCTGGTCGGCATAGGCCTGGATCAGATTGCAGACCCTGTCGATCAATCTCTGCTTGGCCGATTGCGGCGGGTCGGCCTGAACAAGCGCCGGCCAGCCCAGCCCACATAACACGATCAGCGTCGCCCAGGGGAAACGCTGCATTGGACTTACTCTGCCGCGGCCTTGCCGCCGCGACCGAACCGCTGCTCGATATAGTCGGCGACCATTTTCTCGAAATCCGCCGCGATCGAAGGGCCGCGCAGCGTCGCCGCCTTCTTGCCGTCGACGAAGACGGGCGCCGTCGGCGTCTCGCCGGTGCCGGGCAGCGAAATGCCGATATCGGCATGCTTGGATTCACCTGGCCCGTTGACGATACAGCCCATCACCGCGACTTTGAGGTTCTCGACGCCAGGATATTTCTCGCGCCACACCGGCATGTTCTTGCGCAGGTCCGCCTGGATGTTCTGCGCCAGTTCCTGGAACACGGTGGAAGTCGTGCGGCCGCAGCCGGGACAAGCCGCGACGATCGGCACGAACTGCCGGAAACCCATGGTCTGCAGCAATTCCTGCGAAACCTGCACCTCGCGCGTGCGGTCGCCATTGGGCTCCGGTGTCAGCGAGATGCGGATGGTGTCGCCGATCCCTTGCTGCAGGAGAATGCCCATGGCGGCGGACGAGGCGACGATACCTTTCGAGCCCATGCCGGCTTCGGTGAGCCCCAGATGCAGCGCATGGTTGGAGCGGGTAGCGAGTTCCGTGTAGACGGCGATCAAATCCTGCACGCCGCTGACCTTGGCCGACAGGATGATCTTCTCTCGGGCAAGGCCGATCTCTTCGGCCATCTCGGCCGACAGGATCGCCGACTGCACGATCGCCTCGCGCGTTACCTCCTGCGCCGTCAACGGGAAACCCTTGTCCTGGTTGTCGTCCATCAGCCGCGTCAACAGATCCTGGTCGAGCGAGCCCCAGTTGACGCCGATACGCACCGGCTTGTCGTGCTTGATCGCCATTTCGACGATCGCCGCGAACTGCCGGTCCTTCTTGTCCTTGAAGCCGACATTACCGGGGTTGATGCGGTATTTGGCCAGCGCCTCGGCGCAGGCCGGATGATCGGCCAGAAGCTTGTGGCCGATATAGTGGAAATCGCCGACCAGCGGCACATCGATGCCGAGGCGCTGAAGCCGCTCATGAATATGCGGCACGGCGGCGGCGCTCTCGTCGCGGTCGACGGTAATGCGCACGATCTCGGAGCCGGCACGGTGCAGCGCCGCCACCTGCGCCACCGTCTGGTCGACATCGGCCGTGTCGGTATTGGTCATCGACTGCACGACAACGGGCGCGCCGCCGCCGACGACCACGCCGCCGACGTCGACGCCGACCGAGGTGCGGCGGGGGAAGGGAAAGGAAAAATATCCGGTCATGCCGGCAGCCTTTTGTCTCTGAAGCGCCATGCACCCACGTGGACGCATAGGGCGCTCCGGGCCTATACGCTGAAGTCCGGGCATGAGGTGGAGGAGCAAAGATCGCTTGTCAATGGCGATAGGTCGCCACTGGCAGCAATTGAGCCTCGCGACGGACCTGAAAACAGGGCGCGACCCAGCGCGGCCGAGACATGGAACGTATGAGAGGATATCGGCTACCGGCTTGTAGCGCAGCGCTCAAAGCTCACCACGCCGGCGGCTTTTACCGCCGGCAAGCAAGACCGCAAGAGGTGAGCGGCTATATCAGGTGAGGGTCAATGCGTGGTCGGTTGCGCCCTGAGTTTCTCAATCGCATCCTTGATTGCCAGCTTGCGTCGCTTGAGATTCACGATTTCGAGGTCGTCCACCGACGGGTGGTTCATCGCGTCATCGATTTCACGTTCAATGTCGCCGTGTTTCCGCTGCAACTCATCAAGATGGGATGCAAGAGACATGATTGGTTCTCCCTTTCATGGTTTCCTCGATTGCAGCCGTCAAAGGCACGTCCACCGCAGGTCGCTTCTGTGACGGCACGGTGACACTGTGCCACCTTCGGACAGCGATGTCGAATGATCCGTGGTAGCATTCCACGACAATGTGAAATGTGGTATGGGCTGCGCGCCGGTGGCAGAAATTTGCCGCCCCCGCCCAATCAGGCCCAGTTTTGGGTGCCGCAGACGTGCAGACGGTAAAGAATGTCCGATCAGGAACAGGCCGATATTCGCCTCGAATTTTCCCGGCTGAAGCAGGAACACGCCGATTTCGACGCGGCGATCAACGCGATGATCGCCATGAATTGCGACCCGCTGCAGATCCAGCGCATGAAAAAAAAGAAGCTGGCACTGAAAGACCGGCTCATGAAGCTGGAAGACAAGATCATTCCCGACATCATCGCTTGAGGCGCGTTCGCCTATCCTGCGATCGAGAGCCTGGCCGCGCGGTCGCGCAGCAGGCCGATGAGGCTGCCGGTCCGCTCCTGCGACGTATCGATCGGGACCACCAGGCACATCGTCGCCTCGACCTTGCCTGGCGCTGAAAAGACCGGCACGGCAAGACATTTGGTGTAGGCATCGACCAGACCCGAGGTCACGCAGTAGCCGGTGACGCGCGCCTTGGCGATGTCGGCGATAAAATCGTCGAGCCGCAACTTGCGGCCGTCGGGCAGCACGAGATCGTCTTCCGATACCATGCCTTCGATCGCGGCCCTCTCCAGCCCCGCTAGAAGCAGCCGGCCGGACGCGGTCCAGGGCAGCGGTATCTGCAGGCCAGTGGCCGAGCTGATGCGGAACGGCCTGCTGCCCGGGCTTGAATGGACGATGGTGTAGCGGCCGCTCTGCAGCATGCACAATTCCGAGGTCTCGCCCGTCTCGCGTGACAGATTGTCGACCTCCTGGCGCCCGCGCCGCAGCAGGTCGTTGCCGCGCACATAATCCATTCCATAGAGATAGAGCTTCTTGCCGAAATAGACGCGGTTGCCATCGCCGGCCATTTCCAACAGGCCAGCATCGACCAGCGATCGCACCAGCGTATAGGTCGTCGAGCGGGGTGCGTTCACCCCCTTGGCAAGATCGCCGATCCCGATCGCCCTCTGCGTCGTGTGCAGAAACTCCAGAATCTCGAGCACCCGGTTGAGGCCCTTTTCACGGGAGCCCGAGATCTTCTCGCTGTCTGAAACAGCCAAGGCACTGCCATCTTGCATTGTCGATTCCTGGTGTTAGTATCTGTCTTGTACAGGATACATGCGTCTCTTGTAAGAGACAATCGGAATGATCACTGTCGCGTGTATGACCTGTGCGTAGGGGAACACAACATGAAGGGAGGTCGCCGTGAACGACACATCCGGAAGACGTGATTTTCTGAAATTGGGAATGGCGGGACTTGCGACGGCCGGCGTGCTGGCAACCGTCGATGCCCAGAAGGCCGCCGCCCAGGCCGCATCCGAAAGCCTGCTGCGCACCGTGCTCGACCGCGGCAAGCTCATCGTCGGCACCGGCAGCACCAACGCGCCCTGGCATTTCGAGAACGACGCCGGCGAATTGGTCGGCATGGACATCACCATGGGGCGGATTCTGGCCAAGGGGCTTTTCGACGACCCGACCAAGGTCGAGTTCGTCATGCAGGATCCGGCGCAGCGCATTCCCAACGTCACCACCAACAAGGTGGACATCACCATCCAGTTCATGACGATGACGGCGCAGCGCTCGCAGCTGATCAACTTCACCAGGCCATACTATGTCGAGGGCGTTGCGCTGCTGACGCTTCCCAGCGCCGAGAACAAGACCTTCGACAAGCTGCTTGCCGGCGGTTCGGCGACGCGCATTTCCATCCTGCAGAATGTCGATGCGGAGTCCTCTGTCCACTTCGCCTTGCCGCAGGCGCAGGTGATGCAGATCGACACCCAGGCCAACGTGCTGCAGGCGCTGGAATCCAAACGGGTCGACGCCGCCGCGGTCGATCTCTCCACCGTGCGCTGGCTCGCCTCGCGCAATCCGGACAAATATTTCGATGCCGGCAAGAGCTGGTATTCGATGCTCTATGGCGCCGCGGTCCGGCAAGGCGATCTGGACTGGCTGACCTTCGTCGACCAGACCTTCACCATCGCCATGTTCGGCCACGAGACGGCGCTATACGACGCCGCCTTCAAGCAATATTTCGGCCAGGAGCCGCCGCCGCGCCACCCCGGCTTCCCGGTCATCTGATCCAGCAGGCGGAAGGGGCGGCACCCTTTCCGCCTGGCTTCTTCCGACGCCCTTCACACCGAGGCGAACGCATGGGCTATGCCCTCAACTTCAACCTGATCTGGCGGCACTTCGACAAGCTGTGGGGCGGCCTGCTGCTCAGCCTCGAGCTTGCCGTGATCTCGATCGCCATCGGCATCGTCATCGGGTTGGTGCTGGCGGTCTGGTATGTCTCGGCCGGGCGCGTCGTGCGTGCGACGATCGCCGCCTATGTCGAATTCATCCGCAACGTGCCGCTGATCCTGCTCGTCTATCTCGTCTTCTACGGCCTGCCGACCGTGGTGGACCTTGCCTACAGCGCGCCGACCTCGTTTGTCCTGACGCTGTCGGTCTATAGCGGCGCCTATCTGGTCGAGGTGTTTCGCTCGGGCCTCGAGGCTGTTCCACGCGGCCAGCTCGATGCCGGCAAGGCCATCGGTCTGACGCCCTGGCAAAGGCTGCTCCACGTGCGTCTGCCGACCA
The DNA here is from genome assembly GCF_006441275.1 of Mesorhizobium sp. B2-4-17. NCBI lineage: Bacteria > Pseudomonadati > Pseudomonadota > Alphaproteobacteria > Hyphomicrobiales > Phyllobacteriaceae > Mesorhizobium > Mesorhizobium sp. B2-4-17. The sequence goes on along the minus strand of NZ_VFUX01000012.1, from coordinate 130,758 downwards.
TGCTGCGCATCACGCTGCCGGCGCTCTCCAACACCTTCATCTCGCTGTTCAAGGACACCTCGATCGCCTCGGTCATCTCGGTGCCGGAACTCACCTACGGCGCCCAGTGGATCAACTTCAACACTTTCCGCATCGTCGAGGTCTACCTGGTCACCACGGCAATGTATCTGGTGACCGGCTATACGCTGCTTTTCGCGCTGAGACTCGTCGAGCGCCGGTTCAGGGCGGCGCGCTGAGATGCTGAGCCAGATCCTCTACGCCCTGCCCTTCCTCGCCCAAGGCTTCGCCGTGACCCTGTGGGTGTCGCTGCTGGTCGTGGTGCTCTCGCTCATCGCCGGCGTCCTGCTCGGCGTCGGCCTGGTCTATGGCCCTGCCCCGTTGCGCTGGGCGGTGCGCATCTTCTCCGATACGATCCGGGGCATTCCGATCCTGGTGCTGATGTTCTTCGTCTATTACGGTCTGCCGGCGATCGGGCTTCATCTGCCGTCCTTCTGGGCCGCGGTGCTGGCGCTCGCTCTGTTCAAGACGGCGCAGGTGGTGGAATATGTGCGCGGCGCCGTCGCCTCCATTCCCAAGGGCCAGTCGGAAGCGGCGATGGCCATCGGGCTGACCTTCCCCCAGCGGCTCACCTCGGTCATCTTTCCGCAGGCCTTCAGGCGCTTCCTGCCGCCCTGGATCAACGGCGTCACTGACGCGGTCAAGGGCAGCGCGCTGGTCTCGCTGCTCGGCATCACCGACCTGATGCAGGCCATCAACCAGGTCATCGGCCGCACCTATGAGGCGATGCCGCTCTATATACTGGGCGCGCTCATCTACTTCGCGGTCAATTACGCGCTTTCGCTCGCCAGCCGGCGGCTCGAGCGGCGCTTTGCCTTCATCCGGGAATAGCACCATGTCCGACGCCACAAACGCCAGTCCCGCGCTGCTCGACGTGCGCGATGTCTCCAAGGCCTTCGGCGCCGTGGAGGTTCTGCGCTCCGTCAGTCTTCAGGTGAAGCGCGGCGAGGTGGTGACGGTCATCGGCCCCTCGGGCAGCGGCAAGACCACGCTGCTGCGCTGCGTCAACTTCCTCGAAAGCTACGACAGCGGCTCCATCCGCATCGACGGCAGGGAGGTCGGCTATCGCGAGGCTGGAACACGGCAGCGCCGCAGCGAACGCGACCTTGCCGCCATGCGCGCCGAAACCGGCATGGTGTTCCAGAGCTTCAACCTGTTTCCGCACCTGACGGCGGCCGGCAACATCATGCTTGGGCTCACCAAGGTGCGCGGAAAGAGCCAGTCCGAGGCGCGCAAGGCCGCCGAACACTGGCTCGGCCGCGTCGGCCTCGCCCACAAGGCCGACAGCTTGCCGGCGGAGCTGTCCGGCGGCCAGCAGCAGCGTGTCGGCATCGCGCGCGCCGTGGCGATGGAGCCGAAGATCCTGCTGCTCGACGAGATCACCTCCGCCCTCGACCCCGAACTGGTCGGCGAGGTGCTGGCCGTCGTGCGCAGCCTTGCCGAGGACGGCATGACCATGCTGATGGTGACGCACGAAATGGCCTTTGCCCGCGATGCTTCGAGTCGCATCGTCTTCATGGCCGATGGCGGCGTCAGCGCCGTCGGCCCGCCGAAAGAGATCCTCGCGGCGGAGACCAGCAACGAACGCCTCCGCACCTTCCTGGCGCGCTTCCGCGCCTCGCATTTCTGACATTGGACGGCCGACGCCGCTCATTTTTGAATATCGGATGGCTGAAGCCAACCAAGGGAGCCTTCTTCCATGACGCCTTATACCCGGCTTGCCGAACTCGGCCTGACGCTGCCCGAGCCGCCGATCCCCATAGCCAATTTCGTCACCCATGCCGAGAGCGGCCGGCTGATCTTCCTGTCCGGCCAAGGGCCGCTGCGCGCCGACGGCACGCTTTGCACCGGCAAAGTCGGCGAGGATGTGAGCGTCGAGCAGGCGTATGAACATGCCCGCCTGACCGGGCTCAATCTGCTTGCGGTCATGCATGCCGCCGCCGGCGATCTCGGCCGTATCGTGCGCGTCGTCAAGCTGCTCGGCTTCGTCAACGCGACGCCGACCTTCAGCGACCACCCGAAGGTGATGAATGGCTGTTCGGACCTGTTCGCCGATGTCTTCGACAAGGTCGGCGGCCACGCGCGCTCGGCGATTGGCGTCGGCTCGCTGCCTGGAAACATCACGGTCGAAATCGAGGCGGTCGTCGAGATCGCCGCCTGACCTGCCACACACGGGATCCACTCACATGAAGACCTATTCCGATAACGGCTCCAACACCACCATCCGCGAACGGCTCGGCTTGCGGCCGATCATCAATGTTTCCGGCACCATGACCACGCTCGGCGCATCCATCATCGTCCCCGAGGCGATCAGCGCCATGGCCGAAATCGCCTCGCAATGGGTGGAGATGGACGATCTGCAGCGTGCCGCGAGCACGGTTGTCGCACGCCTCACCGGCGGCGAGGCCGGTTTCATCACCGCCTGCTGCGCCAGCGGCATCACCATGGCGATCGCCGGCGCGATGACGGGAACCAGCCTGCTCGCCATCGAGCGCCTGCCCGACGACACCGGCGAGCTCAAATCGGAGGTCGTCATCCAGCTAGGCCACATCGTCAATTACGGCGCGCCGATCGACCAGTCGGTCCGCGTGGCCGGCGCCAAGGTGGTGCCTGCCGGCACTGTCAGCGTGACGCAGGACTATCACGTGCGCGAGGCGATCAACGACCACACCGCGGCGGGCCTTTACGTCGTTGCGCATCACACGGTGCAGTACGGCATGCTCTCGCTGGAGCAGTTCTGCGAGATTTGCCACGCCAGGGGCGTGCCGGTGATCGTCGATGCCGCTTCCGAATACGACCTGCGCGGTTTCCTGGCACGCGGCGCCGACATCGTCATCTACAGCGGCCACAAATTCCTGAGCGGGCCGACCAGCGGCATCGTCACCGGCCGCAAGAACCTCGTGCGTGCCGCCTATCTGCAGAACCGCGGCGTCGCGCGCGCCATGAAGGTCGGCAAGGAAAGCATAGCCGGCACCATGGCGGCACTGGAGGCCTGGGAGAAGCGCGATCACGCCGGTATCCGCCGGCGCGAGGAAGCCGTGCTCAATCTCTGGAAAGGCGCTTTGCAGGGCCTGCCGGGCATATCAGCCGAGATCATCCCCGATCCGACCGCCAATCCGCTCGACCGCTTGCAGGTCTTCGTGCGGCCGGAAAGCCGCTTCACCGCCGCCGGCCTTGCCTCGGCGCTGGCCGCGGGTTCGCAGCCGATCATCGTGCGCAACCACGAGGTCGAGCGCGGCCATTTCTTCCTCGACCCCTGCAACCTTCATCCCGGCGAAGCAGACATCGTCGCCGAACAGCTACGGGCCATACTGACCGCGAAGGATCGTCCAGCCGACGCGATGAAAGCCGCGCGCAAGGATTCATCAGGCGCTTTGCGCTGGCCGGATTGACTGCCAGACACCGACCACCGGTAAAATTCACCGGTTGCATCAGGCCGATCACGCGACTGTGAACCGGCGGCGGGAATAAATTGGGGTCGCGACAAGTCTCCTCGGCATGCGCCACTGCTGGCGCTGAGGAGATCGGCATGGCCCATCGCGCGGACGGCGGCAAATATGGTCGCGGCTTCAGCCGTCGCCATATGCTGGCGTGCATGAACGTCACCGCTCTTTCCCCTACGGCGCCCCGCCTTCACGTAGCGCTTGACACTGGTGACGCAGATGAATTCACTTTCGCCACAGCAGGCGGCGTTGCCTGTTTCGGCGGGTCTCGCCCGCGCAGGCAGGACGAAATCAGCGTCCTTGCTTGAAAGCGCACGGCCTGTTCCTCCCGGAGTATCGGATTATGGTGCTGCTTTGAGCGAGAGGGCCCTGGCGCAACGCTTCAACGAGGTGGTGCTGCCGCATCTCGGCGACGCGCTGTCACTTGCCCGCTGGCTGACCGGCAACGCCGCCGATGCCGAGGATGTCGTGCAGGATGCCTGCATCAAGGCGCATGCCGGCATATCGGGCTATGCCGGCGGCAGCGCCCGCGCCTGGCTGCTGACCATCGTGCGCAACACCTCCTACACCTGGATGTCGCGCAACCGGCCGCGCGCCATTATGGCCGTCGGCGACCTCGGCGATCTCGACGACATGGCGGCGGCCCATGGCACCAGCCTGCCGGACGAGGATGGCCCGGAGGCGAGCCTGATCGCCAGGGCCGACACGGCCGCACTAGAAGCGGCGATCGCGGCGCTGCCGCAGCCATTTCGCGAAACGCTGGTGTTGCGCGACATCAACGGCCTCAGCTACCGCGAGATATCGGCCATGCTCGACGTGCCGATGGGCACGGTGATGTCCAGGCTGGCGCGCGCCCGCGGCCTGCTTGCGTCCGACCTGGGGAGAGCGCCATGACCAGCCATGACGATGGACTGCCCAATGATCCCGAAGGTATCAGGCTTATGATCCACGCCCTTGTTGACGGAGAACTCGATGCCGCGGCCGCCCTTGCCGTGGAGCGCCGCATCGCCGCCGACCCCCGGCTTGCCGCCGAACATGCCCGTATCGTTGCCTTGCGCGCCACGGTCAGTCGTTTGCCGCGCCCCGACGTCAGCGACGCCTTCCGGGCCCGTATCGCGGCGATCGGCATGGCAGCCACCGAACAGCAGGAGCAAGCCGAGGCGACAGAGCCACAGCAGCGCGCACCGTTGGCGCCGCCGGGATCGATTGTGGGCGCCGGCGCGGGCCAGAGACGGGAAGCCGGGACACGCCCGTCCCAGACGCGGTCGTCGCCGGGGGCACGCCGCTTCGGCTCGTTCGACTGGCGCGCTCTTGCCGCGTCTATCATGATCAGCGCCGTGCTGGCCAGTGGAGCCACGCAATGGGTGATGCAGAGCGGCGCGGATGACGGCTTTGCCGCGGCCGTCGCCAGCGGCCATCGCCGCAGCCTGCTTGCCGCCAGCCCGACCGACATCGTCTCGTCCGATCGCCATACGGTCAAGCCGTGGCTCGATGCCCGCATCGGCGTGTCGCCGCCGGCGCCGGACCTTGCCCAGGACGGCTACGCGCTGATCGGAGGTCGGGTCGAGGTGATATCAGGCCGGCCGGTGCCGGCACTGGTCTACCGCCACCGCGAGCACCTGATCACGCTGGTCGCCGAACCGCAGCAGCGCGGCAGCGTGACCCAGCCCAACGACCTTTCCTCGGGCGGCTTCTCGATGGTGCAATGGAGCGACGGCGCCTTCTCCTACTGGGCGATCTCCGACATGGAGCGGCCGGAACTCGACGACTTCGTCGCCCGTTTCCGCAAGGCGGCGGTATGACCCAGTTTCAGGAAAACGGCCCAAACGATCCTTGTGGACGCGAGCATTCGCGCCGCCGACGGCTGGGAAGACCGGCGGTCGCTGGTTCGGTCGCCTGAACAGGAGCTGCCCATTCGGGCAAGAAACGCCGCGCGGCGCGCAGTCCTCGCCGGCAGCTATTTCATCCGGTTATTCTCGTTGCCGGCCTATGAGGCTCTCGCCAGACACTTGATGAAGTAACATCGGCGCGGGTTTGCCGGGACGCGGCCAACGCTGCTCATCCTTGCCGTCGCCGCCGAATTCCGCTAATGCGCGCCTTTGTCGCCGGGGAGCAGAAGCTTGGACGATCAACGCGCCGACGTCGCCATCATCATGGGCAGCCAGTCCGACTGGGCGACCATGCGCCAGGCCGCTGAAACGCTGGAAGCGCTTGGCATCCCGCACAAACGGCTGATCATCTCGGCACACCGGACCCCCGACCGGCTCTATGACTTCGCCAAGGGCGCAAAGGCGGCCGGCTACAAGGTGATCATCGCCGGCGCCGGTGGCGCCGCCCACCTGCCCGGCATGACAGCCGCCATGACGCCGCTGCCGGTATTCGGCGTGCCGGTGGAATCGAAGGCGCTGTCGGGGCAGGATTCGCTGCTCTCGATCGTCCAGATGCCGGCCGGCGTTCCCGTGGGAACACTGGCCATCGGCAAGGCGGGGGCTGCCAATGCCGCCCTGCTGGCAGCCGCCGTGCTGGCGTTGAACGACGACAAGCTCGCCCAGCGGCTCGATGCCTGGCGCGCCTCGCAGACCGCCAAGGTCGCGGCTGAGCCGACGGATACGCCATGAGCCTGCCCGCCGGATCGACCATCGGCATCATCGGCGGCGGCCAGCTCGGCCGCATGCTGGCGATGGCGGCCGCCCGTCTCGGCTACCGCACGGTGGTCCTGGAGCCGCAGCCGGATTGCCCGGCCGCCCAGGTCGCCAACCGGCAGATAACGGCCGCCTATGACGATCCGGCCGCCCTTGCCGAACTGGCGGCGGCAAGTTCCGTTGTCACCTATGAGTTCGAGAATGTTCCGGTTGCCGCGGCACAAGCGCTCGCCGCCAGGGTCGCGGTCTATCCGCCGGCACGCGCGCTGGACGTGGCGCAAGACCGTGTGAGCGAGAAAACATTCCTGAATGGCATCGGCATTGCCACCGCCGATTTCCGGCGGGTCGACACTGACGACGAATTGACGGCGGCGCTGAAGGCATTCGGCGGCAGCGGCATCCTGAAGACCCGGCGCATGGGCTATGACGGCAAGGGCCAGCGCGTCTTCCGCAACATGGAAGCCGGCGGCTTCGCCGGCACCTGCGAGGCGATGGGCAATGTGCCGCTGATCCTAGAAAGCTTCGTGCCGTTCGAGCGCGAGATCTCGGTGATCGCGGCGCGCGGGCTGGACGGCACGGTCGCCGCCTATCATCCGGCCGAGAATGTGCACCGCAACGGCATTCTCCACACATCGACCTTGCCGGCTGCCGTCATGCCCAAAACGGCTGAGGCAGCACAGGCAGCGGCGGCGAAGATCCTGTCGGCGCTCGACTATGTCGGCGTCATCGGCGTCGAATTCTTCGTGCTGGCGGACGGTTCGCTGCTCGCCAACGAGATCGCGCCGCGTGTCCACAATTCCGGCCATTGGACCGAAGCCGCCTGCATCGTTTCGCAGTTCGAGCAGCACATCCGCGCCGTTGCCGGCCTGCCCCTCGGCAGCCCGGACCGCCATTTTGATTGCGTGATGGAAAACCTGATCGGCGACGACGTGCTGCGCGTCCCAGCCCTGCTCGCCGAGCCCGGCCTGATGCTGCATCTCTACGGCAAGGCGGAGGCAAGGCCCGGCCGCAAGATGGGTCATTTCACCCGGATCGGCCGCCGGTAAAGCCGCTCACGCACGCCCTGCAATGGCTGCCCAAGGCCGGCAAACTACTCCACCTCGTCACTGTCGTCGGGACTGGCGCAGCTCGCATCGCCCTCCTGGCAATTGGCCGAGGCGGCGAGCTGCTTGATGCGCTCGTTGGTCAGCCTGGTCAGGCATTGCGAAACCTCCAGCGCATGGATGGAGCCGCCCTGACTGGCGGCCGTGGTATGCGCGCATTCGACGTCGCGGAAGGCGATCCAGGCGCGCTGTGCCGCCTGCAGCAATCTCTTGTCATCGGCATCGTCGGAGCCGATCAGGTCCTGATAAGCCTTGTTGAGCCTGGCGTCGGCCGCCTGGTAGTCCTCGCCGGCACAGATGTTCATCATCTGCTGGCTGTCGTCGGAGCGGTCGCATTCCTGGGCGCGGACGGCTGCGGTCGCCGCCAGCACGACCAGCCAGGCATACAGGAATGTTCGGCGCATGCTCGTCCCCAAATCACTTCAAATCTACGGCATCATTCCAGCCGGCCCGGAACCGTGCAATGCCGCAGGGCCGACATGGCGGATATTTGATGATATTGGGATGCGCGGCATGCTTGCGGTTGACTCACGGTTGACATGGGCAAGCCTCCTCGTTTATGAGCCACCCACCGTTCAAAAGGCGCGTCTTCTGGCGCGCCTTAAAATTTCGACCCGGGACCGGGTCCACATCGACAGGCAAGACCATGAAGATCAAGAATTCGCTCAAGGCGCTGAAGGCGCGTCACCGCGACAACCAGCTGGTTCGCCGCAAGGGCCGCGTCTACATCATCAACAAGACCGCCCCGCGCTACAAGGCGCGCCAGGGCTGAGCTTTCGGGTGGAGGCTGACCGCCTCCGCCATTGATGCTTGTCGGCCTGCCGACCGTTCTCACGCAAAATCACTTTGATGTTCCGCCGCCCGGGGACTAGAGTCGGGCGATGCGGATTCTTTTTGCATTTCTGATCGCGTTGCCTGTTTCTTTGTCCGTGCCCGCCTTGGCGGACGATCAGGCCACCGCACCGGCGGCCCCGGAAGCTCCGGCCGCGCCGCTGACGAAACAGGCCCGGCTTGACAAGCTGTTCGCCGACCTCAAGCGCGAGCGCAATGAAAAGGCCGCCGAACGCATCGCCGGCAATATCTGGAACGAATGGTTCCACTCCGGCAGCGCTTCGATCGACCTGATGATGCAGTGGTCGCAAAAGGCGATCGAGAACCAGAAATTCGACGTCGCGCTCGATTTCCTCGACCAGGTGGTGATCTTGCAGCCGACCTATGCCGAAGGCTGGAACCGGCGCGCCACGGTGCATTTCATGATGAAGAACTACAGCAAGTCGATGTCCGACATCGATCATACGCTGCAGTTGGAGCCCCGCCATTTCGGCGCGCTTGCGGGCCTGGCGCAGATCATGGCTTTGACCGGCCATAAGCAATCGGCGCTCGAAGCCTGGCAGAGGGTGCTGGCAATCTATCCGATGATGCGCAGCGCCCAGAACCAGGTCGCCACCCTTTCGGAAGAGCTCGCCGGCGAAGGAATTTGACTAGGCAGTAGCGAATGGGGATTAGGCAGTAAGCTGAGATGCCCTTTCCCCTACCGCCTACCGCCTACTGCCTACTGCAGAATCTCCATGAACCTTCTCTACACCGCCTTCGCCTTCCTTCTGGCGCTTGTCTTCGTCCTTGTCGGCGTCACCCGGATCGGCTCGTGGCTGATCGAACGCCGTAATCCGTCCATCGGTGAATTCGCCGACATCCGCGGCGCCCGTATTCACTACGTCCATATTCCCGCCCCCGCCGACGCGGACCTGCCGCCGGTCGTCTTCATTCATGGCGCCAGCGCCAATCTCAGGGATCAAATGCTGCCGCTGAGGCCGCTGCTGGAAGGCCGCGCCGAAATGCTGTTCTTCGACCGGCCGGGATTCGGCTGGTCCGGGCGCGGACCGGGCACCAATGAAGACCCGTCGGCGCAGGCCAATACCCTCGCCGCGCTGATGGATCATCTGCGCATCCGCAAGGCAGTCATCGTCGGCCATTCCTTCGGCGGCGTGGTGACATCGGCATTCGGCTTCGAACATCCCGACAAGATGCTCGGACTGATCTTCCTGGCGCCGGCGACCCATCCGTGGCCGGGCGGCGCGACATCTTGGTACTACGACCTGACCATGCTTCCGGTGATCGGCCGGCTGTTCTCCGAAACGCTGACCTATCCCGCCGGAACAGTGCGGATTGCCGATGCCACGACCTGCGTCTTCTCACCCAACAAGGTGCCGGACGACTATATCGACAAAGCGTCGATCCCGCTGGTGCTGCGGCCGGCAGCCTTCCGCGCCAATGCCAGCGATGTTGCCGGGCTCTACCGCTATGCGCTCGGCGCCGCGCCACGCTACAACGAGATCAAGGCGCCGACCGTGGTCATCTCCGGCGACCGGGACAAGGTCGTCTACGCTCACATCCATTCCGTCGGCCTGGTGCGCGACATCGCCGGCGCCGAACTTGTCTGGGTGGGCAATCTCGGCCACAAGCCGGACTGGATCGCCCCTGACCTCGTCGTCGGCGCCATCGAAAAGGTCGCCGGCAAGGACATCGATCTTGAGGCGATGGCCAGGGCAGTGGAAAGGCGGATCGCCGGCGACGCCGACGGGGCGGGCCGATGTGCCGATATCAAGCTGCCGGAGACCGAGCTTGCACCGACCTGAGGCGGGAAGATGCCTCCTCAGGCAGGCAGCGCCACAAGTTAGATCACCAGCAGCGGCGTTTTGCCGGGAACGCGCTGGTAAAGATCCATGACGTCCTGATTGAACATGCGTACGCAGCCGGACGAAGCGGATTTGCCGATGGACTTCCAATCCGGCGACCCGTGAATGCGGTAAAGCGTGTCGACGCCATCCTTGAAGATGTAGAGAGCGCGAGATCCGAGCGGGTTGCTGACGCCGGGCTCCATGCCCTGGCGCCATTTTTCCAGCTTCCGATCCCGGCGGATCATAGCCGAAGGCGGCGTCCAGGTCGGCCATTTGCGTTTCCACTGGACGATCGCACGTCCCTTCCAGGAATAGCCCTGGCGACCCAGGCCGACGCCATAGCGCATGGCCTTGCCACCCTTGAGCACCAAGCAGAGGAACTTGTCGGTCGTATTGACCACGATCGTTCCAGGTTTCTCGCCCGTCGGATCGTCGACCATCTGTCGCAGAAACCGTTCGTCGACCTTGGTGAAGGGTATAGCCGGCAACGCATGGCCGCCATCCCCGACCGCGCTGTACATGCTCGCATAGTCGGGCGACACCGGGCCCATGATTTCAGGCGCGGCCTGTTCGATCGGCGCCTTTTCCGGTGTCGGCTCAAGCGGCGCGGGATTGAAGGAACTGGCCGCGCTGATCGGCTGTCTGGGCATCTGGGCATAGGCCGAGATCGCCGAAACCCCGACAAGCGACAGCCCGGTCAGCAGCGACCGCGCGAAACGAGAGATGACATTGAAGTACACTTTCAAAATGGGAGATGCTGGCGGGTAGGGCGACTGTTAGCGCCACTCGACCGCGTCTTGTAGAGGCGATCACGGCAAGCCCGTGTCCAGACAGAGGCCAGGACCATTGTCCAAGCCTCTGTTGTATCGCTGCCACAGTGAGCTACGCACAGGGCGCGAGATATGCTTCCGTCAGGAAAGGCTGGGCTTACCGGCCGGCTGCTTCCGATCCGACATAGGCGATGCGCAGCATATTGGTCGATCCCGGCGTCCTGAGCGGCACGCCGGCGGTGATGATGACGCGATCGCCCGGCTTGCCGAATTCCTCTTCCAGCGCAATGCGGCAGGCGCGGTTGACCATGTCGTCGAGATCGGTGGCGTCGGGCGAGACGACGCAGTGCGTGCCCCACAGCAGCGACAGCCGTCTGGCCGTGTTGAGGATCGGCGACAGCGCCACGATCGGCACCTGCGGCCGTTCGCGCGCCGCCCGCAGCCCGGTGGTGCCGGACGCGGTATAGGTGATGATCGCCGACAGTTTCAGCGTTTCGGCGATTTCGCGGGCGGCCAGCGAAATCGCGTCCGCCCCGGTCGCTTCCGGCTCAGAGCGCTGGGCGTTGATGATGCCGGCATAGGTCGGGTCGGTTTCGACCTTGGTGGCGATGCGGTTCATCATCGCCACCGCTTCCACGGGATAGGCGCCCGCCGCCGATTCGGCCGACAGCATGATGGCGTCGGCACCCTCGAAGACGGCGATCGAAACGTCGGACACTTCGGCGCGGGTCGGCACCGGCGCGGTGATCATCGATTCCAGCATCTGCGTGGCGATGACCACCGGTTTGCCGGCGCGCCGCGCGGCGCGCGTGATCTGCTTCTGGATGCCGGGCACGGCTTCCAGCGGCATCTCGACGCCAAGGTCGCCACGGGCGACCATCAGCGCGTCGGATAGGTCGATGATCTCGGCCAGCCTGGCAACCGCCTGCGGCTTTTCGATCTTGGCCATGATCAGAGCCCGGCCGCGCGCGATCTTGCGCGCTTCCGCCAGATCCTCCGGCCGCTGCACGAAGGACAGCGCGACCCAGTCGACGCCCGTAGCAAGCACGGCGTCGAGATCCTTGCGGTCCTTCTCGGTCAACGCGCCGACTGGCAGGTCGGTATCGGGCAGGCTGACGCCCTTCTTGTCGGAAATCGTGGTGCCGGCGACGACAGTGCAGGTGATCGACTTGCCGTTGCTCTTCACCGCCTTCAGCTCGAGCTTGCCATCGTCGATCAAAAGGCGATCGCCAGCCTCGACCGAACTCAGGATTTCGGGGTGCGGCAGATAGACCCTGTTCGACGTACCGGGCTCGGGATTGTCGTCGAGCGTGAAGGTCTGGCCGGATGTCAGCACTTCCTTGCCATTGGCGAACTTGCCGACACGCAGCTTGGGGCCCTGCAGGTCGGCCAGGATGCCGATCGGCCGGCCAACCTTTTCCTCGACGGCGCGGATACGGCCCACCAGCGTCCGCATCAGCTCGTGATCGGTGTGGCTCATGTTGATGCGGAACACATCGGCGCCCGCTTCGAACAATTTCTTCAGCATCTCCTCGGAGGAGGAGGCGGGGCCGATTGTGGCTAGGATCTTGACCTTGCGGCTACGTCTCATTGACTATTGATTCCCAGGGTGGCTGGGGCGCCTCCCGTTGCGGGCTCATCGGTCAGCTGGACCATCCAGCTTGCCTGCTCGCCCGTGTCATATTCCTGGAATCCGGCGCGCTGGAAGCCCCGGGCGACGCAGTCGTTTACGCCGGCGATCTTGAACTCTTTTTCAGCCACACACATGTTGATCGGGCCGTCCCAGCGTCCACCACGCTCGGCGTCTTCTGCATAAAGATAGTAAAACCTTGATGACAGCGGCCCTTCGATCAACGTCTTGCAACTCGATCCTTCAATGTGCCACCAGCCCTCGGTGATCCAGCCGGCCTTGGCACGATAGCCAATGCCGACGCCGACCAGGTTCTGCGTGGCGTTGCAGACGCGGAAATCGGCGCGTGCCGGCGAAGCCATGACCATTGCCGACATGCCGACGGTCAGGATCAGGAGCGGCATGGCAAAGGCAGGGCGCATGCGCTGCCTGCCGGCGGAACCCATCCGAAAACCCCTCAAGAACCACATCTGCATCTCTCTGCGCCCTTTTCGGAAAAGTCCGAGCGCATGTCAACGCGCCGTTTTGACCAATTCCAATCGATTTAGGAAGGCTCCCGGCGCGCTTTCCGTCGCCCCTTGCCAGATTTCGGCGGAAACCTTGGCCAAACAACGGCATTGCGCACGCGTCGTCTTCGTGGAATGACGATAGCACCCTCCCCGGAAGCCAGCGAACAGACCATTTCCTGCCAATGACCCGATCCACAGTTTTCGCGCCGTTCGACCTTGTCGAGGGCGACCGCAAGCGAGGCATCGTGCTCCTGGCCGATCATGCCCGCCGCGACCTGCCCGACGACTATGGCAGCCTCGGACTGCCGGCTGCCGAGTTCGACCGCCATATCGCCTATGACATCGGCGTCGAGGCGGTGACGCGCGAACTCGCCGCCTTGCTCGACGTGCCCGCGGTGATCGCCAATTTCTCGCGGCTTTTGATCGACCCCAACCGCGGCGAGGACGATCCGACCCTCATTCGCCAGCTCTATGACGGCACGATCGTGCCGGGAAACTATCCCATGGCGCCGGAGGAACGCGAAAGACGGCTCGACCGCTTTTACCGGCCTTATCACGACGCCGTTGCCGCAATGATCGCTTCGGTCGCGCAGGCTTCCGGGCAGGCGCCGTTCATCTTTTCGGTGCATTCCTTCACGCCGGTCATGCAAGGGATCCAACGTCCTTGGCACGTCGGTATCCTGTGGGACCGGGACGACCGGGTTGCGCGGCCGCTGATCGATATGCTCGGTGAGGATAAGATCCTCGTCGTCGGCGACAATGAACCCTATGACGGCGCGCTGCGCGGCGACACCATGTTCAAGCATGCCATCGTCAACGGCTATGCCCACGCGCTCATCGAGATCCGCCAGGATCTGATATCGGACCAGAAGGGTATCCTCGCCTGGGCCGAGCGCCTGGCCCCGATCGTTGACGCCATCGACCGCCGTGCCGATATACATGTGGTCAGGCAATTCGGCTCGCGCACCGGGCCGGTTTAAGCCGTAAGGAGCTTACGATGACCGAACTCAATGACGAGCAGAAGCGCGACTTCGAGGCCGCGGCCTTCCGCCGGCTGGTCGAGCACCTCAGGGACCGCAGCGATGTGCAGAACATCGACCTGATGAACCTTGCCGGCTTCTGCCGCAATTGCCTGTCGAACTGGTATCGCGAGGCGGCGAATGCCGAGGGCGTCGATCTCAGCAAGGACCAGTCGCGCGAGATCGTCTACGGCATGCCCTATGCCGACTGGCAGGCGCTCAATCAAACCGAAGCTTCGGATGCCAAAAAGGCCGAGTTCGAAGCGAGGCGTCCCAAGGACCACTAGCGAACCTTAGACGGCCACCAGCCTCCGGCACCTACTTCCGACGCGGGACGAAGTTTGCGGCTTCGTCATTCTAGGGCGAAGCAGTCGGGAAGCGACGCGGCGCAGACCCTAGAATCCATTCCGTGACGGCTGCCGAAGAGCACCGCGGTCCAGAATATGATCGTAACGGCGCAACCAGGGAACATTCTGCATCTAGCGGCGCTCCTCGGTCACGGCATGGATCCTCGGGTCTGCGCCGCGTCGCTTCGCTCCTTGCTTCGCCCGGAGAGGCGTTTCTGCCAACCTCCAACGCCGCAGCCTGCCTCGAACGAAACCGACCCCCTGGTCGCTCCCTTTGGTCCAAACACTTCCTTTTGCGCGGTGCTTGACTGAAAATTGAATCGATCTAATTTGCCGCGCAAAGCCATTTTCTGACCGGATTCGCCTTATGAACGCGTCGAACGCCATGCAGACTGCCATTCGCGGGCGATGGGCCGTGGCCGCTGTTTTCCTCGCCAATGGCTTCCTGACCGGCAGTTGGGCGCCGCAGATCCCGGTGTTCCTGACCCGGCTGGACATTTCGAAATTCACGCTCGGCCTGCTGATCCTTTTGTTCGGCGCCGGCGCGGTCACCGCGATGACCTGGTGCGGCCACCTGATCTCCAAACACGGCTCGCGCACCGTGCTGCGCTGGTTCGGTCTCTGCGGCAGCCTCGGCCTGCTGGTCGTGGCGCTGGCGCCCAACGTGCCGCTGGCGGCCATCGCCATGTTCATCTTCGGCGGCTCGATCGGCGGCATGGATGTCGCCATGAACGCCAACGCGGTGGTCGTCGAACGAAAATTGTCCCGCGCAATCATGTCCTCCTCGCACGGCTTCTGGAGTCTCGGCGGCTTCGCCGGCGGAGCGCTTGGCGGCTTCGCCATCCAGAATTATGGCCATCTCGCCCACGCCGCCGTGGTGACGGCGCTTGCCTTCGCGGCAATCGCGGCGGCGGTGCCTCATGTCGTGGCCGAACATAAGCCGCAGGCTGCCGAGCATCACAAATTCACCTTGCCGGCGAATTCGCTCGTCTACCTGATCGGCCTGATGGCGCTGCTGACGATGATTTCCGAAGGTGCCGTGCTCGACTGGGCGGCGCTGTATCTGCGGCAGGAACTCGGCGCCGACCTTGCCGTTGCCGGTCTCGCCTACGCCGCCTTCTCCGGCGTCATGGCGATCATGCGTTTCTTCGGCGATGGCGTGCGTAACCGTTTCGGCGCGGTGACGACACTGCGCGGCTCGGCCGTTGTCGCCGCCACCGGTATGCTGGTCGCCGGCCTGTCGCCCTCGCCCTGGCTCGCCATCGCGGCCTTTGCGCTTTGCGGCTTCGGCATCGCCAACATGGTGCCGATCATCTTTTCGGCCGGCGGCAACCAGGAAGGCATGTCGTCGGGCACCGGCATGAGCGTCGTCACCACCATGGGTTATTCCGGCATTCTGGTGGCGCCGTCGGCGATCGGCTTCGTCGCCGAGCATTTCAGCTTCGGCCCGATCTTCATCGCCATGGCGGGCTTGCTGATCGTCGTGTTGCTGATGGCCGGACTGGCTCACCGGGCCGAATTCGCGCCCGCACCCGCCGAATAGCGCTTCAGTTCCTCATGGAGAAAATCCGCCACGCGGCCGATGCGCACGCTGCCGCGCACATCGCGATGCATGGCGAGCCACATTGGCAGGTTCGGCAGCGGCAGGCCGGGCAGCACCTTCTCCACCAGCGGATCCCGCTCGGCCAGCCGTTGCTGGCCGAGGCCGATACCGTTTTCCCGTCCGCAACGCTTCCCACTCGCCTGCTCGCTGACCGCCTTGCCGCGTTCGAACAGCGGGGCCGGCTTCCGTGAGCGCATAGCGTCTTCGCCCGCGCCGGGACTGCGTGACGCCAGCGCCTCCTCCAACTCCCGATCTGCCGCCAAGCGTCGGCTGAGTGGCGGATAACTTTCGCGCTGCTGCCGACAGGCTGCCGGTTTCCGCCACCATGACGAAGCTCTCGATCGGGTTCTAGTCGATATCATCCATTCAAGAATGAATATCAAGCCTACGTTCATGGCCAATTTCAATTCATCAATGAGGCACTCATATTCGCCATGCAAACAGCGATACGGACTGCAACACCAACCACGAGTACTGACATGACCAAGATCGCAATTCTCGGCGCCAACGGCCGGCTCGGCCGCGTGGTTGCCAAAGCCTTCATCGATGCCGGCTTCGACGTCCGCGCCGTCACCCGCACCGGCAAGGTGCCTGCTGAACTCAAGGGCGCCACGGCGGTTGCCGGTGATGCGCTGGACCGTCAATCGCTGATCCGCGCCACCGAGGGTGTCGATATCGTCTTCAACGGCCTCAGCCCGATCTACACCGACTGGAGCAAATGCTTGCCGATGGCGCGGAACGTCATGGCGGCCTGTTATGCGAACAACGCGCTGCATCTCTTTCCCGGTACCATCTACAATTACGGTTCGCCGATGCCGGCCGTGCTGTCGGAAGACACGCCCTTCCATCCGACGACTGAAAAGGGCCGCATCCGCTGTGCCATGGAAGAGCTGTTCCGCCATGAAGCCGAAGCAGGCCGGGTCCGCACGATTCTTCTGCGGGCCGGCGACTTCTTCGGCGGCACCGGCAGCGGCTCATGGTTCGACCTGATCGTCGCCGCCAAGATGACCAAGGGCATCTACACCGCGCCCGGCCCGGCCGACCTCATGCATGAATGGGCCTATTTGCCGGACTTCGCCGTGGGCTTCGTGGCGCTGGCGCGCAATCTCGACAAGCTCGGCTCCTACGAGGCGCTGAACTTTCCCGGCCACGCGGTCACCGATCTGGAAATCAAGGCCGCCGCCGAGAAAGCACTCGGCCGGCCGCTGAAGATGAGCGCGATGGCGTGGTGGGTGCTGCGCGCCGGCAGCCCGTTCGTGGCAATGTGGCGCGAGATCGTCTCGATGTCCTATCTGCGTTTCGAACCGCATCGGCTGGCCTCGACGCGGCTGGAGGGCATCATCGGTGAGATACCCCATACGCCGCTCGATCAGGCTATCGCCGAAGCCCTCGAGGATATCGGCATCGCCACCGCGAATGGCCATTTGCACGCCGCCTGAATGAGGTTGGCGGGCCAAGTTCGCCCACGCCTCTCCTCGAACCGAAGGCGGCTCAGAGCCGCCCCATCAAAAGCAGCACCAGAACCACCACCAGCACCACACCGACTATGCCCGAAGGTCCGTACCCCCAGGAGCGCGAATGCGGCCAGGCCGGCACCGCACCGATAAGCACAAGGATCAGGACGATGATGACAATGGTGATGATCGGCATGACGAAATCCCCGCTCTGCATTGCTCCCGAGACGATGCTTCGCATTGCTCGTGAGGACAAAATGCAAAAGGCCGCCCGGATGTTCCGTGCGGCCTTTGCCGGTCAGATCGGCAAGCCTGCTTATTCGGCGGCCTTCGGGAAGGCGATGGCCGGCTCGGTGGCCGCCTCCGCTGTCGGCGCGTCCGATGGGATCTCGCCCTTGCCGCGCCGCAACAGCCGGCTGAACCAGCCGCGCCTGGCGCCAGGCTTCACCTTGGCGCGGGTGAACACCATCAGCATCGATGGCGTCACCACCAGTGTCAGGATGGTGGCGAAGGACAGGCCGAAGACGATCGCCGAGGACAGCGATATCCACCACTGCGTCGACGGTGCGTTGATCGTCGTCTCGTGATGGAAGATTTCCAGCCCGAGGCCGAAGGCGATCGGCAGCACACCCAGGATCGCCGACACCGCGGTCAGAACCACCGGTCGCGCACGCTCGCGGCAGGTCTGCAGCACGGCATCCATCTTGTCCCAACCCTCTTCGCGCAGCCGGTCATAAGTGTCGATCAGCACAATGTTGTTGTTCACCACCACGCCGGCCAGCGCGATGACACCGATGCCCGACATGACGATGCCGAATGTCTCGCCTGTTATCAGCAGCCCGAGGAACACGCCGATAGTCGCCATGACCACGCAGGACAGCACCAGCCAGACGCTGGTGAACTTGTTGAACTGCGCCAGCAGCACCAGGAAGATCAGGAAGATCGCTGCGCCAAAAGCCTTGCTTAGGAAGGCACTGGCCTCCGCGCTGTCCTCGTTCGAGCCCGCCAGCTTCCAGCGGATGCCGCTGCCCAGACCCATGTCGGCGACGGCCTTGGTGACCTCCTGCTGTACGGCGGCGACCTGGGCGCCGGCGGCGACGTTGGCCTGCACCACCACGGTGCGCGCGCCGTCGATGCGATGGAGGACGCCGACGCTCGGCTTCGCCTTGCGGACGACGAAGTTGGAGATCGGCACCGATCCTTGCGAGGTCTGCACCCTGAGCTCGTCGAGGGTCGACAGCGTGCGCCGATCCTCCGGCAAGCGCAGGCGGATGTCGACCGCCTTGTCGGCGCCGGCGGGCCGGTATTCCGACAGCTTCAGACCGTTGGTGACGAGCTGCACAACGGTGCCAACCGAGGTCGGGCTGATGCCATACTGGGCAGCCTTGGCACGATCGACCTCGAGCGCCCAGTCGACGCCGGGCGGCGGCAAGCCGTCGGAAATGTCGATGACGCCGGGCACCTTGGCGATGCGCGCCGCCACCGCGCGCGCCTTCTCGTCCAATCCCTTCGGATCGACGGCCGAAAGCCTGATCTGGATCGGCTTGCCGGTCGGCGGGCCAGCTTCCGGCACGCGAACCTCGACGTCGACGCCGGGAATGCCGGCCATGACGCCGCGCAGATCATTCAGGATCTGGTTGGCCGATTTGCGCTCGCGCCAGTCGATGAACTCGTACTGGATGACGCCGACGACGTCCTCGGGCACATCCTGACCGCCGCCCTGGGACTTGCCGACCCGGGTGTAGACGGACTTCACACCCGGCCAGCCGAGCAGCCTGTTTTCCGCGATCTTGGTCGCCGTATCCATTTCGGCGAGCGAAAGGTTGCCGCGGGCATGCACATAGAGCAGTCCGTAATCCGGTTCGACGCTCGGGAAGAACTCGACTCCGGCGCCGTACTTCGAGTAGCCAACGAAGATGCTGGCCAGAAGAACGACGGTGAGCACCATCACCGTAATGGGGAAGCGCACCGCCTGCTTGACGACAGCCATATACCAGCCGTCGCGGCTGTCGTCCTCGTGATGCTCCGGCGCCTTGGCGAAGATCGCGCCCAGCGTCGGCGCGAAAACCAGTGCATAAAGCATCGAGGCCGAAAGCGTGACGATCAGCGTGATCGGCATATACTTCATGAAGTCGCCGATAATGCCTGGCCAGAACAGCAGCGGTGAGAAGGCGGCGATGCGCGTCATGGTCGCTGCGATGACAGGACCGGCCATGCGCTTGGCGGCAAGCGCAAAGGCTTCCTGTTTCGGCATGCCTTCGCTCATCCGTCGTTCGGCGAATTCGGTGACGATAATGGCATCGTCGACCAGCATGCCGACAGCCAGTATGAGGCTGAACAGCACGATCATGTTGATCGTGTAGCCCATCATCGCGAGCAGCAGGATACCGATGAGGAAGGACGACGGAATGGCGAGGCCAATCAGCAGCGAGGCACGGCCCGACAGCGCGTAGAGGATGACGATGAACACCAGGATCACGGCGATCATCACGTGATTCTGCAGATCGCCGAGCAGCTGGTTGACGAAGACCGACTTGTCCTGTGTGTAGGTGACGTGCATCCCCTCGGGCATCGTCTTGACGAAGGCGTCGGACACCTCCCTCACCTTGGTCAGCGTGTCGATCAGATTGGCGCCGATGCGCTTCTTGACTTCGATGGCGATGGCCGGCTTGCCATTGAGGCGCGTGATCGTCGTGGCGTCGGCGAAGGTCGAGCGGATCATCGCGATGTCCTTGGCCTGCACCACGGCATTGGGACCGGCGACCACGGGCAGTGCCGCCACATCCTCGGGGGTTTCGATCAGCGATGGCACCTTGACGGCGTACTTACCCTGCGAACCTTCGATGTTGCCGGCGGCGACGAGGCTGTTCGAGGCGCCGACGGCGCCGATCAGCTGGTCGAGTTGCAAGCCGTAGGAAGACAGTTTCATCGGATCGATGACGACCTCGACAAGATCGTCGCGCGAGCCCTGCAGCGAGCCTTCGAGAACGCCGGGCACTTCCTCGATGCGGTCGCGCAGTTCGCGCGCCGCGGCGGCCAGCACGCGCTCGGGCAGTTCGCCGGATAGCGTGACGACGAGCACCGGGAATTCGGAAACGTTGACCTCGGTGACGACAGGTTCTTCGGCCGCTTGCGGCAGGTCGGCCTTGCCGTCCTGCACCTTGGAGCGTGTATCCTGCAGCGCCGTCGCCAGGTTGGTCTGTGGCTGGAACTCGACCAGCACATAGCCGCCGCCCTGGAAGGCGGCCGAGCGCATTTCCTTGAGGCCCTTCAGGCTTTTCAGCTTGCTTTCCATCGGGCGCAAGAGGAGCCGTTCGGAATCCTCCGGCGAAATGCCCTGGTAGACCAGGCTGACATACATCATCGGAATCGGAACGTCGGGTTCCGCTTCCTTCGGCGTCGACTGATAAGCGACCCAGCCGGCAAGCAGAAGGAAGACCAGCACCGAGATGGTCAGGCGGGCATTGTTGATTGCGAGTCTGACGATATCCATGAATTGGACCTGCTGTTTTCTTCGGAGCGGCGAACTGACCAGGCGCCGGACAAGTCCGCCGCGCTGACGTCGCGCTACTGGGTACCGGCGGTGGCTTCGCCAATCAGCTTGTTGATGGTCGCCTGGTCTGCCTCGACCGGATTGACCTCATCGCCTTCCTTCACCAGTTCCTGACCGGCAACGATGATGCGCGCATCGGCCGGGATGCCGCCAAGCACGAGCCCGGTCGGCGTGTCGTCGACCAGGTCGATCGGGAAGAACGCCACCTTGTTGTCCTTGCCCACGGCGCGGATGCCCAGATCGCCCTTGTCGCCGAGCGTCACTACCGAACGCGGCAGCATGATCGCGTCGGTCGGCAAGGCGCTGAGACCGATCTCTGCGGTCATGCCGGCGGGAACGCTGCCATCGGCATTGGGGATGGCGATTTCGACGCGGAAGGTGCGGGTCGCCGACGAGGCATCGCGGCTGATGTAGCGCACGGTGCCTTCGACGGTCTGGCCGTTGACCAGCCGCACGCTGGCCTTGTCACCTAGCTTGAGGTAGCCGAGATCGCGCTCGCTGATTTCGCCACGGGCGATGATCGGATCAAGCTTGAGGATGGTTGCCACCTCGCCGCCCTGCATGACGGAGCTGCCGAGTTCCACCGGCACCCGGTCGATGACGCCGTCGAACGGCGCCTTGACTTCGTTGCGGTCGAGTTCGGCCTGCGCGGTATCGAGCTGGGACTGCGCCTGGGTGAGGTTCGAGCGAGCGGTGTCAAGCTGCAGCTTGGGCAAATTGCCGGTCTTGGCCAGCCGCTCGGCGGCATCGAGCTCTGCCTTGCGCTGCGCCACAAGCTGCTTGGCGTTGTCGACCATCGAGATCTTCTCCTCCGCCGCCAGCATCAGCACCAGATCGCCTGTCTTGACGTGCTGGCCCTGCTTCACCGGCAGCTTGTCGATGACGCCGGCGACGCGCGTTGCAAGCACCGCGCGCTTGTCGGCCTCGGTTAGCCCGGAGATACGGATGGCGCGTGCATAAGTCTTGCGCGGCGGCGTCACCACGGCGACCGTGCGAAGCGGCGCCTTCGGCTCGGCTACCGTCTTCGGCTTGCCTGCGTCCGGCGCCTTGCCCTGCTCGACTTCGGCTGCCTTGGCCTTGTTCGCCGCGACGCTGCCGACCGACGAGAACTCGCCTGTCGCCATCCAGGCTGCGAAGCCAATGAGCACAACAATGGCTGCAAGCTTGTGAAACCTGATTCTCGGCATCGTCATTTTTCCGTTGCGGGTTCGGCCAGCACCGCGCCTCCGCAGCGCGGGCGCATCGCCGATATGGGTGCGCGCCTGACCCTGTTCAATTTGCCGTGAACGGCGAGCGCGCTTTCTACATCAAAGTCGCACCGCGATATAGTGCGAAAGTTGCAGCAGCATTGCGTAGCCGGACAAAGGTGTGACCGCCGCGATACTGTTCTTGATCCGCTAAAATACCTGCTCGGCCGACACACAGTCGGCTCACGGTCCGCCCCTCATCTCCTGCCCCGAATGACCGCTCTGTCATTGCCAACGGGGCAGCACCGCATTCCCGCGGAACCGTCGCCATCTTGCGCGGGCTTTTGATCGGGATGTGGATTTCGGTCGACGGGCCGGATCATTTCCGATCGGCGAACGCTATCAGATTTCGGCAACGGCGATCCCAACCAACAAATTGGAATTGCTCGCAAAAATGGCGGGACATGCCACTCAAGTTGGGATTTGCGCCAAGCCGTCCGTCAACGTTTAGCCTACCATCAAGAACGTCAACGCGCCCGGCAATGGGGTGTGTCGGATCACCGCGGCCCGAAGCCAGCGACATGGCGTTGACCACGGCGCGGCTGCGGAAACTCCGTGCCATTCGCAAGCCTGGTGTCGACCGATCCGCTCATCATTTCCCGGCAGCAGTGCGTGACGGTGCGCGGCAGCATTGGCGTGTCGGTGGCAGCAGGCGTCAGCATGATGATGTGATCATCACACGCGCTGGTTGTCACTTGCCCATTGTCCATGGACGCTACGCGGATCCGGAAAAACTCGCCGATGGTCCTGATCGATGCGGCACCCCTCGCGCGACAACCGGGCAGTGCCGGACGGCGGCCCGGCTATCGCGCTCTTTGGCGGCTGATGGGTTCAGGCCCGGCGGCGTTCTGCTTCCGGGGTCTTGCGTGCGGCAAGAAACTCCTTGACCCGCCGACCAGGCGCCGGGCCGCGCACCGGCTTGAAACCGTCGTCCAGTTCGCCCGAGAGATCGAGCGTTGCATGCTTGCCGACGGCATCGTAGTTCTCCTCCAGCCAGTCGCTGGCGGCGGTGCGGCCGAGGTCGCGCAGATAGGTCAGGAACGCCCATTCGGCGTTGATCTTGGACGAGGCCGACAGGTCCTTGAACGCCTCATCGGCATCAATGCGGTGCATGCGGATGTCGCGATATTCGCCATGCGGCAGCCGGCCGGCGGCGATCAGTTCCTTGACGAAGGCGATCGAGCGGAATTCGCGCAGCAGCCCGGCATTGAAGGTGATCTCGTCGATTCGGTTCTGGATCTCGTTGGCGCTCTTGGGCGTCCCCTCGCGCACCACAGGGTTGATCTGCACCAGAAGCACGTCCTCGGTCGCCGCCGTCTTGAAGAACGGGTAAAGCGCCGGATTGCCGCCATAGCCGCCATCCCAATAGGGCACACCCTTGATCTCCACGGCGCGGAACAGTTGCGGCAGGCAGGCCGAGGCCATCACCGTGTCGAGGTCGATCTCGCCGTCGGAGAATACCCGCAACTGTCCTGTCTCGACATTGGTGGCGGAGATGAACAGTTCGATCGACTTGCAGGCGCGGACATTGCCGAAATCGATCTCTCGCGCCACCACATCGCGCAGCGGATTGAGGCCGAGCGGATTGGCGACATAGGGCGAGAACACTCGAGACATGGTGTCGAAGAAGACATAGCCGGGCGTGTTCTCGATCGACCAGTTGCCCCAGGCGACATCCCAGGGCATGCGCTGCACCGGGCTGAAGCGGCCCTTCGCCGCCACCGCGCGCCAGAAATCGTCAAGCTTCTTGCGCGCGCCCTCGACCCCGCCTCTGACAAAACCATCGGCCAGCGCCACCGCGTTCATGGCGCCGGCGCTGGTGCCGGAGACAGCCGCGATCTCCAGCCGCCCATCCTCCAGCAGCCGGTCGAGCACACCCCAGGAAAAGGCCCCGTGCGAGCCGCCGCCCTGAAGGGCGATGTTGATCTTCTTCTTTTCCTCCGCCTTGCCGTTCTTCGTCATGGCGTCCCTGTCATCCTGATGATCCAGCATGCCCCAACGTCGTCGAAGGATGCGGTTGCCGGCAGTTTATGTTGCAGTGCAGCATATAAGGATGGACCAAGGCAAGAACACGAACACGGTCGCGTGATCACATGAAATTTTCAGCCATGCGGAAAAGCCCCTCCGCTTCAACGCGAAGAGGCGTTCTGTTCGAAACCGACATGGAGCCTAGGCGACGAGATCCGGCACCGGGCCGACATAGCGTGACTGCGGACGGATCAGGCGTCCGGTCGTCTGCTACTCGCGCGCATGCGCGACCCAGCCGGCCACGCGCCCCGCGGCAAAGACATTGCTGAAGGATCGCGGCGGGAAACCCGCCGCTTCCAGCACCAGCGCTGTATAGAACTCGACATTGGTCTGCAGCGAGCGCTGCGGCTTGGCGATCCGAAGCACCTCGAGCGCCGTTTGCTCGACCGTCTCCGCGAAGGCCAGCCGGCGGCCGGTTTCGCCCTCTCCGCCAAGCTGGCGAACGACCGCCTTCAGCACATCGGCGCGCGGATCGCGCACGCGGTAGATGCGATGGCCGAAGCCCATGATGCGCTCGCCACGCGCGATCTCGTCGCGCAGCCAGACGGCCGCGTCCCCATGCGCCTGGATGGCATCGAGCATCTCGATCACCGGGCCGGGCGCGCCGCCATGCAGCGGCCCCTTCAGCGCGCCTAGGCCTGCCAGCACCGACGATGTCAGGCCGGCCAATGTCGAAGCGACGACGCGGGTGGCGAAGGTCGACGCATTGAAGCCGTGGTCGCAGACGGTCACCAGATAGGTGTCGAGCGCCTTGGCAAGATCAGGCGAAGGATCGGAACCCCTCAGCATCCGCAGCATGTCGGCGGCATGATCGGCCTTGCTGTCTGGAGCGATCGGCTGCTCGCCGCGTCCCAGACGCAGGAGCGCTGGCGTCAGCACGGCGGGTGCCGCGATCAGCAGCAAGGCATCCGCCAGCGTCTCGCCATCCGGCACCAGCGCCATGCCGGCGCGCATGGCGCTATAGACATCAAGCGGGGCCAGCAGGGGCAGCGAAGGCAGGAGCCGGTCGAACACCTCGATGCGCGCCTTGCCCAGTCTCGCCGCCAGATCGGCGTCACCAGGTAAATCGTCGAAGAACCCGTCCAGCAGCAGATGCACGACCTGCGGATAGCTCCATCGCCCGGCGAGTTCCGGCAGGGAATGACCCCGGATCGTCAGGCGGCCACCCAGGCCATCCACGTCGGACAGCACGGTTTCAGCCGCCACCACATCATCGAGCCCATTCGCCATGGCCTTGTCTCCTTGAAGCTTTTCCCGATGGGAGATAAGGATGGGCGGCATAAGCATCAATCTTGATCAATAGAATCAATATCAGGGCTGGATATGTCCGAATGGTTGTCGCGGGAAGAGGCGCTGGAAAGGCTTCGGGTGAAACCGCAGACGCTCTACGCCTATGTCAGCCGCGGGCGCATCGGCATGCGCCCCGACCGCGCCGATCCGCGCCGCAGCCAATATCGCGCCGACGATATCGCAGCGCTGGCAACCCGCCGGGCGCGCGGGCGCAGCCCCTCGGCCATCGCCGAAAGCGCCATCGCCTGGGGCGAGCCGTCGGTCGTCACCTCGATCTCCACCGTGTGGCACGGTCACCTCATCTATCGGGGCCGGGACGCCGTTGCGCTGTCCGACCATGCTACGCTCGAAGAGACCGCCGCCCTGCTTTGGGCCCTGCCTGAACCGGTCCGTTTCGAAGCACCGGCGCAAGACGCGTCAGGCCAGCTCGGTCGAGCCCCGGCCTTTGCGCAGCTTGCCGTGCTGGCCGGCCAAGGGCGGCCTTCGCTTGGACGCAGCGCCGCCTCGCTGTGCACGGATGCCGCGCACGCGATCGGCGTGCTGGCCGGCGCCCTCGGTGCCTCGGCGGGGCCGGATCCGGTCCATCGGCGATTGGCGCGGGGCTGGTCGGTCGATGATGGCGGCGCGGAAGCGATCCGCCGTGCCCTTGTCCTGCTCGCCGACCACGAACTCAACGCATCGACCTTTGCCACCCGCGTCGCGGCATCCACGGGGGCCTCGCCCGCCGCTTGCCTGCTGGCGGGCCTGGCGACACTGTCCGGCCCGCGCCACGGCGGCGCCGGCGAGGCGGTGATGCAACTCGCGGAAGATGCGGCACGACACGGCGCCGATGCCGCGATCCGGCGCTGGCTCGGCCATGACCGGCCGCTGCCGGGGTTCGGCCACCAGCTCTATCCCGAGGGCGACCCTCGAGCTACGGCACTGCTGGCGGCCATCGACAACACCGATGAGACATTGCGGTCGCTGGTAGGCGCCGCCATTGCCGCGACCGGCGCCCGACCGAACATCGATTTTGCCCTGGCCGTGCTGACGCGCGGCCTCGGCTTGCCGCGCGATGCACCGTTTCAGCTGTTCGCGCTCGCACGCAGCGTCGGCTGGGCCGCGCATATGGTCGAACAGATCGTGAGCGGCAGCATCATCCGACCGCGCGGCCGCTATGAGGGATTGTTGCCGTAAACGCGTGACGCTATGCGCTTACGACATCGTGTCGAGTTTGCGCTGCATGGCCGCGATCTGGTCCTTCAGCTGCTGCAAATCGTCGGGTTTTTCCGGCGCTTCCTTCCTCGCCGGTTCGGCGGGGGCCGCGGCCGGTGCCGAGCCCGCCGGCGGAAATGGCGTGAACAGCCGCATTGCGTTCTGGAACATTTCCATGTTGCGGCGCGTCTGTTCCTCCAGCGCCTTCATCGGCGTCGCCATCTTCATCACGTCCAATGGCGATTTGCCGATGGCGCCCTTCATCTGCTCGCGGAACCGCTCCTGCTCCTTGGAGAAGGCGATCATCGACTGTTCAAGGAAGCTCGGCACGATCATCTGCATCTGGTCGCCGTAGAAAGCGATCAGCTGGCGCAGGAACGGGATCGGCAGCATGTTCTGCCCCTCCTTGTTCTCCAGCTCGAAAATGATCTGGGTCAGCACCGGATGCGTGATGTCGTCGCCGGTCTTGGCGTCCTGGACGGTGAACTCCTCGCCCTTCTTGACCATCTCGGCCAGATCCTCGAGCGTCACATACGTGCTCGTCCCCGTATTGTAGAGGCGGCGATTGGCGTATTTCTTGATAATGATCGGATCGTCTTTCGCGGCCATCTGCATCCTCCCCGGACACCGGCGCGCCTGAGTAAGCAGCCGGTAACGATTGCGCCCTTTTTGAGGATATGCGCAAAAGCCTCATAATTCCAAGCAGTTTGTGCAGTGCGGGATCACATAATGCTGCATAGCGGGCAAAATATGCTGCGCAGCAGCGGCCAGGCCAGCGGCGCGGCGGCGCGCGCCCTGCTTGCGACGCATGGGCGCCATGCCGATTTCCGGTTTGACTTGAGATTGGGAAAGGGCAAGAAAAGTCCTCAACGACAGAACATCAGCTTGAGGTCTGGAGAACAAAATGTCCGATTCCATCGTCATTGCCAGTGCCGCGCGCACGGCCGTCGGTTCCTTCAACGGCGCTTTCGCCGCCACGCCCGCCCATGAACTGGGCGCCATCGTCATCAAGGAATTGCTGTCGCGTGCCGGCGTCGAAGCGGCCGAGGTCGACGAGGTCATCCTCGGTCAGGTGCTGACCGCCGCTCAGGGGCAGAACCCGGCCCGGCAGGCCTCGATCATCGCCGGCCTGCCCAAGGAGACCACCGCCTGGGGCCTCAACCAGGTGTGCGGCTCGGGCCTGCGCGCCATTGCGCTCGGCATGCAGCAGATCGCCGCCGGCGACGCCAGGGTGATCATCGCCGGCGGCCAGGAATCGATGTCGCTGTCGCCGCACGCCGAGCACCTGCGCGCCGGCGTCAAGATGGGTGACTACAAGATGATCGACACCATGATCAAGGACGGGCTGTGGGATGCCTTCAACGGCTATCACATGGGCAACACCGCCGAAAACGTCGCCCGCCAGTTCCAGATCACCCGCGACGATCAGGACCAGTTCGCGTTGGCCTCGCAGAACAAGGCCGAGGCCGCGCAGAAGGCCGGCAAGTTCAAGGACGAGATCGTCGCCTTCACCATCAAGGGCAGGAAGGGCGACACCGTCGTCGACCAGGACGAATACATTCGCCACGGCGCGACGCTCGACGCCATGACCAAGCTGAAGCCGGCCTTCGACAAGGACGGCACCGTGACCGCCGCCAACGCATCCGGCATCAATGACGGTGCGGCCGGCGCGCTGCTGATGAGCGAAGCGGAAGCCGTCAAGCGCGGCATCACTCCGCTGGCGCGCATCGCGTCCTGGGCAACCGCTGGCGTCGATCCGGCGATCATGGGCACCGGACCCATTCCCGCCTCGCGCAAGGCCCTGGAAAAGGCCGGCTGGTCGGTTGGTGATCTTGACCTTGTCGAGGCCAATGAGGCTTTCGCGGCGCAGGCCTGCGCCGTCAACAAGGACATGGGCTGGGATCCCTCGATCGTCAACGTCAATGGCGGCGCTATCGCCATCGGCCATCCGATCGGCGCCTCGGGCGCCCGCATCTTCAACACCCTGGTTTACGAGATGCGCCGCAGAGGCGCCAAGAAGGGTCTTGCCACCCTGTGCATCGGCGGCGGCATGGGCGTCGCCATGTGCTTGGAAGCGCTCTGATAAATCAACGAACGGGCGGCGTCAATGCACGTCGCCCAAAAGTGCGCAGCGGTTTTGGGAGGCCGACATGCATCAAGAAAAAGAGCTAAGCGCAGCGCCTGAATTTACTTCAGGCGACGCGCTTTAGCCGCCCGTTCCATATCCAGTGCCTGCCAAGCCCGCCAACAGGGCGATATCCAAAAAGGGGAAAAGCATGACCAAGGTTGCAATCGTCACGGGTGGGTCGCGCGGCATCGGTGCGGCGATCTCGATCGCTTTGAAGACCGCCGGCTATTCGGTCGCCGCGAACTACGCCGGCAACGACGACGCGGCGGCGAAATTCAAGGCCGAGACCGGCATTCCGGTCTACAAATGGTCGGTTGCCGACTATGACGGTTGCGCCGCCGGCATCAAAAAAGTCGAGGCCGACCTCGGCCCGGTCTCGGTGCTGGTCAACAATGCCGGCATCACCCGCGACGCCATGTTCCACAAGATCACGCGTGAGCAGTGGAAAGAGGTGATCGACACCAATTTGTCTGGTGTCTTCAACATGACGCACCCGCTGTGGGGCGGCATGCGCGACCGCAAGTTCGGCCGCGTCATCACCATCTCCTCGATCAACGGCCAGAAGGGCCAGGCCGGTCAGGTCAATTATTCTGCCGCCAAGGCCGGCGACATTGGTTTCTCCAAGGCGCTGGCGCAGGAAGGGGCTCGCGCTGGCATCACCGTCAACGTCATCTGCCCCGGCTACATCGCCACCGAAATGGTCAAGGCGATCGACGAGAAGGTGCTCAACGAGCGCATCCTGCCGCAGATCCCCGTCGGCCGCCTCGGCGAACCGGAAGAGATCGCGCGCTGCGTCGTCTTCCTCGCTTCGGAAGAGGCCGGTTTCATCACCGGCTCGACCCTCACCGCAAACGGCGGCCAGTATTTCGTCTGACACGTCGCAGAGGCCAACGGCCTCGCACTGGCGACAAACGGATCGGGAAACCGGTCCGTTTGCGAATTGACGCTGAGGCCTGTCTTCGCCGCAGCGCAATCCCCAGTCCGCAAGCTTAATGGCGGGGGGGACCCTCGGTGCGAAACCGGTGGCCAAGCCTGTGGATTCCCGGTGGATAAGCTGTTCACAACACCGATATTAGCGGAACAAAAAGGGAAAATACCGCTGGCGCCGGTTTGTCGCCGATTCGTTCCGGGTTTGAGCGGAAGTTAATGTTAATAGGGCCGGAATCGCCTGCGGTTCCTTAATGCCAGGTTCAGAAAGATTAACAATTTCACGATCTTGAGCGAAGCGTGTCGCACCGCTTTGTTCGTTTCCTGGCAAAGGTTAACGGCAAAGCTCGCCTTGCATAAAATGGGCCAGTTCGACGATTCAGCATGTGGTGAGACTCATGGTCACAAAATCCATATGTAGCCGTGAACAAAAGCTGAATCTGGAAGAGTCAGCGATTCGTCGCTGATTCGTTCCAGACTCGTTCCATCCGTTAATCAGCGACCGACCGGGAGTTTCACACAGACACCTTCGAGCCGCCGGCGGAACATTCCGCTTTCGCTTCGCGCTCGAAATCCCTATGTGTCGCCTGTCATACGCGCCGTCCAGGGCACGCTCCCGACAATGAGAGGCCAGAAAGCCCTATTTCCGAGCCGATGAACATCCAGCCGAAACACACCCAGCCGCTGATCCTGTCAGGCCGCGACGTGACCGCCGTGCTTGGGCCGACCAACACCGGCAAGACCCATCTCGCCATCGAGCGCATGGTGGCGCACGAAACCGGCGTCATCGGCCTACCGCTCAGGCTGCTGGCGCGCGAGGTCTACAGCCGCGTCTGCGAAAAAGTTGGCGCCCACAAGGTCGCGCTGGTCACCGGCGAGGAGAAGATCCAGCCGCCAGGCGCCAAATACTCGGTCTGCACCGTCGAAGCCATGCCGCGCGAGACCGACGCTGCCTTCGTCGCCATCGACGAGGTGCAGCTCGCCGGTGATCTCGAGCGCGGCCACATCTTCACCGACCGCATCCTGCATTTGCGCGGCCGCCAAGAAACGCTGCTCCTCGGCGCGGCCACCATGCACGGTATCCTCCAGCGCCTGCTGAAGGGCGTCTCGGTGGTGACACGCCCACGGCTGTCGCATCTGGCCTATGCCGGCTCCAAGAAGCTGACCCGCCTGCCCCGGCGCACCGCCATCGTCGCCTTCTCCGCCGACGAGGTCTATGCCATCGCCGAGTTGATCCGGCGCCAGCAGGGCGGTGCGGCCGTTGTGCTCGGAGCGCTCTCGCCCCGTACCCGCAATGCCCAGGTGGCGCTGTTCCAGTCCGGCGATGTCGACTATCTCGTCGCCACCGATGCCATCGGCATGGGCCTCAACCTCGATCTCGACCACGTCGCCTTCGCCCAGAACCGCAAATTCGACGGCTACCAGTATCGCAACCTGACAGCGGCCGAACTCGGCCAGATCGCCGGGCGCGCCGGCCGGCATCTGCGCGACGGCACTTTTGGCGTCACCGGCCAGGTCGATCCGCTTGACGAGGAGCTGGTCAACAAGATCGAGAGCCATGATTTCGATCCGGTGAAGGTGCTGCAGTGGCGCACCGCGCATTTCGACTTTGCCAGCCTCGATGCGCTGAAGCGCTCGATCGAGACCAACGCGCCAGTCGAAGGGTTGACGCGCGCGCTGCCGGCGGTGGATGCCCAGGCGCTAGAATATCTGTCGCGCGACGGGGACATCCGCGCGCTAGCCACAGACGCCAAACGCGTGGCGCTGCTGTGGGAGGCCTGCGCGCTTCCCGATTACCGAAAGATCGCCCCGGCCCAGCATGCCGACCTCATTGCGTCGATCTACATGGACCTCGCCCGGCATGGCCATGTCGACGAGAATTACATGGCCGAGCAGGTGCGCCGCGCCGACACCACCGAGGGCGACATCGACACGCTGTCGCACCGCATTGCCCAGATCCGCACCTGGACATTCGTGTCGAACCGGCCCGGCTGGCTGGCCGATCAGGCACACTGGCAGGAAAAGGCGCGTGAAATCGAAGACAGATTGTCGGATGCGCTGCATGAGCGGTTGACGAAACGCTTCGTAGACCGCAGGACTTCCGTCCTCATGCGGCGCCTTAGAGAAAATACCATGCCTGAAGCCGAAATTAGTCCTACCGGAACCGTCCTCGTCGAAGGCCACCATGTCGGCGAGTTGCAAGGGTTCCGCTTCACCGCCGACCAGAGCGCCGGCGGCGAAGACGCCAAGGCCGTGCGCACGGCCGCCCAGAAGGCGCTGGCCGCCGAGTTCGAGGCGCGTGCCGAACGCTTCGGCGCCTGCGCCAATGGCGACCTCGCGCTTGGCTCGGACGGCACGCTGCGCTGGATCGGCGCGCCGATCGGCACACTGGTCTCCGGCGAGGATGCGCTGAGGCCGCGCCTCGTGCTTTTGGCCGACGAACAGCTGACCGGGCCGGCGCGCGACAAGGTCGCGGCGCGTGCCGAACGTTTCGTCAATTTCCAGATCGAGTCGCTGTTGAAGCCGCTGGTCGATCTGAAGAATGCCGACCAGATTTCCGGCATCGGCCGCGGCATTGCCTTCCAGCTGGTCGAGAATTTCGGCCTCATCAACCGCCGCGACATCGCCGAGGAGATGAAGTCCCTCGACCAGGAGGGCCGAGCCGCCCTTCGCCGGTTGGGCGTGCGCTTCGGCGCCTACCATGTCTTCGTTCCGGCGCTGATCAAGCCGGCACCCGCCGGGCTGGTGACGCTGCTGTGGGCGCTGAAGAATGACGGTAAGGACAAGCCCGGCTTTGGCGACGTCGTCCACGCGCTGGCGTCGGGCCGCACCTCGGTGGTCATCGACCCGGCCTTCGACAAGGCCTTCTACAAGCTCGCCGGCTACCGCAATCTCGGCCGCCGCGCCGTACGCATCGACATATTGGAGCGGCTGGCCGACCTGATCCGCCCGGCGACCAACTGGAAGCCTGGCCTCGGCCAGCGTCCGGATGGGGCCTATGACGGCCAGTCCTTCATGGTGACACCGCCAATGATGTCGATCCTCGGCGCCACCGCCGACGACATGGAAGAGATCCTGAAGGGTTTGGGCTATCGTGCCGAGCCGAAGCCGGCGGCGGAAGTCAAGGCACGGATCGAGGCACAGGACAATGCAGCGCGGGAAGCCGCAGCCGCCAAGCTCGCGGCGGAGGAAGCCGCCCGCGCAAAGGCGGCGGAAGACGCGGCTATAGATGTTGCAGCGGAAGCGTCCGTCGAAGGTTCGGAACCTGCGTCTGATATGGCGATCGCTGTGGGTCCGGCATCCGAAACCCCTGCCGCCGATACCGTCGAGGCCGAACCCGCCGCGGAAGAGCCCGTGGCCGCACCAGTTGAGGCAACGCACGAAGAAGCTCCGACAGCCGAGGCCGTGGTTGTGTTGCCTGCCGAGTCCGCACAGGCAGAATCTGCGGAGATCGTAGAAAACCAGCCTGTTGCCGCCGCCGAAAGCGCCGACGCCCTTACCTCCCCCTCGATGGGGGAGGTCGCGGCGCGAAGCGACGCGGGCGGGGGTGACAGCGCCGACGATGCCGGCAGTGCTGAAAGCGCTGGCGCTGTCCCCACCCCGGCGCTGCGCGCCGACCCTCCCCAAGAGGGGGAGGGTGAGACCGCCGAGGCCGCGCCGGAAGCCGAAGCGCCCAAGCCGATCCTGCTGTGGCGGCAGGCTCGCTTCGACCAGCGCCCGCGTCATCGTGAGGGCCGCGGCAATCGCCCGCAAAATGGGCAGGCGCGGGGCCGGCGCGATGCACCGGCGAGTGCCGCCGCACAGACACCAGGCGCACCTGGCGAGCGCCCTGCCCATGAAGGGCGGCGTGACGGCGCCGGCAAGCCGCGCTTCGATCGTTCCAAGTTCAAGCCCAAGCCGCAGGGCGAAGGCGAACAGCGCCGTGACAGCCGTCCGCAGGGCGAGCGTCCCGACCGCCGCGAGGGCCGACCGGACTGGAAGGGCGGCAGGCCGGAAGGCAAGAGCGGTGCCGACGGGAACAGGGGCGGCAAGCCCGCCTTCCAGCCGAAGCCGCGCGAGGAGCGTCCGGTCCGCTTCGATCCGGACTCGCCCTTCGCCAAGCTCGCCGCCTTGCGCGACCAACTGAAGAAATAAGCTCGGCGCCGCGATGGTTGCTGAAGGTCGCCAGCGCATCGACAAATGGCTGTTCTTCTCGCGCGTGGTAAAATCGCGCTCGCTGGCGGCCAAGCTGGTCGTCGCCGGCCGCGTGCGGATCAATCGCGACAAAGCAGCGCAGGCCTCCGATCTGGTCAAGCCCGGCGATGTGCTGACCATCACGCTCGACCAGCGCATTTTCGTCTGGAGGGTGCTCGGCGCGGGTGTGCGGCGCGGCCCGGCAGAAGAGGCCCGCACCCTCTATGAGGACATGTCGCCACCGCCCGCACCGAAGGGCGAGGCGCTTCCGGATGCGATTCCGGCGCTGCGCGAGGCCGGTAGCGGCCGTCCGACCAAAAGAGAGCGCCGCCAGACCGACCGCTTGCTTGGCGAGGATTGAGGCTTGCCGCCGGGAGCGCGGTTGGCGGTTTTCGGGCGCGACGGACGCAGGACGGAACGGAACCCGGCAAACAGACGCTCCGCGAGACGTCACCGCCCCCTGCTGTGCTCCGCAGTCTGGAATTTCATTCCGAAAACCCCGGCCCAAGCGGGTATGGCCGCCCTTGCAAGCGGCGGGCAAAGGCGTTACGTGACGGAAAAAGCCCAATAAAGCTGGGACGTTCCGGAGCCGACCGATGACCTATGTCGTGACCGACAATTGCATCAAATGCAAATACATGGATTGCATCGAGGTCTGTCCGGTCGACTGTTTCTACGAAGGCGAGAACATGCTCGTCATTCATCCCGACGAGTGTATCGACTGCGGGGTCTGCGAGCCGGAATGCCCCGCCGACGCGATCAAGCCCGACACCGAGCCCGGTCTCGACAAATGGCTGCAGATCAACACCGAATATGCCGAGAAATGGCCTAACATCACCGCCAAGAAGGAACCGCCGGTCGACGCCAAGACCTTCGACGGCGAGGCCGGCAAGTTCGAGAAATATTTCTCCGCCGAACCTGGCGAAGGCGACTGACAGCGCTACTGTTCAGACTGGTATGACGCTGCGTAAGAGGCACGGCACATGAACCGCCTTGACAGGCGGCGGTGATCTGTGGGCTTCGCTTGCGTAGCAAAACCTTGATTCTTCCGACTTTTTGTGTTACATCAGCGAACCATGCCGGTGACACAACGTCGATTTATGGCGCAGACGCCCCAAATCACTGAAAGGTGAAAATCCCAATCCGGACCAGAGCGATCTGGGCCAGGCGGTCGCAATCGTGCGGTTTGCCGGTCCCAGCCTTTCCGGTGGGTTCATCTGTTGTGCGGCTAATGATCGGGATTTCCCGGTCACACCAGTTCGGGCCGGCAGGACGCCGGTTCCACAACAAGGAGTTCAGGGCGTAATGGCAACGATCACCCCGCAGAAAAAGCCCACTGGAGCACGTCACGGTTTCAAGACCGGCGAGTACATCGTCTATCCGGCGCACGGCGTCGGCCAGATCATCTCGATCGACGAGCAGGAAGTGGCCGGGCACAAGCTGGAACTGTTCGTCATCGACTTCCAGAAGGACAAGATGCGCCTGAAGGTGCCGGTCGCCAAGGCGACCTCCATCGGCATGCGCAAGCTGTCGGAAGAGGATTATGTCGAGCGCGCGCTGAAGGTCGTGCAGGGCCGCGCCCGCGTCAAGCGCACCATGTGGTCGCGCCGCGCCCAGGAATACGATGCCAAGATCAACTCGGGCGACCTGATCTCGATCTCGGAAGTCGTGCGCGACCTCTATCGCGCCGACAACCAGCCGGAGCAGTCCTATTCCGAACGCCAGCTCTACGAGGCGGCGCTCGACCGCATGGCCCGCGAGATCGCGGCTGTCAACCGCATGTCGGAAACCGAAGCCGTCCGCCTGATCGAGGTCAATCTCAACAAGGGCCCTAAGCGCGGCGCCAAGGCCGACAATGAGGAAGCCGAGCAGGAAGAAGCTGCCTGAGCCTTTTCGCCTTTGAATTCGAAAAACCCGGCCTCGCGCCGGGTTTTTTGTTGCGGGGCGTCAGAGGGCGTCTGATCTGCGGAAATCTCTCGCCTAACCCTCGCCTCCGCCTTCCCTCTCCGCCTCCTGCTTCAGCGTGGCGATGAACCGCTTGGTCCGCTCACGCTCCGGATTGCCGAACAGTACAGCCGCCGGCCCCTTTTCGACCACAACACCGGCGTCGAGGAAAACCACTTCCCGCGCGATCTTGGAAGCCAAGCGCAAATCATGCGTCGCCATCACCATGGTCGTGCCTTCGCTGGCAAGCTGGCCGAGCACATCGACCACCTCCTGCGCCAGTTCCGGGTCGAGCGCCGAGGTCGGCTCGTCGCACAGCAGCACTTTCGGCGACGGGGCCAGCGCCCGGGCGATCGCCACCCGCTGCTGCTGGCCGCCTGACAGCGTCGCCGGCCAGGCATCGGCCTTGTGCGCCATCCCGACTTTTTCCAGCAGGGCGAGCGCTCGCTCGCGGGCCCTCTCGGGCGACCATTTGAGCACCGTCACCAGTCCTTCCATGACATTCTCCATTGCGGTGCGGTGCGGAAACAACTGAAAATTCTGGAACACCATGCCGGTCTGCAGGCGCAGGCGTCTTATGTCCGCGGCCGGCACCTTGACGCCCGGACGGAACGCGAGAGACTCGTCGCCGATCCGCACCGTGCCCGATGTCGGGATCTCCAGAAGGTTGATGCAGCGCAAGAGCGTGCTCTTGCCGCCGCCCGACGGGCCGACAAGCGCGGTAACGCTGCCTTCGGCGATGGCGACCGTTACCCCCTTCAGCACCAGATTGTCGCCGAAGCGCTTTTCTATGTCGGTGAGGCTGATCATGAGCGTGCCTCCAGGAAGCCGCCATAGCGGTTGAGCCGTTCTTCCAGCCGCGTCTGCAGGGCAGACAGCACCGAACTCATCGCCAGATAGAGGATCGCCGCCTCGACATAGAGGATCAGCGGCTCATAGGTGGTGGCGACGATGCGCTGCGCCGCCTGGAACATCTCCGGCACGGTGATGGCGGCGGCCAGCGAGGTATCCTTGACCAGCGAGATGAAGGTGTTGGAGAGCGGCGGCACCGCGACGCGGCCTGCTTGCGGCAGGATGGTGCGCCGCATCGCCTGGCTCCAGGTCATGCCGATCGAATAGGCGGCCTCCCACTGGCCCTTCGGCACCGAGCCGATGGCCGCGCGGATGATTTCCGACGTATAAGCGCCGATATTGAGCGTGAAGCCGATCAGTGCCGCCGTGAAGGCGTCGAGCAGGATGCCGACCGACGGCAGGCCATAGAAGATCAGGAACAGCTGCACCAGAAGCGGCGTGCCGCGGAAGATCCAGACATAGAAGCGCACCAGCGCGACCAACGGCCTTGGCCCGAACAGCCGGCCGAGTGCCGCGCCGAGGCCGACGGTCAGGCCAAGGACGAAAGACAGCAGCGTCAGCGGCACGGTGAAGATCAGGGCAGCCCAGAGCAGCGAAGGCAGCGACTCCAGCATCAGTTGCAGCCAGTGCAGCACGAAAGACCCTCCAGACCAGAGCAATTCCAGGAAAAGTGCGTGGCGGCTTTCCGTCCGGAATTGCGTAGAAACAAAGAGTTAGAGCGGATCACCGATTCTATCAAACGCTGAACCGCTGTGTCGCCCAAAGGTGACCCCAGGTTTGGGGGACCGACATGCATATAGACAAAGACCTGAAGCGCGTCGCATGAATCCGTTTCGACGCGACGCGCTTTAGACGAGGCAGTGTGACCGAAGTGCGAATGCAGGCGCCATACCACGACAAAAGCGGCGAGCCGTCAAAGACGGCCCGCCGCGCTGGATGGGTTGCGGGACCGAACCGGCCCCGCTGCGTGATTTACTTCGAAACGTCCTGGCCGAAATAGGTGTCGGCGATCTTCTGATAGGTGCCGTCGGCCTTGATGTCGGCCAGCGCCTTATTGATGGCCGCGACCAGCTCGGGATCGCCCTTGCGCACGATGACGCCGGAATAATCGGCGTTTTCCTCTTGCGCTGCGATCTTCACATTGGCGTCGGGCTTGTGCTTCTTGAAGTCGAGGAAGGACAGGCTGTCGTTGATGGTGGCGTCGGCACGGCCGGTCAGAAGCAGCTGGATCGACTGGTCGAAGCCATCGGTGCCGACAAGCTCTGCGCCATTCGCCTCGGCCAGCTTGCCGAAATTGGAGGTCAGCGACTGCGCCGACTTCTTGCCCTTGAGGTCGGCGAAGGTCTTGATGTCGGTATTGTCGCCGCGCACGATCAGCACCGCCTTGGAGGCGATGTAGGGATCGGAGAAATCGTACTTGGCCTTGCGTGCATCGGTAATGCCGACCTCGTTGATGACGGCGTCGTAGCGCTTGACGTCGAGACCGGCGATCAGCCCGTCCCACTTGCCTTCGAGGAACTCGACCTTGACCCCGAGCTTTTCCCCGATCGCCTTGGCGATTTCGACGTCGAAGCCGACCAGCGCGCCGGACGCATCATGATAGGTGAAGGGCGCGTAAGTGCCTTCCGTCCCGACCTTGATGACGCCAGCCTGCTTGATCTGGTCGAGATTGGCACCGGCATGGCCCGATGCGACGGCCAGGGCCTGCAGCGTTCCGGCGACGATAAGCGACTTGAGCCATTTCATTTTTCTGTGATCCCATCCTTGGCCTGATGTCAGGCATGTTGTGAGGGCTGGAAAATGCCAGATGTCAGCAGAAAGAATAAGGAATCTAATTTCAAAAATAACGAATTTCCGAAACCATATTCTCCAAAATGGATTTCTTCGCGCATTCAAAAGGGCAACTGTGCTGAAATCGCGCGCGCAGGATAGCTTCGCTGCCCGCGCCAGCGGAACCTTTCTCGCGCGTGGCAGTTTTGGCTGTTGTAGGGCACGACGCCGTGATTTCAACCCGGTGTCTCCAAGCAGACGTCATTCGCATCGCCTGAGCCAGGGAGCGCCTCATGATGGAAGACACGGCAGGACGGATAATGGTCCGCGCGGCAATGAAGGCTCCCTACCTCGAACGGGACGAAGAGCATCGGCTGGCCTTGCTCTGGAAGGAGGACAACGACCAGAACGCGTTGCACTGCATAACCGTGGCCCATATGCGGCTGGTCATTTCCATGGCCTCCAAATTCCGCCATTACGGCCTGCCACTCGGCGATTTGATCCAGGAAGGGCATGTCGGCCTGCTGGAAGCCGCCGCCCGCTTCGAGCCGGAACGGGAGGTGCGGTTTTCGACCTATGCGACCTGGTGGATTCGCGCCTCGATGCAGGACTACATCCTGCGCAATTGGTCGATCGTGCGTGGCGGCACGAGTTCGGCGCAAAAGGCGCTGTTCTTCAATCTCAGGCGCTTGCGTGCCCGTCTGGCAAACGGCGCCGAGCCGCTTTCCAACGAAACCCTCTATCGCGAAGTATCGGTGGCGCTCGGCGTTTCCGAAGCTGATGTGGCGATGATGGATTCGCGGCTGTCGGCGCCGGATTCCTCGCTCAACGTGCCGCTTGCCGATGATTCAGGCGCCACCGAACGGATGGATTTCCTGGTCTCGGACGACCCGCTGCCCGACGAGATCGTCGGCGACAAGATCGACGTCGCGCGCCGCTCGCTCTGGCTGAAAGCCGCTCTCGCCGCCCTCAACGCCCGCGAACTGCGCATCATCGAGGAAAGGCGACTGACCGACGAGGGCGCGACGCTCGAGGCACTCGGCGAGACCCTCGGCATCTCCAAGGAACGCGTCCGCCAGATCGAGGCGCGCGCCATGGAAAAGCTCAAAGTCGCGCTGGTGAAGCAGAATCCAGAATTTCTGGCGACAGCAGCCTAAAGCAATTCAAGGAAAAGCGCGTAGCGGTTTTCCGTTCGGAACTGGGTAGAAACCAAACGCTGAACCGCTCTAATATCCCGGCAACAACGGGCTACTTGTCGGTGACAATCTTGACCTTGTCACCGGCCGAGACCGCGGCCCCCGGTGACAACGCATTGAGCACCCGGAACAGGTCGAGCTTGCGATCGACGCCCACCATTTGCGCGGCAAGCGAGCCCATGGTCTGTCCGGGCTGCACGGTGAGCACGCGGATATGCAGCGGCTTGAGCGCCGCCTTTTCCGCGGCACTCAGGGTCCGGAACGACCCGCTGACCGACCGCGCCACCGAATCCAGCGAAGTGCTGGCCGAGGGGGCCGCTGTCAGCAGCCGATAGACCTGGCCGCCGGCACGGATCACCGCGATGTCGAACTGCCAGCCTTGCGCGCCGGCATGCGCGGTCGCGGCGTCATTGCCGTTGATCGTTTCCTGCTTGACGGTGCTGTCGTCGAGGCCAGCCACCCAGCCACTTCTGATGTAGTCAGTCAAGGAGCGGTTCTTGTCGATCGAAACGCCATCGAAGCGGATCGCTATGTCGCCTGGTCCGGTCGCCGTCACCGCCGCCGCCGAATTGTCGATGATGAACCCATCCGGCACCGTGAACGACACGCCGAGGCCCGGATGCAGGAAGGTCTCGCCCCGCACATAGCCTTCCTCCGGCGTGTCGCCATAGAGCAGGCCGTCTATGCCGGCGAGGAAGGAATCGCGGTCGCGCGTGCCCACACCCGGCGCGCCGAACTGACGGGCGTGGCGCTGCGCCAGGTCGATGCGCTGCGGCGTGTTGGGATGCGTGGCCAGGAAATCCAGACTGGCGTCGGTGGCACCGCTGATCGAGCGGAAATCGGTGTAGGCAGACATCGACTGCAGGAATCGGCCGGCGGCGTAAGGGTCATAGCCGGCCTCGCCGATCGACTTGATGCCGATGGCGTCTGCTTCCAGC
The DNA here is from genome assembly GCF_006441275.1 of Mesorhizobium sp. B2-4-17. NCBI lineage: Bacteria > Pseudomonadati > Pseudomonadota > Alphaproteobacteria > Hyphomicrobiales > Phyllobacteriaceae > Mesorhizobium > Mesorhizobium sp. B2-4-17. The sequence continues at coordinate 90,263 of NZ_VFUX01000012.1, read as the reverse complement.
TCCTGGTTGCGCGAGAACTGCGCCAGCCGGAGCTTGCCACGGATGAGTGCCGCCTTGGCGGTCGGGCTATCGCCAAGCACATCCGAGACCACCTTTGTCGCCAGGCCTTCCTCGGCCTCCAGCTGCTGGCGTTGCAAGCCGTGATTGGCTGTGACGTGGCCCATCTCATGGGCGATGACAGCGGCGAGCTCGGACGAATCATTAGCCAGCGCCAGCAGGCCGCGTGTGACGTAGAGATAGCCGCCCGGCAACGCGAAGGCGTTGACATTGGGCGAATTGAGGATGGTGATGCGATAGGTCTGGGTCGGGTTCGCCGACACCACGGTCAGATTGCCTACGACCTTGGCGACCATGCGCTCGAGCTTGGGATCGGAATATTCGCCGCCATAGGTCGCTAGGATGCGCGGATGCTGTGCCTTGGCCAGTTCGGCAAGCTTGTTGTTGGCGGCGACATTGTCGACCGTGATCGGCTTGTCGGATGGTTGGAAGCCGGATTCCTGGACTTCCGGAGGCGTGAACATCTGGCAGCTTGCCAAGGCCACGGCAAAGCCGGCCAGCGCCAGAAAGCGCACCAGCGGATTCCTTCTTGGTCTGTCAACGCCGATCGCCAGAACGGCTTCCTTTCAGGTCCCGGCGCATGACCACGAAAATCGGAGGCGATCTTCGGAACGTGTCATGCGCAAAAAACAAACTGCTACACCATCCGTCACGCGTCCCTCGAGGCGCGCGGCGGATGGTGTAGGCAAATCACGGCGTGTGCCGGACCAGTAGGGCGGACCTAGCCACACTACTTTGACCATGGCAAGCAAGCGCCCCATCGCCCTGAGCTGGTTTGACCGTAAATTATGTCCGCTTCCGGGCAATATCTTGTGATACGGCATCCCCAGCACCTGAACCGATATAGCGTCGGAATGCGTCCGGACCAGCCCCGGCAAAGAAATCGTCCGCCTTACCGGTCGCCACAACGGCGCCATTGTCCAGAAACACCACATTCTGGCCGATACGGCGGGCATCCTGCGGCTGGTGCGTCACGAACAGCACCGTCATGCCGCGCTCGGCATGAACCCCGGCAACCAGGTCGAGCATGTCGTCGCGCAAGGCCGGCCCGAGCGAAGCGAACGGCTCGTCGAGCAGCAGCACCGGGCGATCGCGCACCAGCACGCGCGCCAGGGCAACGCGCTGCCGTTCGCCACCGGAAAGTTCGCGCGGCAACCGCTTCTCCTTGCCGGCAAGGCCGGTGCGTAGAAGCGCCTCCGCGATATCAGTGCGGTCGGCCTCGGTCAGCCGCAGCGACGGCGAGCGGCCGAGCCCGACATTCTGCTCGACCGAGAGATGAGCAAAGAGATTGTTCTCCTGGAACACCATCGACACCGGCCGAGCCGAGGGCGGCTGGGCGCTGACATCCGTCCCGCCGATCAGCACCCGGCCGGACTGTGGTGTCTCGAACCCGGCGACCAGGTTGAGCAGCGTCGACTTTCCCGAGCCGCTCGGTCCCATAATGGCGGTGATCTTTGTCGCGGCGAAATCGACATCGAAGACGAGCGTCGCTTCGCCATAGCTGAACGATACCTTGTCCAGCCGCACCGAAGCGCCTCGTTCAAGCCTGCTGGCCGCTCCGTCAGGCATCCCGGTTCTTCTCCCTGCCCATCCAGTGGGCCGTCATGACCAGAGCCAGGCAGACGAGGCCGAGCAGCAGCGCTAGGCCGGCGGCATCCTCGGTACGATAGCTGCCCATGCGCGCCAGGAGAAGGTAGGGCAAGGTCTGCACGGAATCACTGCCGAATAGCGCGATGACCCCGAGATCGCCGAGCGACAGCGCCATGGCGAAGGCAAAGGCGGTGGCGAGCGGACGCCGCAGCGATGGCCAGTCGATCAGCCGCAGCCTGGTCCAGCCGGAAATCCCAAGTTGCGCGCAGAGCCGTTCGTGACGTTCGCTCCCCGCATCATAGGCAGGGCGGACGGCGCGCAGCGCGAAAGGCATCGCCATAACCGCATTGACGGTGACGACCATGGCCGGGGCGATTGCGAAGACATCGCCGGCATGGCGCAGCAGCAGAAACCAGCCGGCGCCGATGACGATCGGCGGCACGACCAGGACAAACCCCGCGCCGGTGTCAGTTGCATGTTCGAGCACTGTTCTTGAGCCGGCGCTGTGGTCCAGCGCCAGCGCCCGGCGCGCCATGGTCAGGGCCAGCGACAGCATCACCGAAAGCAGTGCAGCCAGGAAGGCCAGCGTGGCACTGGTCAGTGTCGCCTTCCGGACAGTGGCCTCGCCGGCCAGCCGGCCGAGATCGGCGCCAAGTCCGGCGACCACAGTGGCCGCCATTGGCCCGACAACGAACAGCAGCGCCAGCACGATGAGCACTCCATTCAGCCACGCCTCGGTGGCCTTGACCGAGAGATAGCGGCGCGGCGCGACCGGCAGGTTGGTGTCGCCGACGACATTGGCGCCGAGCCGCGTGAGCGCCAGCACGATGATGAAGGTCAAGCCGATCTGCAGCAATGTCAGTGCAACGGCTCGCGCGGGATCGAAATCGAAGCGCAACGCCTGATAGATGCCGACCTCCAGCGTCGTCGCCGCCGGCCCGCCGCCAAGCGTCAGCACGATGGTGAAGGATGTGATGCAGAGCATGAACACCAACCCGGCGACACCGGGCAAGGCGGCGCGCAGCGTCGGCCATTCGATCAGCCGGAATGCCGGCCGCGCGCCCATGCCGAGCTGGCTCGCCAGCCGCCATTGGTCGGCCTGTATGGTCTGCAGCGCTTCGAGGAACAGCCGCACGCCGAGCGGCAGATTGAAGAAGACATGGGCGACGAGAATGCCTGACAGCCCGTAGATGCCTGGCCAGCCCTGGCCGTCCGCCATGCTGAACAGGCCGGCGAAATAGCCGGCGCGGCCGTAGAGCGCCAGGATGCCGAGCGCCGCCACGATCGCCGGCAGCGCCAGCGGCACGGCGAAGAGCTGCAGGATGAAGGCGCGGCCAAAGAAGCGCGGATGCCGCGACAGCGCCCGCGCCACGAACAATGCCGGGACGACCGAAAGAAGCGTCGAGAGGCCTGCCTGCCACAGCGTGAAGCGCACGACGCGCAGCAGATAGGGATCGAAGGCTGCCCAGGCGCCCGAAAGGTCACCGGCGCCTTCGACGAGCAGGCCGGCGAATGCGCCACCGATCAAAAGGGCGATTGCCGTAAGCGCGACGACGCCGGCGGTGACGCGGGGATCAGAAGACGCGCGTTGCACGCTGGACCGCCAGTTTCAGGATCGCGACACTTACAAAGAATTGCGATCCTTCGCGCACCCCTCTGTCCTGCCGGACATCTCCCCCACTTGGGGGGAGACTGGCAGTTTCCGCGCCTCGCTCATGCCTGCAGCGGTGTTGATTGGCGAAATCGCCGATGACAGCCAATCTCCCCCCAAGTGGGGGAGATGTCCGGCAGGACAGAGGGGGGCGCCGTAGAGCGGTCATCTTCGATCGGTTTGCCTCAAACTACTTGCTCATCACCGCCAGCCATTCATCCACCCAGGCCTTGCGGTTGGCGGCGACCTCCTCGGGGCTGAACAGCAAGGTCTTGGTCGGCTTGACCAGCTTGTCGAAGGCCGGGTTGAGCGGCTTGTCGGTCCTGCCTGCCGGAAACATCCAGTTGGTCTCCGGGATGGCGTCCTGGAACTTCGGCCCGGTCATGAAGGCCATGAACTTTTGCGCCAGCGGGTTCTTGGCTCCCGTCGTGGTGACGCCGGCGACCTCGATCTGCAGGTATTCGCCTTCCTCGAACGACGCCGCCTGGTAGCGCTCGGTCTTCTCGGCGACCATGTGGTAGGCCGGCGAGGTGGTGTAGGACAGCACCATTGGCGCCTCGCCCTTGGTGAACAGGCCATAGGCTTCGCTCCAGCCCGGCGTCACGGTCAGCACCTTCGTCCTGAGCTTGGCCCAGGCTTCCGGCGCCTTGTCGCCATAGACCGACTTCACCCACAACAGCAGGCCGAGCCCGGGCGTCGAGGTACGCGGATCCTGGATGACGATCTTGTCGTCGGCGCTGCCTTCGACCAGCTCCTTCAGGCTCTTGGGCGGCGTCTTGAGCTTCTGCGTGTCATAGACGACAGCAAAATAGCCGTAGTCGAACGGGACAAAAGTATCGTCGCTCCAGCCGCCAGGCACATTGATGCCGTTCACCGCGCCATGTGGCGCGAACAGGCCCGAAGCCTTGGCATCGGCGGTGAGATTGGTGTCGAGGCCGAGCACGATATCGGCCTTGGTGGATGCCCCTTCGAGCTTGACGCGGTTGAGCAGGGCCACGCCGTCGGCGACCGAGACGAATTCGACATCGCAGCCGCATTCGGCCTCGAATTCCTTCTTCACCACTGGGCCAGGACCCCAGTCGGCTGTGAAGCTCTCATAGGTGTAGACGGTGAGCTTGTCCTTGGCCACGGCCGGGCCGGACAGCACCACGACCATTGCTGTGCAAAGAGAATATAAAAGCGTGCGCATCGGCGCCTCCTTCGTTCACGTGACAAGGAATTGAGGCGTCGGACTGTCCGAAACGTCTAATCCCTCCGCCGGTACAAACCGGATCAGGTTCAGCGGGTTGGCGAGACTGCCTCTCAGCCGGTCCGCGAACATCGCAGCCGGCACCCCGTTAGAGCATTTCGACACATAGGCCTGGCCGCCGAACCGCGCAAGTGGGAGTTTGCCGCCTTCCGTTTCCCGTGCCGGGCTGGTAAGGGCGACGGGATATGAGCACATTCACCATCCTGCTTGGCGGCGATCTCATCCGCACGCCCCGGCTCGACCGACAGGTCGAAGGCTCGCGCGTCATCGCCGCCGACGCCGGCATCGGCCATGCACGGATGCTGGGCGTTGTGCCGGAACTGTGGGTAGGCGACTTCGATTCGGTTCCGGCCGATCTGCCCGCCAACCTCGCCGCTGTGACCCGCCAAACCTTCCCGGCGGAGAAGGACAAGACCGACGGCGAACTCGCGATCGCGGCGGCCCTCGAGCGCGGGGCAACGCGCCTTGTGCTGGCCGGCGCCTTCGGCGGCAAACGCGCCGATCACGCGTTCCTGCATCTCGCGCTCGGCCTGCGCCTTGCCGAGGCAGGAACGGACGTATTGCTGACCAGCGGCGCACAGGAAGGCATCCCGTTGCTGAACGCAACGGCTGGTTTCGACTATGCCGACGGCACGCTGTTTTCGATTCTTGGCTTTTCCGAACTGGCTGGCCTGACCGTCACCGGCGCCAAATGGCCGCTCAACCAGGTCGAAGTCGCTTTCGGATCATCACTGACCATCTCCAACGAGGTCAAGCTCAACAAGACCGGGGGCCGCCTCGAAATCACGCTCGGCCGCGGCCGAGCGCTGCTGCTCGCCCATCCCTATCCCTTGCCCGAAAGCTGACATGGCCCCGCCTCTTCTCAATCTCGACGGGATAAAACTGACCTTCGGTGGCACGCCGCTGCTCGACGGCGCCGCCTTGACCGCTTCGGCCGGTGACAAGATCGCGCTGGTCGGCCGCAACGGATCGGGTAAATCGACGCTGCTCAAGATCGCCGCCGGCCTCATCGAGCCCCAGGACGGCGAGGTCTTCCGCCAGCCTTCGGCGACTGTCCGCTATCTGCCGCAGATGCCCGACATGGAAGGGTTTGCCACCGTGCGGGCCTATGTCGAGGCCGGGCTCGGGCCTGCCGATGATCCCTACCGCGCCAGCTACCTGATGGAGCATCTCGGCCTGTCGGGCGAGGAGCGGCCGGGCGACCTGTCCGGCGGCGAGGCCAGACGCGCCGCCCTTGCCCGTGTCATGGCGCCGGAGCCCGACATTCTGCTGCTTGATGAGCCGACCAACCATCTCGATCTGTCGGTCATCGAATGGCTGGAAGAGGAACTCGTCCGCACCTCCTCGGCGCTCATCGTCATCTCGCACGACCGCCGCTTTCTCGAGCGCGTGTCGCGCGCCACTGTCTGGCTCGACCGTGGCCAGACCCGCAGGCTGGACAAGGGTTTTGGCCATTTCGAGGAATGGCGCGACCTGGTGTTGGAAGAGGAAGAGCGCGAGCAGCACAAGCTCGGCCGCCAGATCGTGCGCGAGGAACACTGGCTGCGCTATGGCGTGACGGCGCGGCGCAAGCGCAACATGCGCCGACTGGGCGAGTTGCAGACCATGCGCCAGCGCTTTCGCGGCCATCGCGGCGCCGAAGGCACCGCGACCATGGTGGCGAGCGACGCCGCCGAATCCGGCAAGCTGGTCATCGAGGCGAAAAACATCGAGAAGAGCTTCGGCGACCTCACCGTGGTCAAGGGGTTCTCGACCCGCATCCAGCGCGGCGACCGCGTCGGTCTTGTCGGGCCGAACGGCGCCGGCAAGACGACGCTTCTGAAGATGCTGACCGGCGAACTGGCGCCGGATGCGGGCTCGGTACGGCTCGGCACCAATCTGGAAATCGCCACGCTCGACCAGAAGCGCGAGGCGGTCGACCCGCAGCAGACGCTGGCGCAATATCTCACCGACGGACGCGGCGAAAACCTGGTCATCAACGGCGAACAGCGCCATGTCGTTTCCTACATGAAGGATTTCCTGTTCAAGCCGGAGCAGGCGCGCACCCCGGTGCGCGAGCTTTCCGGCGGCGAGCGGGCGCGGCTCATCCTGGCGCGCGTGCTGGCCCGGCCGGCGAACCTCCTGGTGCTCGATGAGCCGACCAACGATCTCGACATGGAGACGCTGGAACTGCTGCAGGAACTGGTCGCCGGTTTTGCCGGCACCGTCATCCTCGTCAGCCACGACCGCGATTTCCTCGACCGTACCGTCACCAGCATCATCGCGCCGGAAGGCGGCGGCCGCTGGGTCGAATATGCCGGCGGTTATTCCGACATGTTGGCCCAGCGCGGCGGCACCAGGCTCGACGACCGCAAGGCGCGGGCCAAGGCCGAGCCCGGCGAGGCGCCGGCACCGGGCAAGAGCGAGCCGGCAATGCCAAAGGGACCGGCGAAGAAACTGTCGTTCAAACAGAAATTCGCGCTCGACTCCTTGCCCAAGAAGATCGAGGCCGTGACCGCATCGATCTCGCGGCTGGAGAACAACATTGCCGATCCGGCCTATTACGAACGTGATCCGGCCTCGTTCCAGAAGACCATCGCCGCCCTCGACAAGGAGCGTGCGACGCTCGCCGCGCTCGAGGAAGAATGGCTGGAACTGGAGATGCTGCGCGAGGAGATGGAGGGCTAGGCCACCTGCAACCTAGCCCTTGATTATTGCTTCCGCACGAGAGTGCGCATAAGTTATGCGCATGTTGCGGAGGCTATTATGCGCAAGATTGCTTTGAATGCGATCCGTCAGCCAGCAAACCTGTCGATCGACTCGAACCTCATGAGGGAAGCCAAAGGGCTAGACGTGAATGTCTCGCGCGCTGCGGAAGCTGGCATCGCGGAAGCGGTGGCAGCCGAAAAAACGCGGCTGTGGAAGCTCGAGAACCGCGCCACGATTGATGCGTGGAACGATTACGTCGAAAAGCACGGCATGCCGTTGGAAGAATATCGGCAGTTCTGATGGCGCGCCATGATGTCTTTGCCGGTCGCGTCGAAGGCAGCTATTTGCTGGACGTTCAATCCGATCTGCTCGACAACTTCAAGACGCGGGCGGTCGTCCCGCTTCTCCCGGTCGCGACGGTGCCGCCACCGATGCGAAAACTTCATCCGATTTTCGAGATCAATGGCCGAAAACTGGTAATGGCGACTCACCTGATCGCCACCGTTCCAGCGAGCGAACTGGGTGAAAGTCGGATGAACCTGGCAAAGCACCACGACGACATCATCGCCGCGCTCGACATGCTATTTCAGGGTTTCTGAACGGCGACGATTACGTATCCCCGGCCCTCTCAACCCGCCGTCTTGGCCTGCCAGGCCTTGATCGCCTCGTCGAACACCTTCTCGCCGGGAATGCCCTTTTCCATGGTCAGCAGTGCCCGCCGTCCGGTCTTGTAGACCACTGGCACGTCGATCCAGTCCTGGCCGCGCAGCAAGGTCATATTGGCGTCCTCGTCGGCCTTGGTGTCGTTGAGCGCGACGAGGAAGAAGCCGTCGGCGATCTTGGCCGGGATTCCGATCAGCGGGCTGCCGGCGTCCTGCTCCGAACTCTTCATGGCGACGCGCAATATGTTGTCGACGCCACCACCTTCGAAGCCGTCGGGCGTCAGGAAGATCATCTCGATGATGTGACTGGCCGGCAGCGTCCGGTCGGTGTTGCGGCGGATGGTCATGCGCAATTGGATATCCTTGCCCGGGATAGTCGCCTCGGCGCGGATCGCCGGCTCGGGCGGCAGGTCGCCGCCGGGCGATTCCTGCACCAGCGACCAGACGATGCTGCCGGGTTCGGCCGAACCCTGCGCGGTGCTGGTGCGCTCCTCATAGAAGATCGCCTTCTGGCCGACCGGCACCGAGGCTTGCGCCGGAGCGGGAGCGGCAGCAGGCGCCGCTGGTGTCGTGCCCGCCGGTGCCGGCGGCGTGGCGGCGGCATTGGCCGGGGCCGCGGGTGCGGTTCCGTTGGCGGGGGGTGTCGCGGGCGCGGTGCCGCCCGCAGGTGGAGTCGCGGCAGGCGTCGCCGCGGCGGGCGCGCCCGTGACCGGGGGCGGACTGGCCGGTGGCGGTATTGCCGGCGGCGGTGTTGCCGGCGCGGTCGTCGCCGGGGGCGGCGGCGCCGGGGGCGGCGTCGTCAGCGCGGCGACGGATTCACCCTCGCCTACGCCGCTTTGTCCTCCGGCCGGGCCAGGGTCGGTTTCACCGCCTCCAGGCGTCAATCGTTGCGTGAATTTCGTCCCTTCGGCGCCTGTCGCGGGCGCCGGTGGCGGCGCGACGTCGGTCGCCGGCTTGGCCGGCTTGGCCGGCGCCGGTTTCACCGGCTCGATCTTGGCAACAACCTTGCTGCCGCCCAGGCCCAGCATCTTGCCGAAGGCGTCCTTGTTCAGCCAGATGCCATAGCCACCGCCAGCAATGACCAGCAGCGCGACGACGGCGGCGATCAGCCCGCCATAGCTCCGCTTGCGCTCGGCCGGGCGCGGACGCTGGAAGGTGTCAGCCTCCGCCGGCTCCTCGTCGTTCGGGAAGACATCGGCGTGCTCGTCGTCCTGGTCCGCGTCCATGCCAGGCAGGGCATGGTCGGCAAGGTTCGGGTCGGCAAGGTTCGGGGCTGCTGACTGCGCCGGTAGGGGCTTTTGCCAGCTTGGCTCGGCCTTGGCGGCGGGTGATGGCGCGGGCCGCTCGGGCGGTGGCGCGGGGCGATAAGGCTCCGGCCTGGCGGCGGGCGGCGCCGGTCGGACGGGCTCCGCCTTCGCCGGCTGGCGCGTGTGACTCGGTTGATTCTTGTTGCGGTCGATGGAGGAAAAGATGTGTTCCAGCTCGGCGAGCGGGTCCGTTTCCGGCACGCTTTTGGCGTAGTCGCGTTCGACGCTCGCAATGGCGTCCTCCAGCGTGCGCTTCTGCCTGGCTATTGCCTCGGCGGCGAGCGGCGGCGAATAATCCGCAAGCTTCTTCACCAGCATGGCACGCACGCTGTCGTAGATGCGCGTGCGCTTGTCAGGCGTCTCGTCGCCGTGCCTGTCGAGCGCCTTTTTCAGAACAGCAACGAAATCTGCCATGCTTCAGTCGACCTGTATTTTTGCTCCCGCGCCGGCCCCCGCAAATCAGCCGCGATGCCCGGAAAGGCTTCAGAAACTAGTCTTGAAACGGGTCGGTCACAAGTATCGTGTCGTCCCGTTCCGGGCTGGTGGAGAGGAGTGCGACCGGCGCGCCGATCAACTCCTCGATATAACGGACATACTTGACCGCCTGGGCCGGCAGATCGTTCCAGCTGCGCGCGCCGGCGGTGGTGCCTTTCCACCCTTCCAGCGTCTCGTAGACCGGTTCGACGCGGGCCTGCGCGCCCTGGCTGGCCGGCAGATAATCGATCATCTCGCCGTCGAGCCGGTAGCCGGTACAGACTTTGATCTCGTCCAGCCCGTCGAGTACATCGAGCTTGGTCAGCGCGATGCCTTTGATGCCGTTGACGGCGACGGCCTGGCGCACCAGCACCGCGTCGAACCAGCCGCAGCGGCGCTTGCGCCCGGTGACGACGCCGAATTCGTGACCGCGCGTGCCGAGGAACTCGCCGATCTCGTTCTTCTGTTCGGTTGGGAACGGACCTTCGCCAACGCGCGTCGTGTAGGCCTTGGTGATGCCGAGCACATAGCCTATGGCGCTGGGCCCGACGCCGGAGCCGGCGGCCGCCTGCCCGGCCACGGTGTTGGACGAAGTGACGAAGGGATAGGTGCCGTGGTCGATATCGAGCAGCGTGCCTTGCGCACCCTCGAACAGGATGCGCTCGCCGGCGCGGCGCTTGTCGTCCAGCACTTTCCAGACACGGTCCATATAGGGCAGGATCTCGTCGGCGACCGATGTCAATTCACTCATGATCGCCTCATGCGTGACTTCGGCATGGCCGAGCCCGCGGCGCAGCGCATTGTGGTGCGTCAGCAACCTGTCGACCTTCAGGGGCAGTGTTTCCAAATCCGCCAGATCCATCACCCGAACCGCGCGTCGGCCCACCTTGTCCTCATAGGCGGGGCCGATACCGCGGCGGGTCGTGCCAATCTTCGTCCCGGAATTTGAGGCGGCGTCCTCGCGGAATCCATCCAGCTCCCGGTGCAGCGACAGGATAAGCGCTGTGTTTTCGGCTATTTTCAGGCGATCGGGCGTCACCTCGACGCCCTGTGCCTTGAGCTTGGCGACTTCGGCCACGAAAGCGTGCGGATCGAAGACCACGCCATTGCCGATGATGGACAGCTTGCCCTGCCGCACGACACCGGACGGCAACAGCGACAGCTTGTAGACCTTGCCGTCGACGACCAGCGTGTGGCCGGCATTGTGGCCGCCCTGGAAACGCACCACGACGTCAGCACGCTCCGACAGCCAGTCGACGATCTTGCCCTTGCCTTCGTCGCCCCACTGCGAGCCGACGACCACCACATTGGCCATGTTTCTTTTCCCTTGAAACGCCGCCGAGCGGCTTGGATATGGTTCGAAACGACAGGCCTCTATAGCGTCAAGACCTCGCGAGCGCGACCTTTCTTTGCCGCCGAAAATGCCCTGAGGCACAACAATTTTCGGCTTTGACATCATTTACTTGGACCGACCGGGGCAATAGGCCGACAAACACCGCGGCGCATCCGCCGCGGCCGGAATGCCGCCATGCATCGAAGCGCCTACATATTCCTGCTGCTCACCACCTTGCTGTGGGGCGGCAATTCGGTGGCCGGCAAGCTGGCTGTCGATCATGTCTCGCCGATGACGCTGGTCTTCCTGCGTTGGGTGCTGGCGGTAGCGATCCTGCTGCCGATCGGCTGGCGGACAATCCGGGAGGACTGGCCGGTGGTGCGCCGGCACTGGCTCGTCCTGGCGGCGCTGGGCGCCAGCGGCTTCACTCTGTTCAACACCATCTTCTACACGGCGCTCAACTACACGACGGCGATCAACGTTTCGATCGAACAGGCGGCGATGCCGATCCTGATCATGACAGCCAATTTCATCTTCTTCCGCCTGCGCGTAAGCTGGGCGCAGATTGCTGGCGTCGTGCTGACCATCGCCGGCGTGATCCTGACCGCCTGCCATGGCGACCCGCGCCGGCTGCTGACGCTGGAGCTCAATTTCGGCGACGCCATCATGCTGGTCGCCGTCATCCTCTACAGCGGCTATTCGGTCGGCCTGCGCCTGAAGCCGGTGATGCGTTGGCAGAGCCTGATGCTGTCCCTGTCGGTCGCGGCGCTGATCACCTCGCTGCCCTTTGTCCTGTGGGAAATAGCCGCCGGCAAGGTCATCGTGCCCGATGCGCGCGGCTGGACAGTCATCGTCTACACCGCGATCGGCGCCTCGGTCATCTCGCAGATCCTCTACATCAGGGGCAACGAGCTGATCGGCGCCAACCGCGCCGGCCTGTTCATCAATCTGGTGCCGATCTTCGGCACGCTGCTTTCGGTGCTGATCGTCGGCGAGACGTTCCAGCTCTATCAGGCATTGGCACTCGTGCTCGTGCTGGGCGGCATCGCGCTTGCCGAATATAGCGGGCGAAGGATGGCCGTGCCGGCCCGCCGGTAAAGTGCTACCGCACCAATTCCTTGCGCACCGCCGCAATATCGTCGGATGAGACCGCCGGAGCGGAATTGCCCCAGCTGCCGCGCACATAGGTCAGCACGTCGGCGACTTCCTGGTCCTTCAGGCGCCATGCGAGCGAAGGCATGGCAGGTGTCGTCGGCGCGCCGGCCGTATGGACAGCCTGGCTTCCGGCGAGAACCACCCGGGCAAGCGTTTCGGGATTGTTTTGCGCCACGATCGAGTTGCCGACGAGCGGCGGGAACAGAGCTCCGGCCCCGGCACCATCGTCACCATGGCAGGCCGAACAATTGTCATGGTAGATCGCCTCGCCCGCGGCCATCCGCGCCTCGTCCGGCTTTGGCGCTTGCGCATTGCCGGTGTCCGAGCCCAGGCTCTTGAGATAGACGGCAACAGCCTTGAGGTCCGGATCCGTCATTTTCGAGGTCGAGTTTTCGACGGCCTCGGCCATCGGACCGGACGCGATCGAATGCGCGTTGACGCCGGTCTTGAGGTAGGTAACCAGATCCTCCTGCGACCATTTCCCAAGGCCGGATTGGGCATTGTTGGTGATGTCGGGCGCAAACCAGCCCTGCAGCGACGCCCCTTGCAGAAAACCGCTGTCCTGGTCGGCTCCGAGGAAGGATTTGGGTGTATGGCAGGTGCCGCAGTGCCCCGCCCCCTGCACGATATAGGCGCCGCGGTTCCATTCCGCCGACTTGGAGGGATCCGGCGTGAAAGTGCTTTCGGTGAAGTTGAGGAGATTCCAGCCCCACATCGCCAGCCGGATGTTCAGGGGAAACGGCAGCTGGTTGGCCTGCACCTTGTTCGGCACCGGCTCGACCGTGGTGAGATAGGCCCAGAGGTCGGAAATGTCCTGCTCGTTCATCTTGGTATAGGCGGGATATGGCATGGCGGGGTAGAGCCGCACGCCATTGTGGCCGATGCCGGTCTTCATCATGTTGCGGAAATCGTCTTCCGACCAATTGCCGATGCCCGTCTCGTGGTCGGGCGTGATGTTGGGCGGCACCAGTGTGCCGAACGGCGTTTCCAGTGGCAGGCCGCCGGCCAGGGGCTTGCCGTCCGGCCTCGTGTGACAACCCGCGCAATCGCCGAGCACGGCCTGGTACTGACCGCGTATGATCTGGTCCGCCTGGTCGGCGGCGATTGCCGGAGCGATCGCCAGGAGTGCCGCGCCGGTGGCGAGGATGGCGGTGAGCGTTCTCATGCCCGCACCAGCGGTGCGCCGGGATTGCGCAGATACTGATTGCGGATGGCGTCGGCGGCACGGAAGGCAAGCGCGCCGACCGTTCCCGTCGGGTTCTTGCCGGCGTTCTGCGGGAAGGCCGACGCGCCGATGACAAAGACGTTCGGCACATCCCAGCTTTGCAGGAAGGTGTTGACCGCGCTTCTCTTCGGGTCGGTCCCCATGATGGCGCCGCCGGTATTGTGGGTGCTCTGATAGGGGACGCTGTCCCAGCCCTTCTTGCGGCGGCCGACGCTGTATTGCTTGCCGCCGAACGCCTTGGCGATGTCCTCCATCCGGTCGCATACATAGTTCGACATCCGGATGTCGTTGTCGGGGAAATCGAACGTCATGCGCATCAGCGGCCGGCCGAAGCGATCCTTGTAGGTCGGGTCGAGATCGAGATAGTTGGTGCGCGTGGCGTAGCTGCTGCCCTGCGAGGAATAGCCGAGCGTGCTCTTGTAACCCTCGACGGTCGCTTTCTTCCACGCCCCGCCCCATTTCGGCGTGCCGGGCAGCGTCGGCCTGGTGCCGATCGGGCGTCCGTTGGTGGGGATGCAGTTGATGCCCGCGCCGCCGACGAAATCCAGCGCACCGTGATCGAAAGCGTCGCCGTTGAAATCGTCGATTGTCTGGCCGAGCGCGCCGGCCGCGATGAACGGATTGAAGTTCTTGTCGTCGAAGAACACCTGCACGCCGGCATTGGTCTGATAGCAGTAATTGCGGCCGACCGTGCCCTCGCCGGTGTTGGGATCATAGATCTTGCCGATGCCGGAGAGCATCATCAGGCGGGCATTGTGCAGCCCGTAGGCGCACAGAAGCACGAGATCAGCCGGCTGGAAGAATTCCTGCCCTGACGTGTCGACATAGGTCACGCCACGCGCCGACTTGCCGCCGGCGGTAAGATCGACATGCAGCACTTCGCTGTCGGTCCGGACCTCGAAATTGGCCTTCTTCATCAGGACGGGGAGGATGGTGGTCTGGGCGCTTGATTTGGAATAATTGGCGCAGCCGAAGCGCTCGCAGAAACCGCAATAGGTGCACTGCCCCATGGTGATGCCGAGCGGATTGACATAGGTGCGAGACATGTTGGCTGACGGCGTCGGGAAAGGATGCAGCCCCATCGACCGGCCGACATCGGCGAACAAGGTCGGCGCGTAGGTCATCTCCATCGGCGGGTTCGGATAGTCCCGCGCCCTCGGATCCTCGAACGGATTGCCGCCTTCCTGCAGTTTGCCTTTGATGTTGCCGGCCTTGCCCGAAATGCCCGCCAAATATTCGAACTGGTCGTAGTAAGGCTCCATTTCGGCGCCGGTCACGCCCCAGTCCTCGACTTGGAGATCCGCGATCCTGGCCGCGCCATAGCGCTTGGTCAGGTTGGTTTTCGTCTGGAAGTCCGAATCCCAGAATCGCCAGGTGTGGCCGTTCCAGTGCACGCCGGCGCCGCCAACCCCGTTGCCGGGCAGGAAGGAACCGAAATCGCGCATCGGCAGCGCTGTCTGCGACGGGTCGTTGCGCATCGTCATCGTTTCGACGGCGGGCTGCAGGAAGAGGTCGCGCCGCACGCTGTAGCGCAATTCGTCCTGTGCATAGCCGATGTTGAAATCGGTGGCCGTGTCGCGCCATGGACCGCGTTCTATGGCCAGCACGTCGAGGCCCTGGTCCGTCAATTCATGCGCAAGGATGGACCCGGTCCAGCCGAGGCCGACGATCACGACATCCTTTCGGGGCAGTATCGTCGTCATGGTCAGCTCCTCTTGCCCAGCCATTCCGGGCTGCCCTCGATGGAGACGGGCGGCCGCGGATAGGGCTGATTGTGCTTGCTGACATGGTCCCGGTAGTCATAGCGCGCGCCGGGGAAGCCGAGCATGCGCCACGACACCATGTCCTTGTTGCCGCCATAGACCGGATCGGCAAAGAACCCTTCCATCGTGTTCTGCAGAAGAAGTCCGAAGAAGCCGGGCCCCTTGACGCCATTGGGCAGTTCGATCTTACCCGCCTCCATGGCCGTCAGGAACGCATCCTGATCGGCCGGCTGCAGTTCTGCGAATGTCTTGCCGTCGCGTTGCTTCAGGAAGGCATCGATGGCGGCGAGGCCGACGCGGTAGCGCTGGGCGGGATTGGCCTCACCCTGATATCCCTGCGTCGGCAATGCGGGCAGGAATGGCCCTTGCGTATAAAGCCGGCTCGAGGTTCCGAACGCGCCCATCAACTGCCTGTCGATATAGACGGCGCAGCCCGCCTCCTTGCCGCCCATGCTGAGATCGTCGGCGGGGATGATGCGGTCGACGATGGCTTCGACAAGAGCCGCTTCCTGCGGTGTGAAAAATTGCCAGCCGCCAGGGACCACCTGCATCGGCGGATCTGACGACAGGGGTGCCCAAGGCAGGGAGCCGGAGAAAGAGCGGGCAAGGCTTGCCGAAGTCGCCGTGACCGTAAACATCGCGACCGATGAAAGGAAAAGGCGCCGATTCAGCCTGACAGTATTGCGATGATCCATCCAAGGCACCTTGACAGCAACGAGCGCGCACCGGAAGTTGCGCGTTAAATCATGACCAAAACCGTTAAGTTCAAGCCAGGCGGGTCGATTGATGACAGCCTGCGGAAAGAAATCCGCATCGTCAAGCAGATCACAAAATCGTTAGATTAGGCCAGGCTTTATGCTTATCGGCGCCGGCTAATATATCAGGAAGTTGAAAAGTAATCCTTGGACCAGGCGCCAAGCTCGCACGGTCAATCACGGCCCGGGAAGGACCGAACTGTGCAGGAATCGGGTAAGGCAGCGTCCGCCGCGGGATGCGGTCCGCCGGCTGAAACCGAGGCTAAACGAAACGTCCCGCGTGCTTGCCCGCACACGGGACGTCTCGTGCGCCTGATTGCGACGGTGTGGGCCTAAACCGCGCTCACGTCGAACTGCAGCCGTTTGGCCGAGTCGATCGACTTGTGCGCCCGCACCTGCTCCAGCACTTTTTCCGGGAACGGCGCGTCGAGATAGAGCAGCGCGATGGCATCACCGCCCGGCCGGTTACGGCCAAGCTGGAAGTTGGCAATGTTGACGTCGTTCTCGCCGCACACGGTGCCAAGCAGGCCGATAATGCCGGGCGCATCGGCATTGGTCGTGTAGAGCATATGTTGGCCGACCTCGGCATCGAGGTTGATGCCTTTGATCTGGATGAAGCGCGGCTTGCCGTCCGAGAAGCAGGTGCCGGCGATCGAGCGCGTCATGTGCTCGGTCTTGACAGTGAGCTTGATGTAGCCGTCGAAGACGCCCGACTTGTCGCGCTTGACCTCGGCGACGATGATGCCGCGCTCCTTCACCATGATCGGCGCCGACACCATGTTGACGTCGGCGACTTGCGGCCGGATCAGGCCGGCGAGTGCGGCACTGATCAGGGCGCGTGTGTTCATCGTCGCGGTCGAGCCGTCAAACAGGATCTCGACCTCCTTGATCGGATCTTCCGTGACCTGGCCGACAAAGGCGCCGAGCACTTCGGCAAGCTTGACGAACGGCTTCAGCCGCGGTGCTTCCTCCGCCGTGATCGACGGCATGTTGATGGCGTTGGAGACGGCGCCCTTGATCAGATAGTCGGCCATCTGTTCGGCAACCTGCAGCGCGACATTTTCCTGTGCTTCCGCCGTCGAGGCGCCGAGATGCGGTGTCGCCACCACATTGTCCATGCCGAACAGGGCGTTCTGCTCCGCCGGTTCGACCTCGAAGACGTCGATGCCGGCGCCCGCCACCTTGCCGCCCTTCAGCGCCGCGACGAGGTCGGCCTCGACGATCAGCCCGCCGCGCGCGCAGTTGATGATGCGCACGCCGTTCTTCATCTTGGCGATGGCGGCGGCGTCGATGATGTTGCGCGTCTTGTCGGTCAGCGGCGTGTGCAGGGTGATGAAATCGGCGCGGGCGAAGAGCTCGTCGAGCTCGACCTTCTCGACGCCGAGCTCCTCGGCGCGGCTGTCCGACAGGAACGGATCGAAGGCGACGACATGCATCTTCAGTCCGACGCCACGTGTGGCGACGATCGAACCGATATTGCCGCAGCCGATGACGCCCAGCGTCTTGCCGGTGATCTCGACGCCCATGAAGCGGTTCTTCTCCCATTTTCCGGCATGGGTCGAGGCGTTGGCCTCCGGAATCTGGCGCGCAAGCGCGAAGATCATCGCAACGGCATGCTCGGCTGTCGTGATCGAATTGCCGAAGGGCGTGTTCATCACGATGATACCCTTGCGGCTGGCCGCCGGGATATCGACATTGTCGACGCCGATGCCGGCGCGGCCGATGACCTTGAGGTTGGTCGCGGCATTGATCAGCTTCTCGGTGACTTTGGTCGCCGAGCGGATGGCGAGACCGTCATACTGGCCGATAACTTCGAGCAGCTTTTCCTTGTCCTTGCCGAGATCGGGCAGATAGTCGACCTCGACGCCGCGATCCTTGAAGATCTGCACGGCGGTGGGAGAGAGTTTGTCGGAAACGAGAACACGGGGCGCCATGGCGGCCTCCTTGAAAATGGGATTGATCCGGGGAATGGGCGGCCCGCGGGCCGCCACCGAAATCTCAGGCAGCCGCTTTCAGCGATGCCTTCTGCGCGGCGAAGGCCCAGTCGAGCCAGGGCAATAGCGCTTCGAGGTCGGACGCCTCGACCGTCGCGCCACACCAGATGCGAAGGCCGGGAGGCGCGTCGCGGTAGGAGCCGATGTCGTAGGCGACGCCTTCCTTGTCGAGCACCGAGACGAGAGCCTTGGCGAACGCCGCCTGCCCGTCCGCGTCAAGCGCTGCGACTTGCCGGTCGGTGAAGGACAGGCATACGGACGTGTTCGACCGCGTCGCGGGCTCAACGGCGAGATGGCCGAGCCATGCGGATTTGTCGACGAAACCGTCGAGAACCGCGGCATTGGCATCCGCCCTGGCGACCAGCGCATCCAGACCGCCGATCGACTTCGCCCATTGAAGGGCATCGAGATAGTCCTCGACGCACAGCATCGACGGCGTGTTGATGGTCTCGCCCTTGAAGATGCCTTCGATCAGCTTGCCGCCCGAGGTCAGGCGGAAGATTTTCGGCAGCGGCCAGGCCGGCTTGTAGGTTTCCAGCCGCGCGACGGCGCGCGGACTGAGGATCAGCATGCCATGCGCGCCTTCGCCGCCCAGCACCTTCTGCCAGGAGAAGGTGACGACATCGAGTTTTGCGAAATCGAGTCTCTGCGCGAATGCCGCCGAGGTGGCGTCGCAAATGGTCAGGCCCTTACGGTCCGCCGGGATGAAATCGCCGTTCGGCACGCGCACGCCCGATGTGGTGCCATTCCAGGTGAAGACCACGTCGCGGTCGAAATCGATCTTGGACAGGTCCGGCAATTCGCCGTAGCCAGCTTCGATTTTGCGCACATCCGCGAGTTTCAGCTGCTTGACCACGTCGGTGACCCAGCCGGAGCCAAAACTCTCCCAGGCGACCATGTCGACGCCGCGCTCGCCGAGCAGCGACCACAGCGCCATCTCGACCGCGCCGGTGTCCGACGCCGGCACGATGCCGATGCGGTAGCCGGCAGGAACCTGGAGGATTTCCCGTGTCAGCTCGATCGCCTGTTCGAGCTTGGTCTTGCCGATCCTGGCACGGTGGGAACGCCCGAGCGCAGCGTTTTTAAGTGCCTCGACCGACCAGCCGGGGCGTTTTGCGCAAGGACCTGAGGAAAAATTGGGATTTGCCGGACGGAGTCCGGGCTTCGCGGGAGTCGTCATCGTGGTCTATCCTTCCAGATAGTGGCCCCTCGTTGGGGAGGGGTGGCCCACGGACGGCGATATGCGTTCAGGCTTCAGGCGTCAAGGGAAAAGTTTTTGTCGCTGCCAGGATACTGGCACTCTGCGATCAGGATGTCGTGACTTCAAACGCAAACGGCGGACCGCACGGATCCGCCGTCAAAGTCCTGATGCGTCCGGAGCCTACCAGAGGTCGTAGCGCAGCCCGAGCTTGACCTGGTGATTGCTGATCCCCTTGTGAACGGGAAAGGAGGTCAGGCTTGCTGCCGTCACATATTCGGCGCTGGGGGCGGAGAAGTACTGATAGCCCAGGTCGACGGAAACGTTCTTGGTCACCTGATAGGCAAGGCCCGCATTCAACGTATAGGCGAACGAATATTGGGTCTTGTCGTCGCTCTGGACGAAATCGTCGGTGGGGTCGCTATTGTTGGTGAAATAGCTCGCCGAGAGCTTGCGCGTGCTGCGCACGATGCCGACGCCGGCGCCGAGGTAGGGAGCTATCCCGACATAGGTGCCAAGATCGACATAGCCGTTGAGCATGCCCGTGAAGGCGTAATTCGTCAGGGACGCCGAAGCGACGGTCGAAGTTGCCGGCGGCGTTACGATCGCCGTATCGTCATAGCCGATGCCGATCTTGTTGCCGGGCAGATAGCCGAAATTGAGATCGGCGCGCAGATAATCGGTGAAGTGATAGCCGAAGCCGATGCTGGCAAAGACCGGATCTTCCTTGTCGTCGAAGCTGGCAGGCGTAAAGGCGAAATCCTCGTTCTTGAAGCTCTTCTGCGCCAGATACGAAACATCGCCGCGCAGATACCAGCCCGAGCCGACTTCGACCGGCACGTAATCAGGCGCCTGGTCGACATAGATCGGCGGATCGTAGTCGGCGGCGAGTGCCGGTGTCAGTGGCAAAAGGCCGAGTCCGGCAACCGCCAGCACAATACGCGATGTGAGTGTCATGGTCCCGACTCCCGGATTTGGCGCCTGCAATCACGGCGGCCGCCATCGTTTCAGGAAGCATTGTTAACCATAGTGGTTAAGTCACGGTTAAGGCTAACAGAGCGTTAGCGAATTGATTTCGAACGGAAACTTAGCGCACGAACGAAAACCGCCCGGCTGAGCCGGGCGGTTCGTAACCATCAGAGCTGGAAAGTCCTATTTGGTGTAGACCGGCTCGGGTTCGGGCTGGTAGGCCACAACAGGTGCGGCGCACCCGTTGTTGCCGCCGAACTGATAGCGCAGGCCACCGCGCACTTCATGGGTGTTGATGCCACGGTCGAAGCCAGGGCCCGAGCTGGTCACGTCCCACTCGAACATGCGGCCGCCCTGGATATGCGAGAAGCGATAGCCCGCATCGAGGATGATTTTATCGGTCAGGCAGTAGGAAGCGCCGGCCATCAGCGCATAGGCGAAGCGCCAGTTCGATGCTCCGGGATTATGCTCGGTGGTGTTCGGGTCGTAGACATCATCCCACTTGACGCGCGCGCCGCCGATGCCGGCGCCGACATAGGGCGTGATGCCGTGCCAGGTGCCGATATCGACATAGGCGTTGGCGAGCAGCAGCAAGGCGCTCATCTTCGATACTTCGGTTGAAGTCCCGTTGATATCCGAGGTACCGCCGTTGAAGTTCGACTTGAACCAGTAGTCGGCGGTCAGGTCCGTGCGGAAATGATCGTTGATCTTGTAGCCGACGCCGCCGCCGAGCGAGAAACCGCCCTTAAGCCTGCCATAGTCGAAACTCTTGCTGCCCGGCGTGACCGAACAGTTACAGGGGTCGACGGTGTAAGTCATATAGTCGATGCCGCGGACATCGGATTTGTGATAGCCGATATCGCCACGGATGTACCAGCCGCCGACATCGACCGGCTGCTCGTAGACCGGTGGCGGGGCCTCTTCGACCACCGGTTCTGGAAGGTCGGCCGCGAACACCGGCCAGGCCAGGCCCGCGAACAGCGCGGCAAACAAGGCCTTTCTTGCTGTATTGAACATGCTTGTCACCCCTCGGAACCCCGGAGCGCGATCGCGCCCGAATAAGATTGGCTTTCAGGCGTGGATAATGAATTGCAAAGGTTAAAAGCCGTTTAACCCTGTCGATTAACCACGAATCTCTGAAATCCGAGGGAATTCGACGAGGTTTTCGAAGCCGGAGGCTGGTTCTCCGGCCAACGAAAAGCCCGCCGGGAGGGCGGGCTTCGATGCAAGCGGAGCGCGTGACGCACTCCGGGCGCACCGGACGCGACGTCCTTCGGGCGCGATTGGGATCAGGCGGCGCTGCGTGTTTCCGAGATCACCTCGACGATGTCGTTGACGACCGCCTCGACCAGTTGTGGATCGTCACCCTCGGCCATGACACGGATCAGCGGCTCGGTGCCGGACGGGCGGATGACCAGCCGCCCGGCCTTGCCGAGACGGTGGCGTGCATCCTCGATGACGGCCTTGACCGGGGCTTCCTCGAGCGGCTTGCCGCCGGCGATGCGGACATTCTTCAGGATCTGCGGCACCGGCTCGAACTTCTTCGACAGTTCGCTGACTGGGCGGCCCTGCCGCTTGATGCAGGCCAGCACCTGCAATGCCGACACCAGCCCGTCACCGGTGGTCGAGAAATCCGACAGCACGATGTGGCCCGACTGTTCGCCGCCGACATTGAGCCCATGCGCGCGCATATGCTCCACCACATAGCGGTCGCCGACCTTGGTGCGGTGCAATTGCAGCTTCATGTCGCCCAGGAAGCGTTCGAGGCCGAGATTGGACATGACGGTCGAGACAACGCCGCCGCCGGCAAGCCGCCCGCTCTGATGCCAGGACTCCGCGATCAGCGCCATGATCTGGTCGCCATCGACGATGGCGCCGTTTTCATCGACGATGACGACGCGGTCGGCATCGCCGTCGAGCGCAATGCCGATGTCGGCGCGCACTTCATGCACTTTCTTCTGCAGTCCGGCCGAATGGGTCGAACCGCATTCCTTGTTGATGTTGAAGCCGTTGGGCTCGACATTGATGGCCACGACCTCGGCGCCGAGTTCCCACAGCGCCTCGGGCGCCACCTTGTAAGCCGCCCCATTGGCGCAATCGACGACGATCCTGAGGCCCGAAAGCGACATCGAGCGCGGCAAGGTGCGCTTGGCGAATTCGATATAACGGTCATGCACGCCATCGACACGCTTGGCGCGGCCAAGCCCGTCCGAATCGGCGAGTGCCAGTTCGATATCCTTGTCGAGCATGCTCTCGATACGTTCTTCGATCTCGTCTGAGAGCTTGTAGCCATCGGGGCCGAACAGCTTGATGCCATTGTCGTAGTAGGGATTGTGTGAAGCCGAGATCATGACGCCGATGTCGGCGCGCAGCGACCGCACCAGCATGGCGACTGCCGGCGTCGGAATCGGGCCGAGCAGGAACACATCCATGCCGGCGGCGCAAAGCCCGGCCACCATCGCATTCTCGATCATGTAGCCGGAAAGCCTGGTGTCCTTACCCAGAACCACACGATGGCGGTGGCTGCCGCGCTGGAATGAAAGGCCGGCGGCCATGCCGACCCGCATGGCCACTTCCGCGGTCATCGGAAACTTGTTGGCGCGCCCGCGAATGCCGTCCGTTCCGAAGTAATTTCCTGCCATGCCAGTCGGTATCCCCGATTGTTCTTATCCGGCACGTCATGCCACAATTGGCCGATGCGCCATGATCACATTGTGTGATTATATGTTACGATCCTTAGAAAATCATTGTTGTGCACCGTACACAACATGGCCGCAACGCAGCATGGCGGCTCTCCGACACCGCAATATACCAGTTTTGCGAGCCATTCGGCGCAAATGCACGCGGAAAACCTTGTTTCGGGCCGGTAAGGGACAATGATTTCATCACCTTATCGGGAAAACCAGCTTCCGCCGATATATACCTCACTTGGCATCTGGCGCAACCGACCGTTGAGCGCTATTGATTTGCTGGGACGTATTAATGGGCTGCAGCAACGGAGAAACGCTATGCTCATCCACCGACTTGCCACTCTGACCGGCCTTGCCGTCGTGACGTTGTTTCTGGCCGCGCCAGCCAACGCACTGACGATGGCCGAGTGCAGCACGAAGTACAACGCCGCCAAGGATGCGGGGACACTTGCCGGGCAGACCTGGAACCAGTTCCGCAAGGCACAGTGCGGCACCGACGCCGCGGCCACCAAGACCGATGCCAAGGCCACCGACACCAAGGCAGCAGACACGAAGACCACCAAACCCGCCGCCGCGACCGCCGACAGCATGGCCAAGGGCCTGACCGCCAAGGAATGCAGCGCCAAGTACCAGGCTGCAAAGTCCGCCGGCACGCTGAACGGCATGAAGTGGAACGACTTCCGCAAGACCGAATGCGCCGCCGGAGCATCGGCTGCCGTCGACACCAAGGCGGCCACCACCAAGCCGGCCGCCACCAAGGCTGCCGCGGCTCCCGCCGCCAGCGGTGGCAAGAGCCTGACCATGGCCGAATGCAGCACCAAGTACCAGGCTGCAAAGACGGCGAATACGCTGAAGGGCATGAAGTGGAACGACTTCCGCAAGAGCGAATGCGGTGCCGGCGCATCCGATGACGAGACCGTGCCAGCTCCCAGCGAGGCAAATTACACCAAGGAACCGGCAACGCCGACTGTCGCCGCGCCGAAGGGCGTGACTTTCCCGACCGCCATCTCGCCGAAATTCGCCACCGAGACCCCGGCCAAGGGTCGCATGCACACCTGCCTTGAACAGTACTACGCCAACAAGGATGCCAAGACGCTTGGCGGCTTGAAGTGGATCCAGAAGGGTGGCGGCTTCTACAGCCTCTGCAATGCCAAGCTGAAGAGCTGATCTCGTTTCGCAACGGTTGACGAAGGCCCGCGGACCGCAAGGTTCGCGGGCTTTTTGTTGGGCTCGAGGTCAATGGGCGCTGCAAGGAAGCGC
Organism: Mesorhizobium sp. B2-4-17; assembly: GCF_006441275.1. Lineage (NCBI taxonomy): Bacteria > Pseudomonadati > Pseudomonadota > Alphaproteobacteria > Hyphomicrobiales > Phyllobacteriaceae > Mesorhizobium > Mesorhizobium sp. B2-4-17. The sequence continues at coordinate 66,243 of NZ_VFUX01000012.1, read as the reverse complement.
CGTCGGCGACACTGCCAATCTCACTCCTTTTGGAGGAGATGTCCGGCAGGACAGAGGGGCGCGGGGGATCGCGGCTTCAATCCCGCTTGGGTTCACCTTCGCGCAGGCGGGACCGGTGGTTCGGCGAAACCGCGATTGAGGAAGGAAAAATATGCGTGGTGGAGTCCAAAGCCCGTGGGCGCAAGGCTTTCCTTGACATACCGACGGGACAGCGCCCCTTCTGCCCTGCCGGGGCATCTCCCCTACCAAGGGGCATTGCACGTCACATCGACTTTCACAAATCGCCAACGCCGCGATGCGATTCCCGGACAGCTCTACATCTTCTCCCGCCCCAAAAGCAAAACGCCGCGGTTTGATCCGCGGCGTTTGTCGTGGGTGTTTGCTCTTCCTCAGCTTGACGGCTGCGGCTCCATGCCGCCTTCGGGCTCGGGGCCTTTCTTGCGGCGGCCGCCGGATTTCGGCACCGCCGAGCCACGGCTGGGCGGCGTGTCGTCGCCGAGGTCGCGCGCGGGCTTCTGGCCGGCGATCAGCTGCTTGATCTCGTCGCCCGACAGCGTCTCGTATTCGAGCAAGCCCTGCGCCAGCGCGATCCATTCCTTCTTCTTCTTGGTCAGCACCGACTTGGCCGTCGAATAGGCGTCGTCGATCAGGCGGCGCACTTCGGCGTCGATGATCTGCGCCGTCTCTTCCGAGATGTTCTGCGTGCGCGCCACCGAATGGCCGAGGAACACTTCCTCCTGGTTGTCGCCATAGGCGACATGGCCGAGCTTGTCGGAAAAGCCCCAGCGGGTGACCATGGCGCGCGCCAGCTTGGTCGCCTGCTCGATGTCGGAGGAGGCACCGGACGTGATGTTCTCCTTGCCGAACTTGAACTCCTCGGCGACGCGGCCGCCCATCATGATGGCGAGGCGCGAGATCATGTATTTGTAGCTCATGGAGTAGCGGTCGCCTTCCGGCAACTGCATCACCATGCCCAGCGCGCGGCCGCGCGGAATGATGGTCGCCTTGTGCAGCGGGTCCGCCGACGGCACGTTGAGCGCCAGGATGGCGTGACCCGCCTCGTGATAGGCGGTCAGCTCCTTCTCGGCCTGCGTCATGGCCGACGAGCGGCGCTCCGCGCCCATCATGATCTTGTCCTTGGCGTCCTCGAACTCGGCCATGGTGACGAGGCGCTTGTTGCGCCGCGCCGCCATCAGCGCGGATTCGTTGACGAGATTCATCAGGTCGGCGCCGGAGAAGCCTGGCGTTCCGCGGGCGACGACCTTGAGGTCGACATTGGGCGCCAGCGGCACGTTGCGCACATGCACCTTGAGGATCTTCTCGCGGCCGACGATGTCGGGGTTCGGCACCACCACCTGGCGGTCGAAACGGCCCGGACGCAGCAGCGCCGGATCGAGCACGTCGGGACGGTTGGTGGCGGCGATCAGGATGATGCTCTCGTTGGATTCGAAGCCGTCCATCTCGACCAGCAGCTGGTTCAGCGTCTGCTCGCGCTCGTCATTGCCGCCGCCGAGACCGGCGCCGCGATGGCGTCCGACCGCGTCGATTTCGTCGATGAAGATGATGCAGGGCGCATTCTTCTTGGCCTGGTCGAACATGTCGCGCACGCGGCTCGCGCCGACGCCGACGAACATCTCGACAAAATCCGAACCCGAAATGGTGAAGAACGGCACGTTGGCTTCGCCGGCGACAGAGCGGGCGAGCAGCGTCTTGCCGGTGCCGGGAGGGCCGACCAGCAGCACGCCGCGCGGAATCTTGCCGCCGAGCCGCTGGAACTTCTGCGGATCGCGCAGGAACTCGACGATCTCTTCCAGGTCTTCCTTGGCCTCGTCGACGCCGGCGACGTCCTGGAAGGTGACGCGGCCATGCGCCTCGGTCAGAAGCTTGGCCTTCGACTTGCCAAAACCCATAGCGCGGCCGGATCCGGACTGCATCTGGCGCATGAAGAATATCCAGACGCCGAGGATGAGGATCATCGGCAGCCACGAGATCAGATAGCCGAACAGCGAATTGGAGCCGTCGGTCTCAGGACGCGCATTGATGGTGACGTTCTTGTCCTGCAGCCGCGAGACCAGCGAGGGATCGCCGGGCGAGTAGGTCTGGAAGCCACTGGAATTGTCGGTGTAAGTGCCGTTGATGCGGGCACCCGCAATGGTCACCGTCTTGACCCGGCCCGCCGCGACATCCTGCAGGAATTGCGAATAAGGCACATCGCTCGAAGCCCCGCGCGTCTGCGGCGTCTGGAACAGATTGAACAGGGCGATGAGCAGGACCGCTATGATCGCCCAGAGCGCGAGGTTGCGATAGTTCGGATTCATCAATTGTCCCGTTGGCGTCCGCGGGCGGACACGCATCATGAGAGGAAACTTGGGCCTAACATAGGGAGAGCACTTCCCCTTGCCAAGCATAACAGCACGTGTGGGTTAAGCTTTCGCCCATGATCGGCCTGCACTATGGCCGGCCAATGGCGGCGCTGGAACCGGTGGCGTGCCGATCAGCAAGGCCGCGGCCCGCGCCGGCGCCAGATCGAAAGACGGCAGGAAGCGCGCAAAGGGAGCAATGACCGGCCGCGCCTCAAACCCCGGCGATACCGGCCAGTCCGGCGCCGAACCAGGATTCTCAACGGCTTGCCGCGCTGCGGGCTCGGCCGCCAACGCCGCGCGTATCAGGCTTTGCGGTGTCTCGCCCTCGCCGGTCGCCAGCCGTTTCGCCGCTGCTGCCCCAAGCGGCGCGATCAACAATGCGCCGTTGCCGTCGTGCAACGTGATCTGGCGACGGCCATCCCAGATGGCGGCGTCAAGGACGGTGGCTGCCGGCGGCAAGCCGCGCATCTCGCGGTGCAGGAAGATGCCAGCACGACGGAAATCGACGACGGTCCGCGACAATGTGGCGCAAAGAAATCCAGCCCTAAGCCGGCCGAACAACGCCTCGCTGCGGGCCTTGTCCGGCAGGAAGGCAATCCCGCCTGACGCCGCCAGGAGAATGCGCAAGGCATAGACGGCCGCACGGTCGTCGCCGGCGCACAGCAGAGCCGGATCGAGCCTGATGAGCCCCGTTGCTGGCTGGCTGGCAAAGCGAAGGATGACCTCGGCGGCGGCCAGACCAAGCTGCGTGCGGTCCAAGGCCGCCCGCGCCGCCAGTGCCAGGGCGCTATCCATGCGTTGCGCGCCGGCACCCCCGTCAAGTGCCGCGCGCAGACGCGGCCGTTCGTAGGTCTCGTCGGCATTGGTCGGATCGTCGGCCCAGCCGACATTCTGGCGCCTGAGGAAGTCGCGAAGCGCCGCGCGCCGCGTGCCCAGAAGCGGCCGCACGATCCATTCGCGCCAGTCGTGAAGGGTGGCCGGCGCCATGCCGGCAAGGCCACGGCCCTCCTCGCGGCCCGCTCCCTCTTCACGGGCCAGCCCCTCTTCGCGGGCTTCCCGCATCAGCACTGTCTCGGCCTGGTCGTCGGCGGTATGGCCGGTCACCATCAGGTCGATGCCTTCCCTTCGCGCCGCTTCCGCCAGCAGCCGGTAACGCGCTTCCCGCGCCGCGGCGGGCAGGCCGGTCGATGGCTTGCGCCCGGACCAGACCAGGGTTCGGTGGGCGATGCCGCGTTCCGCGCAAAGCTTCGCCACGGCTTGCGCCTCGGCAGCCGAACCCTGCCGCAGGCCATGGTCGACCGTCACCGCAAGCAGCCTGGCGGACGGCGCGGTTCGGTCGAGATACTGTTTGAGGAGGAGAAGCAGGGCGGTCGAGTCGCTGCCGCCGGACACGGCCGCAACGGCGCCGCTGGTAAAATCGATATGCGAAAGAAGTCTTGTCGAAAGATCAGGCTCCGGATCGAGCATCAGCAGGCAGCCAGGGCCTTCTCCTGCTTGACGCGGTCCTTGAGCGCATTCGAGATATCGGGGTAGCGCTTGCCGACTTCGCTGAAGGTGGCGCAGGCAACATCGTGCTGCTTGAGGCCAACCAGCGACACGCCGAGCTTCAACAGCATGTCGGGAGCCTTTTTGGCCTTGGGATAATCCTTGCTGGCGGCGAGGAAGACCTCGGCGGCGTCACGGTATTTCTGCTGGCCGAGCAGGGATTCACCCAGCCAGTAATGCGCGTCCGCCGTCTTGGCGTCCTTGGGGAAACGAGAGATATGGTCGCGGAACCCCTGCTCGGCGGTGCTGTAATCGCCCGACAGGATAAACTGGTAGGAATTGCGGTAGAGCTCTTCCGGATCTTTTGTCGAAGGCAGTGCGGCAACCACCGTGCCGTTGGGCTTGCCGGACCTGGCCGGAGCGTTGGGGACCGGAGCGCTGGTGGCCGGAGCGGCATCCTGCGCAGGCGCGGTCGCCTGGGTGCTGCCGCCGGCATCGACCACATTGCCGTTCTTGTCGACCGTGATGGTGCCGAAATTCTTTTCCGGCGCGCCCTTTCCAGGGATCACCTTGCCCGGGTCGCCATCGGAGGATTCGACGATGACGTCTTCGACGCTTTGGCCGCCGGACGACTGGCTGGCGGCCCGGTTGCCGGTATCGACCGGCGCCTGCGTGGCCGGTGCCTCGGCCATGCTGTTATCGCCATTGGCGGGTGCCGCCTGCGACTTCTTCTGTCCGGCCGGCTGCCCGCCTTGCGCGCCGCCTTCGAGCTGCTGGAAGCGGAATTCGTTGTCTTCCTGCTGCTTGCGGATCTGCTCCTGCATCTGCAGGATCTGGAAATTGAGCTCTTCGATCTTGCCGTTCATCTGGCGCAATTGGTCCTCGAGGCCGGTCGCGCCCGCGCTGTTCGACTGTTGCGCGAGCTGAACCTGGTCCTGCTGCTTCTTCTCGCCGAAGAGGCTGGGCAGTTCGATGCTGGGCAGATGGAAGGAAAAGCCGCTGTCGGTCGATTGCGCCTTGCCATCAGCCCCCAGGCCGCTAGCCAGGGCGGTGACGCCTGATAGGAGTAGCGCCGCAAGCGTGCCGCTCAGAACCGATCTCAAATGCATGTGCCTCTCGCGTGTGTCGTTAGTCTGTTCGCGCCTTCCAATCGGGGTGGGACCAGCCAAGCGCCCTCGGCTCATAGCAGGGCGCGAGACTTCGGCCAAATTTTGTTTCCGCGGCCCCGATATGAAAAAGGCGGCCTCCCGGCCGCCTTTCCCAAACCTGTGTTGTATTTTTGCCGATCAGGAACCGGCACCGCTGAGCGTGGTGACCGCGCGGCGGTTCTGCGACCAGCAGGAGATGTCGTCGCACACCGCGACCGGACGTTCCTTGCCGTAGGAAATGGTCTTCAGGCGGCTGGCGGAAACGCCCTTGGAAACCAGGAAGTCGCGGGCGGCGGCGGCACGGCGGGCACCGAGCGCCAGATTGTATTCGCGCGTGCCGCGTTCGTCGGCGTGACCTTCGACGACGATGGCATACTGCTTGTACTGGTTCAGCCACTGCGCCTGGCGGGCAAGCGTCGTCTGCGCGTCGGCGCGGATCGAGGACGAGTCCGTATCGAAGAAGATGCGGTCGCCGATGTTGACGGTGAAGTCCTGCGCCGAGCCGGGCGTTGCGGCGCCGGCGCCGTTGAGGCCGAGGTCAGCCGCGCTGTTGGGCGTCTTCTTCGAGGCGCAACCGGCGATGGCGAGCATCGCCACAAGCGCGATCATGACGGGATTTCTGGTCAGTGCTGCGATACGGCCCATGCCGCCTCTCCTTCGCATTCGAGTGATTTCGTTGATCACCCAGTAACCACGTTTGGGTTAACCGGCATTCAAGAAACACGGTTAAAATTTGGTTTAGGCCGCCGTCCGCGACCGTTACGCCCAACGCTGAACCAGGGGCGACATTGCGCGCGGACCCTAGGCGGAAATGCGGCCAAAACGCGACCAAGGCGTGAAAAGGGGCCTTGAAGCCCCTTTTCGACAATGCAGTGTTTCCCTGTGCAACTCATTCCAGCAGCGGCGACCAGGCCGGATCGGACGCAAAGTTCGAGGTCGGGATCGGCTGCTCGTTGCGGCCGGTGAGATCGACCGAAACCAGCTTCGGGCCGCCATTGGAGTCGCGGAAGAACATCAGCACGCGGCCGTTCGGCGCCCAGGTCGGCCCTTCCTGCTGGAAGCCGGAGGACAGGATGCGTTCGCCCGAACCGTCGGTCTTCATGACGCCGATCTGGAATTCGCCGCCGGTCTGCTTGGTGAAGGCGATGAGGTCGCCGCGCGGCGACCACACCGGCGTCGAGTAGACGCCGTCGCCGAAGGAGATGCGAGTCTGGCCCGACCCGTCGGCGCCCATCACATAGATCTGTGCGCGGCCGCCACGGTCGGAGGTGAACACCACCTTGCTGCCATCGGGCGAATAGGACGGCGAGGTGTCGATGGCCGTCGAATTGGTCAGCCTTGTCGTCGAGCGGCTGCGCAGATCCATGGCGAAGATGTTGGAATTGCCGTCGTCGCGCAGCAGGCTCATGATCACCTTCTGGCCGTCGGGCGAGAAGCGCGGCGCGAAGGTCATGCCGGGGAAGTTGCCGACCAGTTCGCGCTGCCCGGTCTCGATCTGCAGGAGATAGACCCGCGGCTGGCCGCTTTCATAGGACATGTAGGTGATTTCCTGCCGGTTCGGCGAGAAGCGCGGCGTCAGCACGATCGACCTGCCGTCCGAGAGGTAGCGCACGTTGGCGCCGTCCTGATCCATGATGGCAAGCCGTTTCTTGCGTGCGTTCTTGGCGCCGGACTCGTCGATGAACACGACACGCGTGTCGAAATAGCCCTTCTCGCCGGTCAGCCGCTCATAGATGGCGTCGGCGATGATGTGGGCGACGCGCCGCTGATTGGCATCATTGGCGAAGAACTGCTCGCCGGCCATCTGCTGGCCGGCGAAGGTGTCCCACAGCCGATACTGGGCGCGGATGCGGCCATCGGCCTCCTTGCTGACGCTGCCGGTGACCAGCGCCTGCGCGTTGATCACCTTCCAGTCGTCGAAGCGGGGGGCCGCGTCCGGGTTGGAAATCTTCTCGATGAAGGCGCTCTTGTCGATCGGTGCGAACAGGCCCGAGCGCTTCAGGTCAGCGGTGACGATCTGGGAAATCTGGGCGCCAAGCGCATCGCCGCCCTGGAAATCCGTGACGGCGATCGGCAGCGGCTCGACATTGCCCTTGTTGACATTGAGCTCGACGAGCGCCCATGCCGGCATGGGAACGACAGCCGTCATGCCCAGCGCCATCGCTGCAATCGTCAGGAGCGGCTTGAGGAAAGATCTCATATCTTCTCGCTTCTCTTCTTTGACTGTGTGGACGCCGGGCCTAGAGGCCGAGCATTTCCCTTGGGTCGAAGGTGACCCTGATGTCTGACCAGATGTCTTGTTTGCCGGCGGGCACCTGCAGGCCGGCCATGTCGCATTTCTGAACCGCGCGCACCGCGCTTTCGTCAAACTGCCGGTTGCCGCTCGATTTCTCGACGGCAGGACGGCCATTGAGCTTGCCGGAGGTGTCCAGATTGAAACGGACGATCACGACGAAATTCTCCGAACCTTCCAGCCCGGCCGGCAAGGTCCAGCAGGCACCCAACTGACTTTCCAAAGCGCCCTGCTCCGACTTCGACAGCTTCTGACCCTGATCCTTGTCGCCGCCGAGCGAAGCCTGCTGGGTCGAGCGCTTGGCGCCGCCGCCGGAGGGCTTCTGCTTGTCCAGCAGGGCCGAGATTTCATTGGCGTTGAACTGCTTGTCGTCGGATTTCGGCTTGGATGACGCTTCCTTGACCGGCTTTTCGGCATCCTTGCGTTCTGGCGCCTTGGCGCTTTCGGCCTGGGCCGGCTGCGGTTGCGGCTTCGGCCGCGCCTGCGGCGCGGGCGCGGAGTCCGGAAGCTGGGCGTCGTCGGGCTGGTCCTTGGCGATCGCCTGGGCGACGGCATCAGGCTTGACCGCGGGCGTCGGCTCGATGGCCGCGGTCTTGTCCGGCGGCGGCGTCGGGGTCGGCTCCTTGGCAGGCGTCGGCTTGGGCTCCGTCTGCTTGACGGGCTCGGGCTTCACCTCTTCCTTGGGCTGCGGCGCCGGCGCCACTTCCGTCGCCGGTATCGGCTTGGGCTTCTCCTGCGGCTTCGGCACATCCTCCGGCTTCGGCTTTTCGGTCGGAGTCGGGGCGGGCGGCGGAGCCGAGGTCATGTCGACGGGCTTCGGCTTGGCTTCGGGCGTTATCGGCTTGTCGGTATCGACGCTGTTTTCGCCGACCTTCTGCGCGTTCGGCACGATGTCCGGACGCTGCGTCGGCAGCGGCGCCGGCTTTTCATGCATCACGGCCTTCTTGTCGCCCTGCAAGGTCTGCGCGATGGCCTCCATCGGCACGATATCGACCGCGACCGACTCGACGTCCGCCGACGGAAGCGCGGCTGGTGCCGACAGCGTGAACAGGCCGAAGGCCAGCACCGCGGCATGCAAGATCACCGATGTGGTGAGGCCGGTCCTCATCGCGCGTCTATTGGTCCTGTTCCTGCAATGAAACCAGGCCCATGTTCTTGTAGCCGGCCGCATTGATACGAGCCATGACCTTCATGGCGGTGCCATAGTCCGTCGACTTGTCGCCGCGGATGAAGATGCGCTCATCATAGCCGGTCTTGGAGATCGCCTGCAGCTTGGCCACCAGATCGTCCATCGGGATTTCGGTATTCTGAAGGTAGATCTTGCCCGCGGCATCGATCGAGACGGTGATCGGCTGCGTGTCGGCATTCATCGCCTTGGCCTGCGTGTCCGGCAGGTCGACCGGCACGCCGACCGTCAGCATCGGCGCCGCGACCATGAAGATGATCAGCAGCACCAGCATGACGTCGACCATCGGCGTGACGTTGATCTCCGACATCAGCCCATGGTGACGGCCGCGCCGCCGGTGGCCGCGCCCGCCGCGCCCTGCCATGCCTACCGACATACCCATCTTTGTGCTCCTCAGGCCTTCGGCGCGACTTTTTCATCGATTTGGCGCGAGAGTATGGCGGAGAACTCGTCGGAGAACCCTTCCATGCGCACCGCGAGCTTGCTCGCATCCGATGACAGCTTGTTGTAGGCGATGACGGCCGGAATGGCGGCGAGCAGGCCGATGGCCGTCGCCAGCAGCGCCTCGGCGATGCCGGGCGCGACCACCGCAAGGCTGGTGTTCTTGGAACCGGCGATCGCCTGGAACGAGGTCATGATGCCGATGACCGTGCCGAACAGGCCGATGAACGGGGCGGCCGAGCCAGTGGTGGCGAGGAAGCCAAGGCGCCCCTCGAGCTTCTCCATCTCGCGGGTCAGCGCCAGATCCATCGCCTTGTCGATGCGGGTCTGCAGGCCGAGCGGCGACTTGGCGCCTTTCTCGAAGCTCTTTTTCCATTCGCGCATCGCCGCGACGAAAATGGCGCCCATGCCTGACGTCTTGCGGTCGGCGAGCGTGCGGTAGAGCTCTTCCAGCGATTGCCCCGACCAGAAGATCTGCTCGAAGCGGTTCAGCGCCAGCCGCATGCGGCCATAGGCAACCAGCTTGTCGACGATGATCGCCCAGGTCCAGACCGAGGCGCAGAGCAGCCCGATCATGACCAGCTTGACCACCCAGCTGGCCTGCATGAACAGCGCCCAAATCGACAATTGCGCGCCCGGTTCGGCGAGTGCGATATTTTCCATCGTAACGTCCTTAAGATTTTCCGGGCGAAGCTGCCGGCTGGCCCCTGGCATCCCTTGTGGTCGGTTCGCACGAAGCTACCGGACACCCCAAACCGTGCCTTTCCCGGCCTTTTCGGGGCAAATATTGGTGAAAGGAAGGCGCTGGATAGCGTCAATCTTCACCACTCTCTTCATGAACCGTTATGGTTAAGGATGGGTTAGTATATAAGGCGCGGCGCATTGCCGCGCCCCAGGGGCAGTTGTCCGGCCTATCCGCCTGTTCAGCTGTCGGAAACCGCCTTGGGCATGAAGGCCGCGACCCATTCCCTGGGAAAGCGCCTCGGGCGGCCGTTCTCGCCGATGATTGCCGCCTCGACCTTGGCCTCGACCAGCACCTCGTCGCCGCGTTTGAGTTGCTGCGCCATGAAGATGCGCGCGCCGGAAATGGCCTCCGTGCGGGTGTCGATGGTCAGAATGTCGTCGATGCGGGCAGGGATGCGGAAATCGATCTCCATGCGGCGCACCACCCACACGATCTTCTCGCCATGCTTGCCGTCGGCAAGTTCCGTGTGATGCACGCCGGTGAGCCTGAGATAATCGGAGCGGCCACGCTCGAGGAATTCGAGATAGCGTGCGTGGTAGACGACACCGGAGAAATCGGTGTCGGCGTAATAGACCCGCGCCAGCAGCCGGTGGCCGAATGCCGTCAGCGCACCGGAAAGGCCGGCCAGCAGCGCCGCCGATTCACCATGATCGCCCATTGCGCTTCCTTTTTCAGTCGCGGCAAGGCACCTGCTCCGCGCGCGACATGGCATCGGATGGCACTGTTGAGGGCGATGATCAAGACTTTGATACCGCACTGCTCGTGGATACCGCACTGCTCGTGCTGCTGGCCTTGGCCTCGCCGAGCCACGCGGCGACCCTCTCGATGAAGCGCGGCCTCAATCTCGACCTGTGGGTTCCCTGGCCCGGCGAGGGCCAGTGAGGCGACGCCAGTTCGATTCCGTGCTTGGCATCAGCAACCTCTAATTATATCTTCAATCCAGGCAACACATTCGTTCAAGGCTGACGTCGTGACGTGATGGCACGAGGCTTTCGGATCGACCTGTCGCGATAGTTCGGAGCCGTCGTGTTCAAGAAGAGGTGCCCGTCATGACTGTAACGCTGTGGATGGCCGTCTCGCTTAACGGGATGGCCGCGCGCGAGGATCAATCAGAAGACTTCCTGTCGAAGACTGATTGGGAGATGTTTCTCGAGCTCGCTGGCGCCTGTGATGGCATCATTTGGGGCCGCGTAACACACCAGCTTTTCGAACAATCCGTACGCCGTCAGTTTGCGGAACTGCCATTGGTGGTCGTGACGCGGGATAGCATGTTCGCCGCCCAGCCGGGTTCGATCCGCGCATCGTCGCCGCAGGAAGCGGTTGCATTTCTCATGCGGTCTGGGTCGAACAGAATTTTGCTCGCTGGTGGTTCGCAGCTTAACGCCGCATTCGCTCAGGAGGGGCTAATCGACGAAGTGATCCTGGCGATCGAACCTGTTGTCATTGCGAAAGGGATTCCGATGGTAGCGCCGAACGCATCCGATCTTCGTTTGAGTCTCTTGGGAGTAGACGACAGGCGTGGTCCAACGCTGCGCCTGCACTACCGTGTCTTAAAAAGCTGATTCGATATCGTCCGTTTTATCTTGCCAAGCACGAATGGCCTTATGACTGGGGAAGTCTCATCGATAGGAGTTGAGGGAGCGATCTGCGTCTGACAAGCGCCAGTCTAAAACGCGTCGGCGCGAATGGATTCATGCGACGCGCTTTAGATTCTTTGTTTTTATGCATGTCGTTTTCCCAAAACCGAGGTCACTTTTGGGCGACATGCATTAAGGAACTCAACCGAGATCGATCTGCAGGATTTCCGGCCGCACGCCGAACCGGACAGGCAATATGCTGAAGCCGAGCCCGCCCGAGACGATCAGGTTGCGGTCGTTCTCGACGACATGGCCATAAGCATAGCGGTTGCCGAAATCTGACGGCACGACAGGCGAATAGCCGAACAGCCGCACCTGCCCGCCATGGGTATGACCCGACAGGGTCAGCGAAACCCGCCAGGGAACGATCGGAAAAATATCCGGCTCGTGGGCGAGAAGGATGATCGGAGAACTATCCGCGACCTTGGCCAGCGTGCCGTCGAGATCGTCGAGCCCCTTGAACCCGTCGCCCTTCTTGGCGGGCAGCAGCGCCAGTTGATCGGCGAGACCCGCGATCCAGACGCCAAGTCCGTCCTTCTCCAGGCGCACAACATCGTTCTCGAGCACCGGGATGCCGACCTTCTCCAAGGCCTTGCGCGCGATCGTCGGGCCGGCCCCGGCGCGCTGCGCGAAGCCATCGCTCCACCAGTCGTGATTGCCAAGGATCGACAGCACGCCGAGCGGCGCCTTGAGACCCGACAGCGCTGACGCCCATTGCGAGGGCGTCACCGGTCCCGTCACCAGCGGCATGCCGGCGATGTAGTCGCCAAGCAGCACGATCAGATCCGGCTGCAATGCATTCGCATCGCCGACGAGCGAGGCAATTCGTTCCTGCGTCATCCAGGGTCGACAGGCATGGATGTCAGCGAGCGCGACGATCCGCAGCTTCAGCCCCGCCGGCCAGTGCGGCGGCGTCAGCGCGTAGCGCTTCACATGTGTCAGCAGCATCGGCTCGATGCCGACCGCATAAGCGCCGAGCGCGGCCGCGGTCAGGAACGACCCGCCGATTAAGCGCAGAAACCCGCGTCTGGTTATCATTCTAAGGCCCCGGCGCCTGGATTGAAGCGAGATAATTCAAGATTGCGCCGGCAAATCGACGAGGACGCGTAGATTTTGCGCAGGAACGTTCACGGATGCTTGATCCCGGCCTGAAAACCCGCCGGAGCCTATTCTTCCTGGAACAGGTTGATCTGCTGCTGTGTCAGGTCCTTCGGCGCCTCGAGGCCGAGATGGCGCCAGGCATTGGCCGTCAGCATGCGTCCGCGCGGCGTGCGCTGGATGAAGCCCTGCTGGATCAGGTAGGGCTCGATGATGTCCTCGATGGCGTCGCGCGGCTCGGACAGGCCGGCGGCGATCGTCTCGATGCCGACCGGTCCGCCGCCGAAATTGCGCGCGATCATAGACAGATACCGGCGGTCGAGCGCGTCGAGGCCGAGCGCGTCGACCTCGAGCCGTGTCAGCGCCTCGTCGGCGATCAGGCGGTCGACATGGCCATCGCCGGCCACCGAAGCGAAATCGCGCACGCGGCGTAGCAGCCGGCCGGCGATGCGTGGCGTGCCGCGCGCCCGCCGCGCGATTTCAAGCGCGCCGTCGTCGCCGAGCGGCATCTGCAGGATGCGGGCGCCGCGCCGCACGATCTGCTCCAGTTCCTCGACCGTATAGAAATTGAGCCGCACCGGAATGCCGAAACGGTCGCGCAGCGGATTGGTGAGCAGGCCAAGCCGCGTGGTGGCGGCGACCAGGGTGAAGCGCGCGAGGTCGATCTTGACCGAGCGCGCTGCGGGGCCCTCGCCAATGATCAGGTCGAGCTGGAAGTCCTCCATCGCCGGATAGAGGATTTCCTCCACCGCGGGGTTCAGCCGATGGATTTCGTCAATGAACAGCACATCGCCTTCTTCGAGATTGGTGAGCAGTGCGGCGAGATCACCGGCCTTGGCGATGACCGGTCCGGACGTGGAGCGGAAATTGACGCCGAGTTCGCGCGCCATGATCTGCGCCAGCGTCGTCTTGCCGAGACCCGGCGGCCCGACGAACAATACATGGTCGAGCGCCTCCTTGCGGCCCTTGGCGGCCTCGATGAACACTTTGAGGTTGGCCCGCACCGCGGCCTGCCCGACAAAGTCGTCGAGCGTCTGCGGGCGCAGCGTCTGGTCGGCATCCTCGCCGCGTTTTTCCGGAGCAATGAGACGGGGGGAAAGGCTCATCCCAGCAGCTCCATGCTCGCGATGGATCCTGCAGCCCGCGGATCGAACGTGACCATGTGAGAGCAGCCCAGATTCCGGTTGTGCTCGGCGATCAGCGCATCGGCAAAGTCCACCTGGGGCATGTTGGATCTCTCGAGTGCGACCACGATGGCATCGAAGTCCTCGAAAACCAGTGTCCTGATCTTTAGCAGCCTTTGGATCGCAGTCAGAACTTGCTCTTTGGGCAGCTTGTAGCGTGAAATCAACGACCAGTTGAACTCGACAAGGACGATCAGGCTGACAAAACCCGGATTGTCTTCATTGAGACCGTTGCCGAAAACGAGAGCTTTCGCCCTTTGCTCAGCGTCATCGTTCAGCACCATTCGCAGCAAAACGTTGGTATCGATACCTATCGACGTCACGCGCCCTCATTCCCGCCCTTCGGCTCATCTCCAACAACGTGCCGTCCGACAGCCTCGCGCACCGCGGCATCGATTTCTTCGAGCGATGCCGGGCCACCTGGCGGATCCCCCAGGAATCCGGCGAGGTCGGCAAAGTCGAGATTGCGCGGCGTTCCGATCAGATAGCCGTCCATGACCGTCCAAGCGATCATGTCACCCGTCTTGAGCGACAGAGCGTCACGGACATCCTTTGGAATGGTAAGCTGGCCTTTCGATGTCAGGCTTGCATACGCGCCCATTTTTCTTACTTTCCGAGAAACTACTTACCAAATGCGTTCTAGCTGGAATTTGCCTTTCAAGCAATCACCGCGCCAGTTCCTTCAGCCCGAAGCGGATCAGCTTGGATGCGTCCGCACCCTCGCCCGCCGTCTTCAGTGCCGCCGATACCGCATTGGCTGCGATGTCACGGGAATAGCCGAGATTGACCAGCGCGGAGACCGCGTCGGTGATCGGCGCTGGCGCCACGCCTTCGCCGAGTTCCTGCTTCAGGCCGATCGTGCCCGAGGCGGCACCTGTAAAAGCGGGCGTCTTGGTCTTCAATTCGGTGACGATGCGTTCCGCCACCTTCTTGCCGACGCCGGGCGCGCGACTGACCATGGCGATGTCGCGCAGGGCGATCGCATTGGCGAGATCGGCAGGTGTCAGCGTCGAGAGGATGGCAAGCGCCACCTTGGCGCCGACGCCCTGCACATTGTTCATCAGGAGCCGGAACCACTCGCGCTCCAGCGCCGACTGGAAACCATAAAGCCGGATCATGTCTTCTCGCACATAGGTCTCGATGAACAGCACCACGGCTTCGCCGGGCGGAGGCAGCGTGGCCAGCGTGCGCGCCGAACAATAGGCGACATAGCCGACCCCATGCACGTCGACGAGGCAGTGGTCCTCGTCGATCTCATCGAGCGTCCCCTTGAGCTTGCCGATCATTGGCCATGGCCTCTCATGATGCCAATGCCGCCAATCGGTAGGCGGCACTCTGCCGGTGATGCGCATGGCAGATGGCGATGGCCAGCGCGTCGGCCGCATGTTCGGTATCGAAGATAGCCTTCGGCAGCAGCACTTTCACCATCACATGGATCTGCTTCTTGTCGCCATGGCCGACGCCGATGACAGCCTTCTTCACCGCATTGGGCGCATATTCGGCGACGACAAGGCCGGCCCGTGCCGGCACCAGCATGGCGATGCCGCGCGCCTGGCCGAGCTTAAGCGTCGCTACCGCATCCTTGTTGACGAAGGTTTGTTCGACTGCCGCCTCGTGCGGCATGGTCTGGTGCAGGATCTCGGCAAGCCCGTCATGCAGCTGGCAGAGCCGCGTCGCCAGCGCCGCCTTGTCTTCGGACCGCACGGTGCCGGACGCGACGAAGCGCAACGAATTGCCGAGGCTCTCGACGATGCCCCAGCCGGTGCGCCTGAGCCCCGGATCGATACCGATGATGCGAATCGCGTCCCCCATCCGACCAATCTACCCCTTGGGCGGACAGCGATGCCAGCGAAATGTGAACAAACCGGAAACGGCAACCAAAGTGTAGAGACTGTTTCCGGAGATGTATCAGTTGCGCGCGAAGGCGGTGTTGAGCAGGCTGATCTGGTCCGAAACCGGATTGGGCCGGCGAGCCATTGGCTGCATGTCGATCACGGCGCCCGCGCCATAGATTTCATCATCCATGCGGCGCACCAGCGCCTGCAGGCGCAGCGACCGGTTGACGAGGTCGAGGAAATCCTTGGGCAATTCGGCCCAGCCGGCTGCTTCGTCGTGGGCGGAAGCCGTGTCGAGGCGCACCTTGGACTTTTCCGAAGCGACCTGGTCGCGGGTCATCTCACCGGAATTGGCCGCGCGCTGCAAAAGCAGCCACGAGGCAACCTGCATCAGCCTCGTGGTCAGCCGCATCGATTCGGCCGCGTAGAGCGTAGCAGCCAGCCTCGACAGTTTCTTGGCCTCGACGCGACCCTTGCCGTCGAGATATTCCGCCGCCTGTTCGACCAGCCCCATGCCTTCCTGGTAGAGCGGTTTGAAGGAGTGCGAAAAAACCCGGCGCTCCGCCAGCTTCACGGTTTTCGCGCTGCCCTTCGAAGGCTCGTTCATTGATACGCCCCTGCACTTGCAACCGGCCGATACGGCTCACTGCCGATACACCCGGGACCCTATATGACTGAAGCTTGAAAATGCGCTTCACCGGGGGTGAAGGCAAGCACATGTTTAACAGAAGGTTAACAGTGATCGGCCGCGCTGGGTGCCGCCGGACGGCGGACAAAAAAAGAGCCGCGGATAAGGCGGCTCTCAGGAGTTTAACAGGGAGGCGTCAAACAAAGTGGCTCCAACCACTCGGTAAGAATCCAGATCACTGGATGCTCATAGTAAACGCCTGTAAAGCTTAATGAACCTTTAACGGCACTGATGTTTTTTGAGCGAATGCCTGGTTCCTGTGCCGTAACAGCACAATTCCAAGGCTCCGCCAGGCACCGGTCAGGCCTTCTTCCAGACCACCGGCAAGGCGATGAAGGCAAACAGCAGCATGCCCGCATAGAAGCCGATCGAGGCGATTCCCAGCAGCGGCTCGATTCCCGGATTTCCGGCAAGCAGGATGTAAAGGCCGATCATCAGCCCGATGCCACTGATCGCGGTCAGCCAGAAATGGACGATGGCGATCGTCTTTTGCCCGGCTGCCGGAAACAGATGATAGAAGAACGCGAAGACCGCCGACATCAGCCAGCCGGCCACCATCACATGGGCGTGGGCCGGCATCTGGCCATGGTCCTCGCTGATCGCCATGTGGATGCCAAGCGCCATGCCGCACAGCGCATAGATGACGGCCAGCGTGAAGAAATTCCGTGCTACCCCTTGCATTTAGTCCCCCGAATTGCCTTTTCCCGAGCTGGGAATGAGTTGATCGTCAGGCGACTTCTGTCGCCACCGGGCTGCCGGCATCGGCGCATTAGCATCGGCAATGTTTCTGGACGATGTCGCGCCTACCCCTCCCGATGCTTCTCACAATAACAGAAAGCGGGCGGCATGTTCGCCCTATCGGCGCTTCTTACGTTGCCGAAGCTGAAACAGAGCCAGTTTTTTCACGACATCGTTCCGAAACAGGCGCGGCGCTAAACGCTTGGCCATCGGGGGCGGCGGACGAGCGCGATGGCGCGCGGCGCCCTTTACCATTGCATTTGCACCTGGGAGAAAAATCATGGACTGGTATTCCATTATCAAATTGCTGCACATTGTTTCGGCGACCCTGTGGGTCGGGGGCGGCTTCACGCTGATGGTGCTGGCGACGCTGGCGGATCGGGCGGGAAACATCCAGGGAACGCTGCAGGCGATGCGCGCCACGGGCGAGTTGGGCAACCGCTTCTTCGCGCCGATGTCGATGCTGACGCTGGCCTTCGGATTGACCATGTGCGGGTTCTGGGTCGGCTTCTCCGAATTGTGGGTCCTGATCGGTCTTGCCGGCTACGCCACGACTTTCTGCATCGGCATGTTCGTCTTCAAGCCGACCGCCGACCGCATGGCCGCGATGATCGCCAGAGATGGCGTCACGCCGGCAGCACTTGCCCATGGCCAGCGCATCCTGCGCGCCGCCCGCTTCGACTATGCGGTGATGCTGGTCATCGTTACCGATATGGTGCTGAAGCCGACCTTGCACGATGTCGCCATCCTGGCGGCTATGGTGCTGGTCCTTGCCGGGGGTGCCGCGCTGGCGCTTGGCCGGCCGCGGCGCATGGTGCCAAGCGCCGCCTGATAGCCGCGGGACGTCTAAAGCAGGCCGGCGATCCCGTCCCACAAAAGCTTCAAAGCCACGACCGCCACCGTCGCGTAGGTGAAGGGATAGAAGATCTCCGGCCGCATGCGCCGCACCAGCCAGGCACCGGCGATCGTCGACAGCGGCGCCAACGGCATCAGCACCGCTGACGCCGTCAGATTGGCGGTATCGAACTGGCCGAGCGCGAAATAGGGGATGAGCTTCAGTGCATTGGTGGCGGCAAAGAAGATTGCGGCGGTACCCGACAGGACCTTGGGATCGAGCCGGATCGGCAAGGCATAGACCTGGAAGGGCGGACCGCCGACATGGGCGACGAAACTGGTGAAGCCGGCGACCGTCCCCCATAGAGCGGCGGCCACCCGGTTGGGTTCGGCCGCATGGTCGGCACCATGGCGAAACTGCAAATATAGCCAGCGCAGCACGAAGATGATGGCGACGCCGCCGACGATGAGCCGCACCGCCTCCTCGGTGACGAGTGCGGCCGTCAGCCAGCCGAGCCCGATGCCGATGACGGCGCCCGGCATCATGTCGACCAGCATCTTGCGGTCATAGACGCCCCACCATGTCCACACCGAGACGATGTCCATCAGGCACAGGATCGGCAAGAGGATGGCGGCCGCCTGCACCGGCGGCATGGTCAGCGCCATCAAGGGCACGCCGACGAAACCGACAGCGCCGCCGAAGCCGCCCTTGGACAGGCCGACCAGAATGACCGCCGGAATGGCGGCCGCGTAGAACCACGGATCGAGAAGCAGGCCTGACATGGGAGGGACTGGTCTGGAGGGAAGGCGCGTCAACGCCTGAATAGCCGAGAATTTTGAGCCGGGCGACCGCAAATGCAAGTAGCGGCCCGCCGGACCGGTGACGCCCTTATGCTCCGACCGTCCTATCGGCGAGCCGACACCAGCAGGAACATCGGCCGCTCCAGCTCTTCCATCAACTCCGGCCTTGCCGCGGTCTGCGCGTCCGTCGGGCGGAATTCCTCGACATGCGCGATCGTGAATCCGGCCCGGATCAGCGTGTTGAGCGTGGTGCCGATGGTGCGATGATGTTTCACGACGCCTTTGGCCAGCCAGTCGGTCTCGCGAGGGCCTTCGACCAGATACCGGTCGACAGGCCACGTCTTGCGGCCTTCGGCATCGATCGACCAACCGGGATTGGTCGGAGCCATGAAGATCGGGTGTTCGGTCGAAAAGACGAAATGGCCGCCGGGCGACAGGGCCTGATGCACCGTGCCGAACAGGCGTGCAACGTCCTCGACATAGTGCAGGGCAAGCGAGCTGTAGGCCAGATCGAAGCCGTCTTGTGGCAGGCTGAGCTGGTCGAGGTCGGCCCTCGCATAGGTGATGCCGACATCCGGGCCGGCCACCCTCGCCCGGGCCAGCATCTTTTCCGACAGGTCCAGCCCCAGGACCTCCTTGGCTCCATGCTCGTGCGCCCAGCGGCAGAACCAGCCGAAGCCGCAGCCGAGGTCGACGACCCGCAGGCCGCCGACGTCAGGTAGCATCGCGCGCAGCGCCGGCCATTCCGCCGCGCCGTCCAGGCCTTCGACCGACCGGCCAAGCTGGCTGTAGCCCGCGAAGAAATCCGGCTGGTCGTAGATATTCTGCGCCATGTCTCCCTCGTTCTTCAGACAATCATCTGATGGACCTGTCGCCCATTTCCACCACGGCCGTGCGGAGTCAAGACCGCGAGGCCGATGCCGCCTCAAGCGGCGGCCGCCGCCGGATCGGCTGCGCCTTGATGATGGCGGTGCTGGTCTCCTCGTCGGCGATACGATCGAAAATGCCGTCGAGGTCGCCGATCGAGCGCGCGAACAGCCGCGCGACCCTGAGGGGCTTCGAAACCGTCCACCTCGATCCCGGGGGCCGGCCAAGTAAGGCGCTACGCCGGCTGCCCGGCGGACCAAAGATCGCGATCCTGACTGTCCGCCTGTTCAAAGCGGGCAGTTTGCTCTATGCCGCAATCCAACCATCTTCGCCCGGCATAGGCGAAACCCGGGATCGAAGAACCATGAACGACGCAACGCCCCCAAATCGCTGCCGCATCGTGCTGATCGCGCCGCCCGGCGTGCCGGCCGACCGCATCGCCACGGCATTCGACGGCGGCGACGTCGCCTCGCTGATCCTGCCCGAAAATGGCATGGACGAAGCCTCCTTCCAGGCTTTCGCCGAACGGATCGTGCCGGCGGCACAGGCCGCGGGCGTGGCCGTAATCATCGCCGGCGATACCCGCATCGCCGGCCGTGTCCAGGCCGACGGCATCCATGTCGAGGTCTCCAAGGCCGAGCTTGCCGAGACGATCGGGCATTTCCAGGCGAAGATGATGGTCGGCGCCGGCGGCGCCAAGACGCGCGACGACGCGCTCGAGCTCGGCGAAGCCAGGCCCGACTACATCTTCTTCGGCCGCTTCGGCTACGACAACAAGCCGGAGCCGCATCCGCGCAACCTGTCACTGGGTGAGTGGTGGGCGCAAATGATCCAGATCCCCTGCATCGTCATGGCCGGGTCCGACCTTGCGTCGGTCGCGACCGTGGCCGCCACCGGCGCCGAGTTCGTCGCGTTGTCGAGCGCGGTGTTCGCCGAAGGCGTCGATCCGAAAGCGGCGATCGCCGAGGCCAATGCGCTGCTCGACGAAACCGCGCCGCGCTTCGAGGATTAATGTGGCCCAGGCAAGGCTTTCCCTTCAGGCCCTGCTTGCGGCGGTCATGATCCAGGCCGCCGCCGCCGAAACGATTCCCTTGCCGCAGCCCAAGCCCGATACCGGCGTGCACACCGACAAGCCGATCGAAAAGCAGCTGCCGCAGCCCGCCACCACGGCGGAGCCCGCACCGCTGCCCTCGGCCGACAGCATCAATCCCGACCGTTTCGGGGCGAAGCCCGCGGACGCGGCCTATGGCGCTTTCCAGCGCGGGCTCTACAAGACCGCTTACAATCTGGCGCTGACGCGGGCGCAGAACGGCGATCCGGCGGCACAGACGCTGGTGGCCGAGATCCTGTCGCGTGGCTTGGGTGTCCCGCTGAACGCGGCCGAAGCCGCGAAATGGTATGCGCGCGCCGCTGAGCAGGGCGTGCCGGAATCGCAGTTCCAATATGCGCTGATGCTGCTCGACGGCCGCTACGTTAAGAAGGACACGAAGGAGGCCTATGCGCTGATGCAGGCGGCCGCCGAAGCCGGCAACCAGCTGGCGCAGTTCAATTTCGCGCAGATGCTGGTGCAGCAGGATCCCGGCGATGCTGGCTTGACCAAGGCGGTCTCCTATTATGAACGCGCCGCCGCGACCGGCCTCGCCGATGCCCAATATGCCATGTCCCAGGTCTATGCCAACGGCGTCGGCGGCAAGCCGCACGACGACGCCCAGGCAAGGCGCCTGCTGGCGCAGGCCGCGCGGCAGAACTACGATACCGCGCAGATCGATCTCGCCGCCTGGATGATCGAGGGCCGCGGCGGCCCGCGCGACCTGAAGTCTGCCTTCGGCTGGACCAAGCAGGCCGCCGAGGGCGGCAATGTCGCCGCCCAGAACCGCCTGGCGAAACTCTACATGCAAGGCATCGGCACCGATCCTGATCTGGTGCTGGCCGGCGCCTGGTACATCGTCGCCCGCCGCGCCGGCCTCATCGATTCCGAGATGGACGATTTCCTGCAAGGCTTGGACGACGACCAGACCAAGCAGGCGCTGCAGAAGGCAAATCGCCTGCCCTGACGGCCCGTGCACCGCACGGCGCCGCTCCCTGCCCGCTCGCTCCCTTGCCTCTTCGGGTGTTTTGTGGTCTTGGGAGCCCGAAATCGCTTTTTCCCAGCGACCGTCTCATTCCCGGATCATCCCATCATGGCCAAGATCAATGGCAACGAAATCCGTCCCGGCTACGTCATCGAGCACGATGGCGGACTCTGGGTGGCGGTCAGGACCAACACCGTCAAGCCCGGCAAGGGCGGCGCCTACAACCAGGTCGAGCTGAAGAATCTCATCAACGGCACCAAGCTTAACGAGCGCTTCCGCTCAGCCGAGACGGTCGAGCAGATCCGGCTTGATCTCAAGGATTTTTCCTTCCTCTACGAGCAGGACGACGCGCTGGTGTTCATGGACACCCAAAGCTACGAACAGCTCGAGCTGAACAAGGACTTCGTCGGCGACCGCGCCGCGTTCCTGCAGGACGGCATGATGGTGACGGTGCAGCTCTACGAGGAGAGGCCGATCGGCATTTCGCTTCCCGACTATGTAACGCTGACCATCACCGAGGCCGATCCCGTGGTGAAGGGCCAGACGGCGGCATCCTCCTACAAGCCAGCGGTGCTGGAAAACGGCATCCGCGTTCTGGTGCCGCCCTTCATCGGCGCCGGCGAACGCATCATCGTCGACACCAACGAAATCACTTACGTGCGCCGCGCCGACTGATGCATGTCGCCCAAAAGTGGCCCCGGTTTTGGGTCACCGACATGCATCAGGACAAAGTTTAAAGCGCGGCAGCAGGAAGAAACTCTATGGCACGCTCAGCCCTTCTCAACGTCATGGTCCAGGCCGCAATGAAGGCCGGCCGCTCGCTGTCGCGCGACTTCGGCGAGGTCCAGAACCTGCAGGTCTCGATGAAGGGTCCGGGCGACTATGTCAGCCAGGCCGACCGCAAGGCCGAGGACATCGTTTTCGCCGAATTGTCGAAGGCGCGCCCGGGCTATGGCTTCCTGATGGAAGAGCGTGGCACGGTCGCCGGCGAAGACAGTCAGCACCGCTGGATCGTCGATCCGCTCGACGGCACCACCAATTTCCTGCACGGCATTCCGCTTTTCGCCGTCTCGATCGCGCTGGAGCGCCAGGGCCAGATCGTTGCCGGCGTCATCTACAATCCGGCCATGGACGAGCTCTATACGACCGAACGCGGCGGCGGCGCCTTCCTGAATGACCGCCGCCTGCGCGTCGCCGGCCGCGCCAAGCTGGTCGACGCCGTGATCGGCTGCGGCGTGCCGCATCTGGGGCGCGGCCAGCACGGCAATTTCCTGATTGAATTGCGCCACGTCATGGCCGAGGTCTCCGGTGTCAGGCGCCTTGGTTCAGCCTCGCTCGATCTCGCCTATGTCGCCGCCGGCCGTATGGACGGCTTCTGGGAAACCGGCCTGTCGGCCTGGGATATCGCCGCCGGCCTGCTGCTGATCCGCGAGGCGGGCGGCTTCGTCTCCGACATGGATGGCGGGCAGGACATGCTGGACAACGGTTCGGTCGTCGCCGGCAACGAGATCATCCAGCGCGCGCTGCTGAAGACGGTGAAAAAGCCGCTGCCGCCGCGTTGAAGCGCCGCAGTCGCAAAACCGCAAACAAAGCTTGAAATACTGTCCGGCGGTTTCCCAGATACGGGGTGACACAGGACGTGAGATGACCAACACACCGCCGCAACCCGATATTCCGTTCATCGGACGCTGGCACTATTCGCGCGCCGAGATGATCGCCGACGGCATCGTCCACGCTGTCGGCATCGTGCTGGCGATCGCGGCCGGCTCGGCACTGCTGGCGCTGGCGGCGTTTCGGGTCGGGCCGGGCGAATACATCGCCGCCGCCTTCTATGTCGTTTCGCTGCTCACCGTTCTGTCGGTGTCGCTGATCTACAATCTGTGGCCGGTGTCCTCACCGGTCAAATGGGTCCTGCGGCGCTTCGATCACGCTGCGATATATCTTCTGATCGCCGCCACCTACACGCCTTTTCTGGCCCAGCTCGGTGGCTCGCCGCTGGCCAGCGGGATGATCGCGCTGGTCTGGATCGCGGCGGCGACAGGCATCGCCATAAAGGTGTTTTTCCCCGGCCGCTTCGACCGGCTGGCGATCGGCTTCTATCTCGCCATCGGCTGGAGCGGCATCATTCTGGTCAAGCCACTGGTCGAAACGTTGCCAGCCACGTCGATCGTGCTCATCGCCGCCGGCGGCGTCGTCTATTCCTGCGGCGTCATTTTCTTCGCCTGGAAAGGGCTACGCTTCCACAACGCGTTGTGGCACGGCTTCGTCGTCACCGGCGCCGGCCTGCATCTGGCGGCCATGGTCGACTGTCTGGTCATCAACCGCCTTTGATCCTGGAAACCAAATTCGGTTTCCGAGCTGCAAACTTGCGCCAAGGCAATATTGCCAAGCGCCATTCAATTTGGTCACAATTCCGTTTAGAGTCGCGAACTACGTGATCGGCGGCAGCGGCATCGGAAACGGGGCACGGATGGCTTTTCTCAGATCCTTCGGCATGGGCAGGCGCTCCGACGTACTGATCTACGATCCGCATAAATTGTCGAGTCCGCAGGTTTTTCTGCTGACCATGGTCATCTTCCTTGCCATCGTAGCCTTCATCGCCGCCATCCTGACGCGGCAGGTCTCGACGGCTTTCGTCACCAATCCCGGGCTCAACGGGCTGATCATCGGCGTGCTGGTGGTCGGTATCCTGCTCGCCTTCGCCCAGGTCGGGCGGCTGTTTCGCGAGGTGCGCTGGGTCAACTCCTTCCGTGCCGGCTCGGAGACGACCGAACCGGTGCTGCTGGCGCCGATGAAAGCGATGATCGGCCGCTCCGCGACCATGGCCTTCTCGACCTCTTCGATGCGCACCATGCTCGATTCGATCGCCACGCGCCTCGACGAAAGCCGCGACACCTCGCGCTACCTGGTCGGGCTGCTGGTGTTCCTCGGCCTGCTCGGCACCTTCTGGGGCCTGTTGAACACGATCGGCTCGATCCGCGAGACCATCGAATCGCTTGATCCCGGCACCGGAGACGCGGCCGCGGTGCTCGAATCCCTCAAGCAGGGGCTGTCGGCGCCGCTGGCCGGCATGGGCACGGCCTTCTCGTCCTCGCTGTTCGGCCTGTCCGGCTCCCTCGTGCTCGGCTTCCTCGACCTGCAGGCGGGCCGCGCCCAGACCCGCTTCTACACCGAGCTTGAGAACTGGCTGTCCTCGGTCACCGATCTGTCGTCCGATATCGTCGTCTCCGATCCTGCCAAGGCCGAACCTTCCGATGAAATCCGTCTGTTGTCGGAGCGGCTGCGCAGCCTGCAGGAGAATGGCGGCGGCTCCAACCCGCGCGTCGCCACCGCCATGGCCAATCTCGCCGACGGCATTTCCGGCCTGGTCAAGAACATGCGGTCCGAGCAGCAGATCATGCGCGACTGGGTCGAGGCCCAGTCAGACGAGCAGAAGGCGATGCGCAACACGCTGGAAAAGATCGCCGATGCCCTGAAGAAGCCCGGGGTGCACTGACATGGCGCTCGCCAGGGGCCGGCGTACGGATCGCCGCATCGACTACTGGCCGGGCTTTGTCGACGCGCTGTCGACGCTGCTTCTGGCGATCATGTTCCTGCTCACCGTTTTCGTGCTGGCGCAGTTCCTGCTCGGCCGCGAGATTTCCGGCAAGGACGCCGTGCTTAACCGCCTCAACTCGCAGATCAACGAACTGACGCAGCTCCTGGCGCTGGAGCGGTCGACGACGCAGGACAAGGAGGATTCGCTGGCCAACCTGCAGGCGTCGCTTTCGGCGGCGCAGGCGGAAAAGAGCCGGCTCGAGCAGCTTTTGGCACAAGGCGCGGGAGCCGGCGACGCGGCCAACCAGCGCGCGGTCGCCCTGTCGGGCGAACTCGACAGCCAGCGCCAGATCAGTCAGCAGGCGCTGAGCCAGGTCGAGATCCTCAACCAGCAGATCGCCGCGCTCCGCAAGCAGATCGGAGCGCTGGAAGATGCGCTCAACGTTTCCGAGACCCGCGACCGCGATTCCAACACCAAGATCGCCGATCTCGGCCGCCGCCTGAACGTGGCACTGGCGCAGCGTGTTCAGGAACTGAACCGCTACCGCTCCGATTTCTTCGGGCGCCTGCGTGAAATCCTCGCCGACCGCGAAAATATCCGCATCGTCGGCGACCGCTTTGTCTTCCAGTCCGAGGTGCTGTTTCCGACCGGCTCCGAGGTGATCAACGACGCCGGCAAGGTCGAGATGAAGAAACTCGCCGACGCCATCATCGAGTTGCAGAAGGAAATCCCGCCCGAGATCAACTGGGTGCTGCGTGTCGACGGCCATACCGACAACAAGCCGCTCTCGGGTACTGGCCGCTACCGCGACAACTGGGAGCTGTCGACGGCGCGTTCGACCTCGGTGGTCAAGTTCCTGATCGAGAATGGCGTGCCGGCCAACCGGCTGGTCGCCGCCGGCTTCGGTGAATTCCAGCCACTTGATCCCGCCAATACCGACGAGGCGCGCAACAAGAACCGCCGCATTGAACTGAAGCTCACCGAACGGTGACTACTCATCACTTAAAAGTCACGCGAACTTGTTCACCGCCTCAACTCTAGCGCGCACATTGAATCCGGCAAGGGCTGAAAAGATTATCTTTTTTTAATTACACTTCGCACCGGAGCGCTCCTAGCTTGCTGCGCAGGGCCGAGAACCGCCGGCGATGCCTCCCATCGCGACGCGACGGAACCGGACGGCCCGCGTCCGGGACGCGGAGTGGCAAGACCGCTCCCTTCCCATGTAAAAGGAGGCGCCGTCATGCGCTCTTCAGCATCTCTCAAGATTGCAACCCTCACCGCGATTCTCATCGCCGCCCCGCTGGCGGGCGCCTATGCCGCAGGCCATCACAAGGGCGCGCTCGACGCGACCGATCCGACCGACATGACCGGCCCGCGCATCGAGGGCCTTATCGGACAGGTACAAGGTGTCCACCAGGGCATTGTGGACGCCAGGGACGCCAACAGCATCACCCCGGCCGTGGCGGAACGCCTGGAAATGCGCACCGCCCGCATCAGCCAGGCGGCCGAGAGGATCGCCGCATCGGATCATGGCAGGATACCGGCCGCCCAATACCATGATCTGCTGCGCCGTCTCGACAATGTCGACCAGAGGCTGAGGGTCGATACCGGCAGCGGCTTCATGATCGGCGACGGCGCCGACGGCGGGAACTATCCGAACGGCTGAGGAATTCCTTGTTCGCAAAGGTCCAAGAGGAAGGGACCACCTGGCGCCTTCGGGACCCCAATCCCGCGGGCGTCCTTTTCCTCACCAGCCGAGCCAGATCGCAATCAGGGCGATCGCCGCCGGCACGGTCTGGGCAAGCAGGATCTTGCGGCCGACCGTTGCGCCGCCGTAGAGGCCTGCAATGGCCACGCACAGCAGAAAGAAAACCTTGATCTGAAAGCCGGCGGCGCCGAGATAGAGCCCCCAGATCAGGCCGGCAGCGAGAAAACCGTTGTAGAGGCCCTGATTGGCGGCGAGCACCTTCGAGGCACTGGCGAATTCCGGCGTCAGGCGGAATGTCTTGTGCCCGCGCGGCGTGTCCCAGAGCACCATTTCGAGATAGACGATGTAGACATGGAGCAAGGCCACCAGCCCGACCACTATGTTGCCGATCATATGCTCCCCTTCCCGTGTTGCCGGCAGCATTTCATGCACGGCATAGACCGTGCAAGGAGCACCCGCCGGACGGCATCTGAGGGTTGCCAACGCATTTGCGTTGGTGTCTTTTCGCGCCGTCCTCAACCACGGAAGCCGCCATGTCCTTTCACAAACTCGACGACCTCGGCCACAAGCTCGAAGCGCTCGAGCACGCGCTTGCCATCCTCGGCGCCGACGAAGCGACCCACATGGCGGTCGGCGGTGGTGAGAAGCGTGCCGAGGCGATGGCGGCACTTGCCGGCATGTACCACACCAGGGCGACCGCGCCGGAAATATCCGACTGGATCGCCGCGGCCGAAAGCGAGGCGCTCGACGACGAGCAGCGCGCGGCTCTCGCCGAGTTGCGCCGGCAATATACCAACCTGACCTGCCTGCCGGTCGAATTCGTCGAACGCCTCACGACCGCACGCATGCGCTGCGAGCAACTGTGGCGCGACCTGCGCGCCAAGAACGACTGGGCAGGCTTCCAGCCGGCGCTCGAGGGCGTGGTGGCGCTGGTGCGCGAAGAAGCGGCCCTGCGCTCCGACGTGCTCGGCCTAGCCCCCTATGACGCGCTGATGGAGCAATACGACCCCGGCAACCGCACCGCCGACATCACCCCCGTCTTCGCCGACCTGAAAGCCTTCCTCAAAGGGTTCGTGCCGGAGGCGTTGGCGATACAGGACGCGCGGCTGCGCAAACATCCGCTGAAGCCGCTTTCGGGCACCTATCCGCTAGATCGCCAGCGCGAACTCGGCCTTGCGATGATGGCGGCGGTCGGTTTCGACCTCACGCACGGCTCGTTGTCTGTGTCGCACCACCCCTTCTGCGGCGGTGTGCCCAGCGACGTGCGCATCACCACCCGTTACAAGACATCGGATTTCCTGTCGGCTCTGATGGGCGTGCTGCACGAGACCGGCCATGCGCTCTACGAACAGAACCTGCCGAAAGCATGGTCGCACTGGCCGCTCGGCAAGGCACGCGGCATGGCCGTGCATGAAAGCCAGAGCCTGTTCGTCGAAAAGCAGATCGGCCGCAATCCTGCCTTCTGGCGCTGGGCGCTGCCGGTGGTGGAAAAGCATCTCGGCGAGGCCTGGTCGCTCGACGACATCCTGCCGCATGTGCATCGCGTCGAGCGCGGCCTGATCCGCGTCGACGCCGACGAGGTGACCTATCCCTTGCATGTCATCCTGCGCTACGAGCTTGAGCAGGAGCTGGTCTCGGGCGGGCTGGAGGTTGCCGAACTGCCGGAAGCCTGGGACGCCAAGATGCGCGACTATCTCGGTCTCTCCACCATCGACAATCCGGCCGACGGGCCAATGCAGGACGTCCATTGGCCGGGTGCCGCCTTCGGCTACTTCCCCTCCTATACGCTGGGGGCGATGATGGCGGCGCAGCAATGGGCCGCGCTGAGGCGGGAGCATCCTTCCGCCGACGACGACCTTGCCAAGGGGAATTTCGCGGCCATCAATGACTGGCGCCGCAGGAAGATTTGGTCGCAGGGGTCGCGCTGGTCGACGCCGGACCTGCTCGAACGCGCCACCGGCGAAAGGCTCAACGCCGTGTATTTCGTCAATCATCTGAAGCAGCGCTACGGCGGATAAGATCGGCCGTCGTGCCATCCCGCTTGCGCTGACCTGCGGCGGCTGCCGTCGAACAGGAATGCAATGAGGCATCCTTGCAGGACGGCAGCCTTGCGGGATCGCCTCTACTTTTCTATCACTGGTGGTATCCGACAGTGTCTTGCGAGACTTGCGGATCATGCGGGCTGGGGTGCTTTCCGGTGACATCTTCTGCGATCACACGGCTTTTCGTCTTGATTGCCTTGGCGATTTTCTGCGCGCCGGCCATGGCCGACACCGAAATCCACAAGGGCACCCCAGGCGCCCGGATCGATGCGATGCGGCTGGTCCAGGACACCATCCACTATGTGAGCCTGTCCATGGGCCGCGGCTCCTACATTCCCCGCAGTCCGAGCACGGTGATCGCCAGCGGCTTCGGCGATTGCAAGGACAAGGCCTTGCTTCTCGCCTCCAGCCTGCGCCGCCTCGGCGTTCAGGCCGATCCGGCCCTGACCGATCTCGACGGCGGGCTGGCACTTGGCGAGATGGTGCCGACCATCCGTGCCTTCGATCACGTCATCGTCAGGGCAACGATCAAAAGCCAGGTCTACTGGATCGACGCGAACAATTACCTGCAGGGCGGCAGGGCCGAGAATCTCGTTCCACCCGACTATGGCTTCGCCCTGCCGATTGTCGCCGGTAGCGCGCGGATGGAAAAGATGGAGCGCAAGGAGCTTTTCGAGCCTACCACCTTCGTCAGCGAGGCGTTCGACTTTCCCAAACTCAAGGGCGAAGCGCTGAAGCTGACGGTGCGCACGACCTATAGCGGCGCGGATGCCGACAGCATGCGCTACAGGCTGGTTTCGTCATCCGCCACCAAGCTCGCCGATGACTATCTCCAGTATTACAACCGGCAGTATCCAGGCATGAACAGCCTGGCGCCGTTGTCGACAGATGACG
The DNA here is from genome assembly GCF_006441275.1 of Mesorhizobium sp. B2-4-17. NCBI lineage: Bacteria > Pseudomonadati > Pseudomonadota > Alphaproteobacteria > Hyphomicrobiales > Phyllobacteriaceae > Mesorhizobium > Mesorhizobium sp. B2-4-17. The sequence continues at coordinate 36,646 of NZ_VFUX01000012.1, read as the reverse complement.
ACCGCGACCGCAACATCGTCACGACGGTCGAATCCTACGAGCTTTCCGCTGGCGATCTCGATGCCGATGATCTCATCAAGAACTTCCCGCTCAAGGCCGATGTCGGCATCAGCAATCTGCCGGAGCCGGATATGGTCGGCAGGACCGGCCCAGTCTGGCTCGGCAGTCCGATGTTCAAGCGCCATCAGTGTACCGTCCACAACCTGAAGGCCGAGTTTGTCGGCCCCGAGAAGTCCAACGACGTGATCACGCCCTTTGTCGCCTTCAAGGCGCGCTGGTCGAGCGCGCCGACGGAGTTTCAGGTCGACTGGTTTTTCAAGGCGATCGGGGACCGGGTTCCCGCCAAGGAGATCGGCCCTTATCTGAAGTCGCGCAGGAAGATGGCCGACAACGCCTCCTGGAGTTACAATTTCGGCTACGCCGAAACCGAGGCGAACTGAGCGTTATCGGAAATTCCTTATTCCGCCGCGCCCCTGAAAGCGCTGGCGCCGGTCTCGAATTGCAGCTTGGCCAGCCGGGCATAGATGCCGCCCTTGGCGACCAGGCTCTGGTGCGTGCCTTCCTCGACGATACGGCCGCCATCCATGACCAGTATCCTGTCGGCCTTCAGCACTGTCGCCAAACGGTGCGCGATCACGATGGTCGTGCGGCCCTGCATCAGCCGTTCCAGCGCCATCTGCACCAGCGTCTCGCTTTCAGCGTCGAGCGCCGAGGTGGCTTCGTCGAGCAGCAGGATCGGCGCGTCGCGCAGGATGGCGCGCGCGATCGCCACACGCTGGCGTTGGCCGCCAGACAGCATCACGCCGCGCTCGCCGACCTGGCTGTCGTAGCCGTTCTCGAGCTTGAGGATGAATTCGTCGGCCAGCGCGTCCTTGGCCGCCGCCTCGATCGCGGCCTCGCTGGCGCCCGGGCGGCCGAAGCCGATATTGTCGCGCGCGCTGGCCGCGAAGATGGTGACATCCTGCGGCACGATGGCGATGCGCTCGCGCACCGCAACCGGAGCGGCCTCGCGCACGTCGACGCCATCGATCATGACCTTGCCGGTTTCGGGATCGTAGAAGCGCAGGATCAGCGAGAACACCGTGCTCTTGCCGGCCCCCGAGGAACCGACGATGGCCACCTTCTCGCCGGGCTTGACCGAAAAACTCAGGCCGTGGACGGCTGCGCGGTCGGGCCTTGCCGGATAGGAGAAGGAGACGTCGTCGAAGACGATCGCGCCCTTGGCGACCGCCGGCAGCGGCTTCGGCTCGGCCGGCGCCTGGATCGCCGGCTTCTCGGCCAGGATCTCGGTCAGCCGTTCGGCCGCGCCCGCTGCTTGCGCAAGTTCGCCCCAGACTTCCGACAGCGCGCCGAGCGCCCCGGCGGCGAACACCGAATAAAGCAGGAACTGCCCGAGCGTGCCCGGCGACAGATTGCCTGCGAGCACGTCGCGCGAGCCGAACCACAGCACCGCCACGACGGACGAGAAGATGGTGAAAATGGCGAAGAAGGTGAGGAACGAGCGCGCGAAGATCGAGGCGCGCGCCGCATCGAACGCAGCCTCCACCGCGCCGGAGAAGCGCCCGGTGACCAGATTTTCGTTGGTGAAGGCTTGCAGCGTGCGCACCGCGCCGATCTGCTCACTGGCATAGGCTGTCGCGTCCGCAAGCGTGTCCTGCGCCTGCCGCGACTTGCGCCGCACCGAGCGGCCAAAGGCGACCAGCGGCAGCACGATGATGGGAATGGCTGCTATGACCAGGCCGGATAGTTTCGGGCTGGTGACCACCATCATTCCCACAGCGCCAAGGCCCAGGATGACGTTGCGCAGCGCGACCGACGCTGTTGCGCCTACCGCCGATTTGACTTGTGTGGTGTCGGCGGCGAGCCGCGACACGATCTCGCCCGACTGGGCGGTGTCGAAGAAGGACGGCGACAGCATCGTCACATGGGCAAAGACATCGCGCCTGATATCGGCGACGACGCGCTCGCCGAGCGTGATGACGAAATAGTAGCGGCCTGCCGATGCCGCGGCCAGCACCGCGGCCATCGCCACCAATGCGGCGAAATATTCAGCGATGAAGGTGGTGCTGGGCGAGGAGAAACCGTGATCGATCATCCGCCTTACCGCCAGCGGCAGCGTCAATGTCGTTGCCGCCGCGATGACCAGCGAGATGACGGCGCCGACGACCAGCGTGCGATAGTGCCCGATATAGGGGAACAGGCGCCGGAGCGGCTTGAGCGAGCGTCTGCGCTCCTCTGCGCTGCTGGTTTGCGCCATACCGGTGTTTCCTCTAGCCGCCTTGTGATGCATGCGCCTCAATATGCGCTTGCCGCGGCCTTGTGATTCAATTTCGGCTGATGTATAGGCACGCCGACCGTTTTAGAAGCCGTGGCTCTGCAATAGCTGCGGCTTCGAGTTTTAAAAAGGGGCGCATCGACGCAGGCTTATGCCCGTCCGCCGCGCCGGCAAGCCAGGAACAGAGCCATGAAGACCGCTATCCATCCCGACTACCACACCATCAAGGTCGTCATGACCGACGGCACCGAATACATCACCCGTTCGACCTGGGGCAAGGAAGGCGATACGATGAATCTCGATATCGACCCGACCACCCATCCGGCCTGGACCGGCGGCCAGCAGACCCTGCTCGACCGCGGCGGCCGCCTGTCGAAGTTCAAGAAGCGCTTCGAAGGTTTCGGCCTCTAAGCCAGTTGCGCCTGCAGAATTCGAGAAACCCGCCCTCGTGGCGGGTTTTTTGTTGGGCAGAACTCCTTTCTCCCCGTCACTATACGGGGAGAGGAGCGCCGCCCCTGGCGGTTCCGCCAACTGTTAACGCGATAGGAAGCTCAACTGTCTATTCGCCCAGCAATTCCCTGAGTGCCATGCGCTTGTAGGCGGCGACCAGCCTGTCGCCTTCCTCGCGGTCGACGGAGATCGCCAGCCGCATCGCCGCCTCGCCCATTTGCCAGACCAGAAACGCGGTGGTCTCCAGGGAGACCGGATCGGCGCCGGGACGTAAGCGCTTCAGCACCGCGACGAGGAATTCGGCATTGGCTCGACTGTCGGCGAGTCCGAGTTGGCGCAGCGCCTTGTCGGCCTGCGTGCCCGACCAGATGTCGCGCATCACCGGCTCGGCCAGGAACAGCCGATAATAAATATCGACCAACTCCGAAAACGCCCGTCGCAACCCTTCAGCGTCACTGACGCCGGCGAGTGTCGCCGAGATGCAGGCCTGGCTTTCGGCGGTGTAGCGCTCGGCCAGCGCCCAGACGATCGCCCGCTTGTCTGGAAAGAACTGGTAGAGTGAGCCGATCGATACCCCTGCCCGTTCAGCCACTTCACCCATTCGCATGGCATCGCTGCCCTGCTCGGCAATCAGCGCCGAGGCCGCGGCCAACATGCGCTCGACCCGCTCGCGGCTGCGCTGCTGGCTCGGCGCCCGGCGCGGTGAAGCGATCTGCTCGTTGGCCGGTATGCCTTCCATGACTGTCTCCAACAAACGCCTATCACCGGAGATCGCTTGACTCGCAAAATACGAGGGTTTATCACGTTTTGCAAATATGAGGACTGCTCATGTTTTGAAGCGCAAATGCTCGGTGACCGCAACACTCACCGATGGCGTCCAGCGCGTGCTCGGCCGCGCCGGAAAGACTTCGCCGCCTACGCAACCGAAACCGCCGCCACCCAAATCTGGAGCAACTGACATGATCGCGAAATCTCTCCCCATCCTCACCTTCATCGCCGCGATCGGCGCCGGCGTCGTCGGCGGTGTGTTCTTCGCCTTTTCCAATTTCGTCATGCCGGCGCTCGCCCGCCTCCCGGCGGCGGGCGGCATTGCCGCCATGAATTCGATCAACATCACCGTCATCACGCCAACCTTCATGACGGCACTTTTCGGCACCGGACTGGTCTGCCTCGTGCTCATCGCCGGCGCGGTCGTCGGCTGGAGCCAGCCGGGCTCGTCCTGGCTGCTCGCCGGCGCGCTGATCTATCTTGTCGGCAATCCGATCGTGACCATGGTCTTCAACGTACCGCTCAACGATGCGTTGGCCGCTGTCGATCCGGCCAGCAGCAATGGCGGCGCCGTCTGGACCGGCTATCTCAGGGACTGGGTGATGTGGAACCACGTCCGCGCCGTCACCGCCATCGTCGCCCTGGGCTGCTTCATATTCGCATGGCAGTGAGGGCAGAAAGGTGTGTTGAGATTCAGGTCACTTGGGTACGCGAGCATCGGAAGCGCGGGAAACCATAATTTGCAGGCCGGCATCGCCTGAATATCAACGCAGCTTAAGTGGGGTCTTTTGACTTGTGGCCCTTGCGATCGGAATGGCCGAGATCGCGGTCGGGGTCGATGACGTCGCGCATCAGTTGCTTCAGCTTCGCCGCATCGGGAAAGCCGCCGTCGCGCTTGCGATCCCAGACCAGCACCTCGTTGCAGGAGATGGTGAAGATGCCGCCAGTGCCGGGCACCAGCGTCACTTCGCCGAGATCGGTGCCGAAGGTGGAGAGCAGCTCCTGCGCCATCCAGCCGGCGCGCAGCAACCACTGGCATTGCGTGCAATAGGTGATGCGGATGGCGGGCAGCGGCTTCTCGCTCATCCCAGGTTGAGCTCCGCTCATACCTGGTCGCTCACGCCGCGCTGAGCTTGGCCAAGGTCTCGTCGTCGACTTCGAAGTTGGCGTACACGCTTTGCACGTCGTCGTCGTCCTCGAGCGTGGCAACCAGCTTCATCAGCGACTGGGCGCGTTCCTCGTCGACCGGAACATTGTTCTGCGGCTGCCAGATAGGCTTTACCGATTCCGCTTCGCCGAGCGAAGCTTCCAGTGCCTTGGACACTTCGCCGAGATTCTCGAAGGAACAGTAGATGGTGTGGCCTTCCTCGTCCGACTCGACATCATCGGCACCGGCCTCGATGGCCGCCTCCATGACCTTGTCGGCACTGCCGGCGGAGGCCGGATAGTAGATCTCCCCGACCCGGTTCCACATGAATGAAACCGAACCGGTTTCGCCGAGCGCCCCACCGGCCTTGGTGAAGGCTGCACGCACATTGGAGGCCGAACGGTTGCGGTTGTCGGTCAGCGCCTCGACGATTAGCGCCACGCCGCCGGGACCATAACCTTCATAGCGCACGGCTTCGTAGTTTTCGGCATCGCCCATCGACGCCTTGTTGATGGCGCGCTGGATGTTGTCCTTCGGCATCGACACAGCCTTGGCGTTCTGGACGGCAAGGCGCAGGCGCGGGTTCATCGCCGGATCGGGCGTACCGGCCTTGGCGGCGACGGTGATTTCGCGCGCCAGCTTGGAAAACATTTTCGACCGCACCGCGTCCTGGCGGCCCTTGCGGTGCATGATGTTCTTGAACTGTGAATGGCCAGCCATGGCACCCCTGTCGTGTTCGGCTAGAGCATCGGCAGCCAGGTGAACTCCACCGGGCGTTTTGCAAAATGCTCTGATACAAATTTCAGAACGCCTCTGGCGTGTCCGTCAGGACGCAGGGCACTCTATCTCGGAATGGCCGGCTTATAGATAAATCGGCTCAATTCGTCCAGCCGCGCCATGGCGCGGGGGCACAGAACCCGCGACATTCCCCCAATCCGGAGATTTTCCGGTCGCGTTCAGCCTTCGAGATGCGATTCAGCCGGTCGATGATGCTGAGCGTACAACCCACTCAAAACTCAGTGTCCGCCGCCGGACTTCGACTTCTTCCGGCTGCGCGCCAGCATGTTGAGCCCTTCGACCAGCGCCGAAAAACCCATCGCCGCGTAGATGTAGCCCTTGGGCACATGATAGCCCATGCCGTCGGCGATCAGCGTCATGCCGATCATCAAGAGGAATCCCAGCGCCAGCATGACGATGGTCGGGTTCCTGGCGATGAAGTCCGCCAGCGGCCCGGCGGCCAGCATCATCACTGTGACTGCCGCGATCACGGCGACGTACATGATGACGATCTCGTCGGTCATGCCAACGGCGGTGATGATGGAATCGATCGAGAAGACGAGGTCGAGCAGCAGGATCTGGAAGATCGCACCGGCAAGCGAGATCTTGAGCGTCTCGCCCAACATCGCGTCCTGGTGATCCTCGGGATCGACGGTGTGATGGATTTCCTTGGTCGCCTTCCACACCAGGAACAGGCCACCGGCGATCAGGATCAGGTCGCGCCAGGAGAAACCATGGCCTAGCGCCGTGAACACCGGCGTCGTCAGTTGGACGATGATCGAGATGGTTGCGAGCAGCACCAGCCGCATGATCAGCGCCGCCGAGATGCCGAGCCGGCGGGCACGGGCCCTCTGCCCCTCGGGCAGCTTGTTGGTCAGGATCGAGATGAAAATCAGATTGTCGATGCCGAGTACAATCTCAAGCACCACGAGCGTCAATAACGCGACCCAGGCGGTTGGATCAGAAATGAATTGAAAATGCGGCGCCAGGAATTCAACGAGCTGCATGGAGGTCGTCCCCTCTGCGATCTAGAGCAGTTTCGTCGCCAGTTAGGTACTATACTCCAGCATATCAATATCACGACCAGAAGGACGGAGCCGTTTCTTCGAGCCGCGGCCCGCGACGAAACGGCGCGATCCGCTCGGTCAGTCCCGTGCGGTCGGAAATATCGACGCCGACACCACACAATGTCGCCGGTCCGGTCGCTGCCTCGAAACGCCCTTTCGGCACTTTCGACAGGAACCGGTTGAGCGGCTCCTCCTTGTCCATGCCAAGCGAGGAATCGTAGTCGCCGCACATGCCGGCATCGGAGATGTAGCCGGTGCCGCCGTTCAGGATCTGGTGATCGCCGGTCGGCTGGTGCGTGTGGGTGCCGACGACGAGGCTGGCGCGGCCGTCTACAAAATGCGCGAAGCACATCTTTTCCGAGGTCGCCTCGGCGTGGAAGTCGATGACCACCGCATCCGCTTGTTCGCCGAGCGGACAGGCGGCAAGCTCGCGCTCGCCAGCCTGGAACGGATCGTCGAGTTCGGGATGCATGAACACCCGGCCCATGATGTTGGCGACCAGCACGCGCGCGCCGCCTCTGGCGATGTAAACGCCGGAGCCGCGTCCGGGCGTGCCCTTGGGAAAATTGGACGGCCGCAGGAAGCGCTCTTCACGTGGCGCGAAGGCGAGTGCGTCGCGCTGGTCCCAGACATGGTTGCCGGTGGTCACGACATCGGCGCCGGCCGCGATGGTCTCGCGAAAGATCTCTTCGGTGATGCCGAAACCGCCGGCGGCGTTCTCGCCATTGACGATGACGAAATCGAGCTTGAAGTCGGAGATCAGGCCGGGCAGCTGTTCCCATACCGCCGTGCGGCCCGTCTTGCCGACCATGTCGCCGAGAAAGAGAAGTCTCATCTGCGCTTGATCCCGAAAAGTTGCATGACTTTTCGGCAAAGATCATGCGTTCCAAAGAACTATCTACAATTCTGGCGTGAAGCGGCGCAACCCGCTCTCGGTGAGTATTTCCGGGATGATGACATCATGGTCTTCGTCGGGCACCAGAGCGACCTCCTGGCAGTCGAAGGCAATTCCGATCAGCCGCGGCGGCTTTCCCTTGTCGACCAGCCTGGCGATGGCACGGTCATAATAGCCGGCGCCATAGCCGATGCGATGGCCACGCTTGTCGAAAGCGGCGAGCGGCACCAGCATCACCGAGGGGTCGAGCACCTCGGCCTCTTCGTGCGGGCCGACCGTGCCAAAGCCCATCTCGACCATCGGCGCGCCGCGCACCAGTTCGCGAAAGACGATGGTGGTCTTGTCGAGAATGGCAGGCAGGCAAAGCCTCGCGCCTTTCTCGCGCATGGCGAACATCAGCGGCCGCACGTCAACCTCCGAGCGCATTGGCCAGAAGCCGGAAACAACCTGGCCGGGCTCGAAGGCAATCTGATCGCGCGCCGTCTCGGCCATTTCCAGCGCGACTTCCACCCGCCAGAATTCATTGAGCGCATCGCGGCGTCCAAGTGCTTCCTTGCGCAGCTGTTTTTTCAGGTCTTTTAAGGATGTCATGTAACCACGGTAGAAAAGGTCAGATTTGGATGGAGTTTTAGGAGCGACGTTTTCTACCGCATGATCCACCGAAGTGTCAGCGGTTCGGTGACAAGATCATGCGCAAACGACAAACAGCGGAGCGAACTTTTTCATTCGTGAGCCCGCACAAAGTGGCGCGACGACAAAATCCGCCCAATATGGCCTTTTCGGTAGGTGACGATCCACACAACCGGTGGAGAGGTCGATCCCGGGTGCCTACAAAGTAGGTGGGCGCCGTGTGAGAAAACCCACGGGTCTTCCCAGGGACAGCTCCCTAAGGATCGTTAAGGCCCCGGGGAAAAGTGTCTCCTGCCGGGAAGCGCAGACCGTCTCGTCCAATATAGGCCGATGGTGCCCTGAGCACCAGAGAGTTGGCATTCTTTCCCTGCGGTTCTCACGGCTCGCCATCACCTGCCCACTCTTGCGCCGGCAGGGCCGCATCCTTACGGTCGCCCGGAACGAACCGAGGAGCAAAGATGCGTTTCGAAGGCACGGCGGCCTATGTCGCCGACAAGGACCTGATGGTGGCGGTCAACGCGGCGATCGCCCTGGAGCGGCCCCTACTGGTCAAGGGCGAGCCGGGCACCGGCAAGACGGAGCTTGCCCGCCAGGTTGCGGCGGCACTTGGTCTGGAGCTCATCGAATGGCACATCAAATCGACGACGCGGGCGCAGCAAGGCCTTTATGAGTATGACGCCGTATCGCGCCTGCGCGACAGCCAGCTCGGCGATGGCAGGTTCAACGACATCAAGAACTACATCAAGCGCGGCAAGCTTTGGGACGCTTTTGCCGCCGGCAAGAAGGTCGTGCTTCTGATCGACGAGATCGACAAGGCCGATATCGAGTTCCCCAACGACCTCTTGCAGGAACTCGATCGGATGGAGTTCTTCGTCTATGAGACCGGCGAGACCATCCGCGCCGCCGTCAGGCCGATCGTCATCATCACCTCCAACAACGAGAAGGAACTGCCGGACGCCTTTCTGCGCCGCTGCTTCTTCCACTACATCCGCTTTCCCGACGTCGACACGCTGCACAAAATCGTCGACGTGCACTATCCCGGCATCAAGCAGAACCTGGTGCGGGCGGCGTTGACCCAGTTCTACGAAATCCGTGAGGTGCCGGGGCTGAAGAAGAAGCCGTCGACCTCCGAGGCGCTCGACTGGATCCGGCTTCTGGTCGCCGACGACACCGCGCCTGAGGATCTACGCGCCGACCCGAAGAACGCCCTGCCGAAACTGCACGGCGCGCTGCTCAAGAACGAGCAGGACGTGCATCTGTTCGAGCGCCTTGCCTTCATGGCGAGACGGCAGGGCTAGGCTGACAGCAACAGCGCTTTCCCACGCTGTGGACCGTTGCCGGCAAGCGGCCATTGACGCAGCTTCGGGCCGAAGCATCGAAGGGAACCAGAAATGTCCGAAATCATCGTCCGGCCGCTCGCGCAATCCGACCACGCCGACTGGCGCCGCCTGTGGACCGACTATCTGACCTTCTACGAGACGAAGCTGCCGGAAGAGGTTTACGCCCTCACCTGGAAACGGCTGTTCACGGAAGGCGAATTCGAGCCGAAGGGTTTTATCGCAACGCTCGACGGCAAGGCTGTCGGCCTCACCCATTATCTCTACCATCGCTCCGGCTGGTCGGAGAAAAACAACTGCTACCTGCAGGATCTGTTCGCCGACCCGGATGTGCGCGGTAAGGGCATAGGGGCGGCCCTGATCGAAGCCGTGAAGCAGGAGGCCGGCAAGATTGGCGTCAAGAACGTCTACTGGATGACGCACGAGACCAACGCCACCGCGCGCAAGCTCTACGACCGTGTCGCGCGCCGCACCGGCTTCATCGAGTATGATCTGCTCTGATGAAATCGCCGGCAGAGCGCGCAAGGCTGATCTGGAACGCTGACCGGTTTGAGGCTCTGAAACACATAAGCGCGGTCTTGCAGGAAAGCGAGTTCCAGCCGCTCTATGCCAGCTATATCGGATATCTCGAGTTGCGGGAGCGCGGGCTAAGAAAGCAGTCCTTCGCGCAACTTGATGCCTTTATCGAACAGATAGTATCTGATCCATTCGAGATTCGACTGTCCGTCGTCCGGCATCTCATCGGTGCAATTGAAGGCTGTTGGCATAGTTGGCCTGCACCGGACAACTGGCAATTGCCCGAACAAGCGTTTCGGCGCCTGATTGGACCTCTCTGGCAGGAGTGGCGGCAACGGGAACCTGCCAATCCCGAGGCTTGGGTGTATAGCTTCGGCAATCTGTCGCATGACGTTGATTGCAGGGAGGTTGCATTCCTGTTGGACCCAGCTCATCCACGCTATCAGTATGCTCATCTGGATGGTCTGTGTCGGCAGTTGAACTACGAACTGCACGAACTCGGGCACACCGAACGGATTCTTTGCGTCCCGGAACATTTTAGCGAACTGACCAACTCGGTTTCCACCGTCGCGGGGGCAATCGGTGACAACATAGCTGATGAGGTGGTGCAAACGCCTGCTAAACTGAACGAGCTGGCGGCTGCCTATCGCAACCACCGGGAGGAGAGAGGCGGCTTCCTGCGGGAACTCCTGCTGCTCGGTCGCCAGGACCTTATCGACTTCCCCATATTGCCCGCCAGACGATGGTTTCGCGTCCTGCCTACTTTCCTCTTTGTTGGATAGGTTATGTTCATCCCCTTCTTCCTCGAGCTGAAAGCCGCACGTGTTCCCGTTTCGCTGCGGGAATATCTGTCGTTGCTGGAGGGGCTGGAAGCCGGGCTGGTCGACTACGATGTCGAGGGTTTTTACTACCTCGCCCGCACCGCGCTGGTGAAGGATGAGCGCCACATCGACCGCTTCGACCAGGTGTTCGGGCATGTTTTCAGGGGCGTCGAGGCCTTGGGCGGCCCGGATGCCGTCGATGTCGCCGACATTCCCGAGGAATGGCTGCGCCGCCTAACTGAAAAGCACCTGACCGAGGAAGAGAAAAAGCTGGTCGCAGCACTTGGCGGTTTCGACAAGCTGATGGAGACGCTGAAACAGCGGCTCGAGGAACAGAAGGGGCGTCATCAGGGTGGCTCGAAATGGATCGGCACCGGCGGCACCTCGCCCTTCGGCGCCTATGGCTACAATCCCGAAGGCGTGCGCATCGGTCAGCACGAAAGCCGCAACCGCCGCGCGGTCAAGGTGTGGGACAAGCGCGAGTTCCGCAATTTCGACGATGCGGTCGAGCTTGGCACCCGCAACATCAAGATCGCCTTGAAGCGGCTGCGCCGCTGGGTGCGCGAGGGTGCTGAGGAAGAATTCGACCTGCCCGGCACCATCCATGCCACGGCCGAGCACGGCTATCTCGACGTGCGGACGCGGCCCGAGCGCCGCAATGCGGTGAAGCTTCTGATGTTCTTCGATGTCGGCGGCTCGATGGATGACCATGTCAAGAGCGTCGAAGAGCTGTTTTCGGCCGCCCGCGCCGAGTTCCGCCAACTTGAATATTTCTACTTCCACAATTGCCTCTATGAGGGCGTGTGGAAGGACAACCGACGCCGCCATGCCGAGACGGTTCCGACCTTCGATCTCATCCACAAATACGGGCCGGACTACAAGGTGATTATCGTCGGCGATGCCTCGATGAGCCCCTACGAGATCGCGCACCCCGGCGGTTCGGTAGAGCACTGGAATCCGGAGGCCGGCGCCGTCTGGCTTGGCCGCCTCTTGCAGCAATGGCCGAACGCGGTTTGGCTCAATCCGGAGAGCGAAAAGAACTGGGGCTACACCCATTCCATCGCCATGATCCGCGATATCTTCGGCGGCCGCATGTTCCCGCTGACGCTCGCCGGGCTTGAGGCCGCGACGAAGCAGCTTTCAAGGAAGCACTGAGCCTCGGGACACATCGGTGCTGGGCAGGCGTGTAACAAATGCCTATGTTGACGCGAATATGAGGCTGCAACCAATAACGAGCCGCCAAGGCTGAGGAGATCAAATGGACACCCACACCTACCCCGTCACCCGCACCGATGCCGAATGGCGCGCCCGGCTGACACCGGAGCAATATGCCGTCATGCGCGGCCATGGCACCGAGCAGCCGGGAAGCTGCGCCCTGCTCCACGAGAAGCGCGCCGGCACCTTTTCTTGTGCGGGCTGCGACCAGCCGCTGTTTGAATCCAAGTTGAAGTTCGAGAGCGGCACGGGCTGGCCGAGCTTCAACGACCCGGTCCCGGGCTCGGTGGAGACCACGGTCGACCGCAGCTACGGAATGGTCCGCACCGAATGCCACTGCGCCCGTTGCGGCAGCCATCTCGGCCATGTTTTCGAGGATGGCCCGCCGCCGACCGGCCTGCGCTACTGCATCAACGGCGTGGCCTTGAAATTCGAGCCGGCGGCCTGAACAGGGCCCGGTCGACATTTCCTGCGAAGGGCGGCTCCGGCCGCCCTTTTTCATAGGCAGGCAGCCCGCGTCAGACGACGACTGTCGCGATCAGCCAGAGCGCCGACCCCAGCATGACGAGCGAAGCCTTGGCGCCGCCAACTTTCTCGGCCGTCCGCCACACGGCCCATGTCAGGAAGATGTTGTAAGGCACCGGCGCGAAATGCACCGCCAGCACCAGGACAAGCGGCAGCTTCAGGCTGAGCAGGACAAGTGCCGCCACCGATGAGGCGATGCTGATAGTGGTGGCTACGAAGACCATGTCGCGCCAGAACAAGCGATCGAGCGGCACGGTGCCGCGCCAGCGCGAACGGAAGAAACCGGTTTTGTCGCCGATTCCCCTGGGCACCGCGCCCGATGGATCAACCTCGTTCATCAATCGAGCCTCGCTTAAGTGCAACGCCGAAGGTTTCGGCCGCGTATCGACGGCAGGACGCCACGAAATTCGGCGCTGACAATGCAGAAATCTGCCGTCAAAGCGTGTACGATCACAGAACTGTGACACTCATCATATTCTGTCATTTGCAGCGCAAACACGGAGGAGTTCGCAATGGGCGACCATGTCTACAATGTCCTCTTTCTCTGCAACGCCAACTCGGCCCGGTCGATCATGGGCGAGGCCATTCTCAATCGTCTCGGTGCCGGCCGCTTCAAGGCTTATTCCGCCGGCTCGCGGCCGAAGGGAACCGTCAACCCCCATGCGCTGCAGCTGCTGGAGAGCCTGAACTACGACACGTCCTTCGCCAGGTCGAAAAGTTGGGACGAGTTTTCCAAACCCGGCGCACCGGAAATGAACTTCGTCTTCACCGTCTGCGACAGCACGGCCAATGAAAGCTGTCCGGTGTGGCCCGGCCATCCGATGACGGCACTTTGGGCGGTACCGGATCCGGCCAAGGCCGAAGGCACCGAAGCCGAGCGGCATTTTGCTTTCGCCGAGGCCTTTCGCATGATGAGCAACCGCATCGCACTGTTCGTAAACCTGCCGATAGGATCTCTCGATCGACTGGCTCTGCAGCAGGAGCTGGACGAAATTGGCCATGATGAGCGATCAAACTGAAGCCGGGCAGCAAGGCACGAGCGGAGTCGTCAGATTTGCGGCCGCCCGTCGTCTCCCAGCACCTCGACGACGGCGCGCTCGACGCGCGAGCATTCCGTAACCAGCCAGTCAGCCATCGCAGGCCAGTTGTCCTCGGCAAAGCAGTTGACCCGCCACATCGAGTTGATGCCGAGGCCCTCGCAACTCTGCTCCGGCCTGAGCCTCAGCCGGCCTTCGATCGCCGGCTGGAACGGCTTCAGCCGCGACCAGCTTTGCGTGGCGCCGAATTTCTCGTTGCGGCCGAAGAACACGCCGACATGGTTTTGCGCCGGCGCGACATACATGGAAAGGACCAGGGCGAAGTCGGGCAGCCCGCGCTGCCAGAACCAGGGCCCGCGCCGCGCCAGCCGGGCTCTCTCTTCCGGGTGACGCTCGGCGAACTGCGTCCAGAAGCCGCGGTGGCGGAACTCCGAGGCCCGTCGGCCACCGAAGTCGAACTCACTCATGGCCGGGTGTCCCGCACATCCTGGCCGAGACCGTTTCGAAATTCGCTCCGGCGAGTCATATGGTGGTGGTTTCGAGAACCGTAGCGCAGCGGACACTTGGGTCCGTGAGCCTGCGCATGACCCCGAAAATCGAAGTCGATTTTCGGAAAGGATCATGCGCCAAGTAAAAATTACTGCAGCGTCCTTTGCGCGTCCAGGAGGACGCGCGGCGCTGCAGAGCGCGGAAAACACCATCAGGTAGCCGCCGGAGTAGAGTTTCCAAACGGTCTCCTTACACCATGCCGAGCGCGGCCATGTACAGATCGAGGATGGCATCCTCCTCCTGGCGCTCGGCCTGGTCCTTCTTGCGCAGGCGGACGATGGTGCGCATCGCCTTGGTGTCGAAGCCTTGTCTCCCCTACATGAATCTGTCGCCCATCTCCTATGCCTCTGACTCCCCTCAAACCCAAGCAGACCAACGGATTCCATCTGGGCACCTTCTCCCCTAGGCGACACCGACCTGCGTGTGCGGGGGGCGGCGCGTAACTCAAATAACGCTGTAGCCGCCCCCCGCATGCACGGTGGTTATAGATGGCATGGGACGCCTGAGAAAGCGCCGTCACCCCTTCGGCTCATCGTACGGATATCGGTGAAAGCGGGACAACCTCGCCATCCCGGATGGGCATGCGGATTGACGTCAGGCCGAGGTTGCGTATGCGGTTGCGTACGCGCTGGACGGATGTATCTAACGTTGATGGACACGTTCACGCCTGAGCAGCGCAGTCGGATCATGAGGGCCGTGCGGCGGGAGGATACCAAGCCGGAGATGGCGGTACGCGGTCTCCTGCATGCGATGGGCTACACGTATCGCCTTCACGCGGCCGAACTCCCAGGCAAGCCTGACGTCGTGTTTCGAGGGCGACGAAAGGCGCTGTTCATCCACGGTTGCTTCTGGCACGGCCACGACTGCGGCAAGGGAAGACGGCCGGCGAGCCGAAGCGAATACTGGGATGCGAAGATCGGCCGCAACGTCGCGCGGGACCTCGACCGTATCGAGAGACTCCGGGCAGGAGGCTGGGACGTGCTCGTGGTTTGGGAATGCGAGACGCTCAAACGGAATGCGGCCGCATTGTCGGCCCAATTGCGCTCGTTCTCGGCTAGCGGCGGGTATGGCGGAAGCCTGCCAACAGCGACCACGATCCTGCCGCTGATAGCGATCCGGATTTGCCGCCCGCGCGTTTGGCATCGCCGCGACGGTCCACCGAATCCGCGAGGACGCGATCTTCGTCGTCGACTATCTCATCCAGGAAGGGGCCGGAACGCCGCGCAACTAAGCGAGCGTGCTGTCGAAAAGGAGCTTTGGGATTGCGCGTTCTGGAAATCGACGTCAGCATTTTTTTGGCAAGTCGGTCAGAAACCAGAAGAACGGCTTGGCTCGCTAGCACGGGAGAACACCATGAACCGGAATGCCAGGCGCGCCGCGCAAGCGCAGGCGCGAACGAGAACTGTTGATCGTGTCACGGCGGTGCACGAAGCGGGCCATGCGGTCGGCCGACTGCTCACCGCCGAGGACATGGGCTTCACTTTCGATCAAGCAGTCCACAGCATCGAAATCGGAACCGGGCCCAGTTGGCGTAGCGCGGACGGCAGGATCGTGCTGAACTCTGGGGCGATCTGCTATGGGCCAGCCGCGTCTCGAGAACTGCAATCGGCCTACCAACAGGCGTACCCGGGGCGCGGGCCAGTTTCAGCGGATGAACTCAACGCTCGGCTGTTAGGCGTCGGCACGGCCGAACAGAGAACCGTTTCAGGGCGCGCGAAGATGATCATTGCGGCCATGGGGGCGGCAGCGGAATCGCGGCTGACCGACGCGTCATGGCAGGAGGTCTTCCTGAGCGATGCGTGCGTCGCGGATCGAATGGACTTCAATCGCGCAGCGCGGCTTATTGGTCTTTGTGGGGACGAACTGGTAGATGCAATGGACTGTATCGGCTCCAAGGTGGTTGAACTCGTCGCGATAGCGGACGTGTGGAGTGCGATTGTCGCGATCGCCGCAGCCACGAAGGGAAGCCTTTCGGGAAGGCAGGTCGCCTTGCTGGCGGCACCCTACATCGGGGGCTGCCTTTGAGCCACTTGTCGCAGTGAGTGCCTATCTGCCACTCAACAGAGTCAGCGCTCCCCTCATTTTCTCGCTGGCATCGACATGCGGTTCGGCTGGTCGGCTACCTACGAGAATGCGCTGATCGCGATGATCGATGCCGAGCGCAAGGGCAAGGAGCCGCCTAAGCCGGCGCCGAAACCCAACAATAACGTTGTCGATCTGCCTGCGGTGCTCGAGAAGAGCCTCGCCGCGGCAGGCATAGAGTGCCGGCCAAAGGCGAAGCACGCACGGAAATCCGCCTAGCAGTTGCAGCGCTCACCATGATAAAATGGGCCCGCTCGTGTTTCTTTGTTAGGGGATAGCATGTGCAATGACTATGAGCAGCACGTCGCCTGGGCAGAATATTGCCGGATGATGGCCTCGCTGGCATTGAAGATTTCGGCACATCAAACCGAACTCGATCTCCCTCAGGCCGACGATATTCGCATCAACGATCCGGCGCCGATCATGCGCGCAGCTGGCGATGCGATCGAACTGGCATCAATGACATTCGGGTTTCCGCCGACCGGCCCAAAAGGCAGCCCGGTGTTCAATTTCCGCTCAGAAGGACGTCAGTTCGCCAACAGCAAGCGCTGCCTGGTGCCGGCATCGGCGTTTTTTGAATTCACCGGGACGAAATATCCGAAGGCGAAGCACCGCTTCACGCTAAACGGCGCGCCCTTCCTGGCGATCGCAGGCCTTTGGCGCGAGGCCACCGGCAACAAGCCGCCCACGTTCACCATGCTGACGATCGATCCGGGGCCGGATGTCGCGCCTTACCACAATCGACAAGTTGTGGTCCTCCAGCCCGAAAACTGGTCGACGTGGCTTGATCTATCGAAATCGGAGAGCGAACTGTTGCGACCACTGCCGGCCGGGTCGCTGTCGGTGGAGACGGTGCGGCCCGAACGTCCCTAAGATCAGTTGCGTAGAGCCTCCGTCACACTGAGCGGTCCGATTTCCAAAATGCGCTCGTAGGCACCCTTGCGATGCCAGACGCCGCGGGCGCGCCCGTTCTCCCTGTCTCGCTTGGGATCGAACATGATGCCCCCGAAGTGGTGAAGGAAGGCCGCCGCGGCTTCGCGATCAGCGAAGCAGTGCAATCTTCATTGCTCCTGCTTGCCGTCTTCCCAAGCCGCAATCACCGCCCTGGTCCGGCATTTCAGGCCGCGCTCCCGTAGAAAGCGGGTGATGAGGGTGTAGTTGCGGTCGGTGCAGATGTCGTCCGGCAGGGCGACCTGGTGCGGCATGTCTCGATCGATGATCGACGGCGGCGGAATACTGCGGCTTCGTCTCACCATGCCTGGGGCAGAAAGCTATCAGCCTGCAAGCGCATGGCCGCCAGCGTGAGCGCGATCGCCGTGTTGGCCGGCGGCTTCTCCATGTGCTGATAGCCATCCGGACAGCGCCACGCGGCAACGCTCATATCGTAATCGTTGCCTTCTTCGTGCTCGGGCTCGACTATGCGGGCATCACAGGGATCTTGGTCGATCTCGACCTTCCACCCGGGAAGGGATTTCTCGGTAATCTCGGCTACATCGGGCAAACTGCCCGTGAGATAAGGTAGACCCAATTCAACGGCTTCTTCCGGCGTGCCCGGTTCGTTGATCCACCCCATGACATAGCAAACGTCGACGTCGAGTTGCCGGTCGGGACCGGTGGCCGTTTCAAGGCGTTGAACGATCTCCCGGTAGCGCCGCTGTCTGTCGGGCCAAGTCGCGAGATTGACAGTTTTCACCTTCGGTTCGACGGGACCGATCCCTAAAACCCTGTGAGCTCGAACGACCTTGTCCTCCGGCCATCCAGCGCAGCATGCCTCGCAGGCGGCGCGCTCGGCCTCGAACCAGACGCTGGCCGCCGCATCCTGTTCCTCAGTCGGCTCCGCGTCTTCGGGAAATCCCCTCATGTCCCATAGCTCGACCGCGAGCATGCCGCTTGCGGCATCCTCGTAGGAAATCCCAGAGCTTTGAAAAACGGCCTCTGCCTCGGCTACCCCGCGAGCGAGTTCTTCATGCGACGCACTTTCAATGACCAACCGAAGCGGCATTTTCGCCTCCTTTGACTGTGCGTCCGACAGTGAACAAAAACGGAACAAAAGAGTCAAGAGGCTCTTGACCAGACGGGAAAATGTTCTTTATTCGTCACGATCTCGGAGAGCGGAAAAGGGACATGTGGACCCCGTTGAAAGACGGCGATCGGCGAAGCCATGGCGAAGACGGCAGAGGACAATTTCCGGATCGAAGTCTGGGACCGCGAGGAAAAGGAGCTCGTGGAGACGATCAGCCGCTCTCCCGATTCTTCGGTCAGCCAAGCCGCCTGGCAGGCGGCAATACGGCGGCGGCCAGGCATGCTTCTGATCCATTACAACAGCCGCCATGTAATGGAGAAGCTCCTGACGCCAGGCGGCACACCCGTCGAGCCCCAGGCGATTGTCGACGGCAGTGTCCACGCTGGTCTCGACGTTTCGCTTGGAGACCTGCGGGAATGGCACACGCTCCGGGCGTGGTGCAAGAACTGCGGCCATCACGCGCAGGTCAAGACGGCAGGCCTCATTAGGCGGTACGGCAAAGGCGCGTTGTTGAGCACGGTCGAAAGAGCGCTCTTTTGTACCAGCTGTGATCGCGGCGGGCCCGTGCGAATTGAAATTCACAAGCTGCCACGGAACTAGCTCCCGCCTGCGCGCGAACGGGGCAGCGCCTGAAAGATGGCGCACCTAGACGAAGTTCGATTAGGTAGCGTCATCTGTGCGCGATATGGCTTCCAAGGCAGCGACCAAGTTTGCATGGATCCAACGCGCTTTCTCATCGGCGGTCATGAAGCCGTCGAAGTAAGAGGCATAGACGCAGAAGCTCAGGTCGATCATGTCATTGCTCATCCTGTCCATCCGCCTGACGGGCTGGCTGCCGCTGCTGATCCACCAAAGCAGATGAATGATGAGCCCGAGCGCATATCGAAAGAGATAGGATCGAGCGATGCGATTGTCTCCAAGGTCCTGCCATGGCAGGCCGTATGCGTGTGCGAGAGTCTCCCACATCTGCATGGCGGCGCCGTAAATGGTTTCCATCATCGCGGCCGGATATTGCCTGCTCGTCCTGATGATGCGGATTTCGGCCTTGGTGAACATCTGCTCTTCCATTTCGGGCAGAGACGCCGCAATTTCGACGGCACCTTCAATCAGCTCGGGAAGCAGGCCGTTCGCAAAATTCCAGTGACCGTGGACTTGCTTCAAGACGGCAGCATCATCGACCGTGGCGCTTCTGAATATAGCGTCCATCTCACGAATGCTGTCCGCTGCTCCCTTGAACTGCATACGCTCACGCAAGTACGGCTCCGTCGGGTCGAGCTGGATTATCTGGCCGTTGGCGCGCAGCAGGATCAGCTGATCGGGGAAGTCGCCTACGACGGACAGGCCGTGTTTGATGGCTTCCACCGTTTGCTGCTTGTAGATCTCGATCCAGGCATAGTCGGCGAGCACCGCGAAGTTGCGCGGACTCCCCTGAAGATACGATCGCAATTCCTGCGATTGCAGCATGCTGCTGTCGATGACTAGAGACGGCAAATCGACCCTCAAATTGCGGCACAATTCATCGACATTCTTTGCATCAGTCAGACTCGTGCGCCAGCTATCTCTTGCTCAACGCAACCTGCTGCCAAGCGCATCAAGCTCCGAATGACTAAGACGAGGCATTGCAAGCGATCAGACCTGGAAATCGCAAGTAAGTTCTTTCAACCATTTTGTAAGTGGGCAGAAGCGCTCCGATACCCTCCTGCCGGAGATAATATGACAAATAAGGCGCTGGGGTCGGGCGAGACAATTCTGGACCCTTGGCTTCGTCGAGTATCTAACCGGAAGCCCGGTTATGACCGAAGCCAATAACACCCGCCGAGGTACTGGTCGAATGGCACGACCGAGGGCGACAATGTTCACCATCCTGACGTGAATGCGCGAGCCCTCGTGTTACAATTTCCTGTGACACCAGATTCACTGCCGTTGATCGAAAAGGAGTAGCCACCACGTCCAAGATCAGCCGCCGCGTATTGCTGTTCCACTCCGGCAGCGCTGTAGTCGCCTCGACGGTCACAGCAACGGCGATCACCTCAGAGGCCATGCGGCAAGAACTGGAGCCGTCCAGCGAATTGCGCGACCCGATAGAGACGCACAAGGTAGCATACGCCGTATTTGGCAAGGCTGTTTACGAAATCGGGGGAAGCATCTTCGACCGCGACAGAGCGAGCCAAGCAGAGGAAAAGGCCCTGCTGGCGCTGTGTGCTTACCCGGCGGTCAGGGGAGGTGATCGCCTGGCAAAGGCCGAATACCTATTGGAGATCGAGGCGCGAGGCGAACTCGACCTGCCGGAACACATGCAGACCTTACTACGCTCAACCATGTGGAAGGCGTGAGACCACCGGGGAGAGGCTGGTCAGATTCTCGCCTTCTCCGCTCAGCAATTCGTTCTGCCATTGCCATCAGCGTGCTGACGTGCGGGTCTCTCTCGGCAATCAATTGGGGAGATATCCGTCCTCTTCATCGGGACGAAGCTCCAACAAGTAGCCGCTCTCCTTGCTATCCCTTGGAGCGGTCGGTGATGACGGGGGTGCGGCTGTCGCCGGTCCGGCCAGAGATGAAGGTCACTACCGGACGTTTGAGCGTATGATCCACCCTTATGGAAGGCCCATCGGAAATGCGCTGTCCAGTGCCCCCGTCAAAAGAGGCACGCGATGGGTCTGACCGGATGCGCAAGGCACTTTCCTCGTCCTTCGTCCGTCCTATCTCCCAGCGATTGACAAGGGAGGCGAAGACTAGGTCCGGCGAAGGCACGCCAGCTCCCTCCCAGTTGCCACTCGGACAGAGTATTGCCTCCAGACCGAACAGGTGCTTGCGGAGATGGCTCAGCCGCTTGTGATGCTTCACCGACTTCGGAGTGGCTTTCGCGGCCTTGAGCTTTGCCGCCAGTTCCTGCGCGATATCGGCTGCAAAGGCCAGGTTCACCCCGCTCACCGCCGGGACGGCACTAGCGAAGTAGCCGTCATCCGCCGCAGATTGATGATTGTAAAACATGTAAAGCGGCACCCAAGGCGCGGGGGCCTCGAGAAGGGTCTCAAACTGGAACTTGACCGCCCGCGGGGGCTTGTGCAGCAACTCATGATAGGAGCGATGCAGAATATTCACCGCCTTCTTGGCGTAGCGGGCGGCGCTGAGGCGTTTGGCTTGTATCCTCACTTGGAGCTCGTGCCCAGTAGCTACGTGCCAGAACCGCAGATCAAGGTCACCGCCTGTCATGGCCTCATCGGGATACTGGATGATAAGCTCGGGTCCGGCGAATGCCGCAAGTGCGCCGGTGAAGATGTCGGTCATCGTCTCCTCGCGGAACCGCCCCCGCTTAAGTTTCGTCTCCCGGTCTAGGAGACGGCCGATCAGCAGCGGCAGCGTCTTAGCCAGATCGCACATCGTTGTAGACATTAATTCCCTCGCCCTTCCCCCTGCCACGATCCTGAGACTGCACAAGTTCTACTCCGGGTCCAGCCAGAAACAGCTTCAGGGCAGTCTGGCGATGCAAAAAGTGCGGCGTGAACTATCGCCTCGCGCGCGACCCAATCGCCTTGCTCCACCAAGACTGGTGAACGGATTGAAGACCGAATTCACGGGCGTTTTGGCTGCTTACCCAGCAAGTAATGTCCAAGTAGTCTTGCGCGATGGGAGGTTTGCGTTAGGTTGTGCTTCGGGTTTGGGGGAAGGCTGCCGGAACGTCGAGGATGCCAGAGGGAAATGCCGCAACAAAACTTCGACGATTCCACCCGGCACCTGCCATCCTGCAGCTCGCGCTGTCCTGCCCCGCCGAGGCATGGAGCTAACGGGTGCTGGAGTTCTTCCGTTCGGCCAGCCGTTTCGCTGGAGCGCTGCTACGTCGCACGCTAACTATCTTTCGCGGCCGGAGAACGGTGCCGCTAGCGCCGGATCCGGCCCGCAAGGTCGAAGTGTCGGCGGCAGCGAGGCCTGAAGGTCCGCTCGAGCCGCCATCAGCAATGGGGATGGCACGGGGCGAACCGGACGGCATGGGCAATGTCGCCGAGATCGCTGGCGTGTCCGCCACCGCGCACTCCAATATGGGAGACATGGCATCGGCCAGCATCGTTTCCACCGACGCGAAGCCGATAAATGCCGCCCGAGAGCACGTCCCCAACAAATCCCCTCACAGCGCGCCCGGTGAGGAGCTGGCTCAGGCAGCGGAAGCAGAGACTGGGAGGCAAGGACGTGATGCCGCCGAGGCCGCGGCATCCCTGTTGCCACAGGAGCCGGAGGGCCCCCGGCCTGCAGTTGAAGCCCATCCGCCCCCAGCCGAGTCTGCAGGCATCGCACGGGCCGCATGCGCCGAAAGGGCCCCGCCTCTTGTTACAGCCGAGATCGCAAACGAGGAGGCTTGCCTCGGCGCGCTTGTGGCCGTCGACTCGGCCGCTCCGCCTACCATTGACGCACCTGAAATCCTGTCCCCCTCTCCGGACACGGCCGATGCCTACCTGGACGGGTGCGCCAATGAGCCGGGCCAAGAACCAGCGAGCGACCCGGCATCCCGGTGCAATTGGCCCGATGGAGCCAATGAGGACGACACCATCATCCCCCCGAGCGGCCTAGGCCAACTGATACTCGGAGATGCCGGGGGAACCGCGATCACCGGAATGGGAACGGCCGGGGATACTCTAGATGCCGATGCCCCGCCCAATGAGCGGATCGGCATCACCGCGTTGGCCCCGTCTGCCCCACCGGACGACGGTATTCCGGCCGTGATGACATTCGATCTCGAATCTGATGCCATCGAGGCCCCGCGTGTGCAGATAGGCTCAGATGTCGACGATGCAACGTCCTCAGGGCCCGAGCGGTCCGCCCCTGCGCCTGGCGTGGGAAAATATGGCCCGGAGCCCGGGCCTATCCGGCCGCCGATATACCGCCCAAGACTCGAGCGGTCGCGGATCAGGCGTGAGCCCCGGCTTCCCTCTGGCGACACGGAGCGGGAGTATCAGGATCTGGAAGCGGACCTTCGGCTATTGTTCGGCCCAGGAGACTGGGGGATCGAACTGAGCGCGCTGCTACGGCAGCCGGCCGGGGCTGAAGAAGTCGAGGTACTGGAAGGCGGAGAAGAGACTTGGCTGGGCGCGCTCGACGACCGCCTCCTTGAGCCGCTTGCATTAGCGGATGGTGCCCGTGTCCTCTCGGAAGGGCTGTCAATCGAGGCCATTGGGCTCCCCGTTCGGTGGCACCGCTCATCACGCGAGATCCACATATTCGGGGAGCATCCGAGCGTCGCGGGATTCGTCAGCCAGCCTCGTGTAGCGATCGGGCGCGAGAACGTGGTCGTCTGCAGGGACGAGCTCGCGGGCGTGGCACTCGCTCAGATCGCGGCCACAGGTGGGAACGCTCCCACTAGGATCGATGGTCCGGGAGTTCCGGCCGGCTGGCTCTGCTGGCGCGGGATCCGCCCTGCGCGGCCCTCAGCTCCCCAGGGTGGCCTGGCGATCTTACATGCACTCGATCCGCTGCCCGCCGTCTCGATCGATTTGCCGGGAGGACTGCGGCTTGCTCGCGGAACGTGGCTGGAGGGACACCCGCCTTCAATCCGTTTGCTGGGGCTCCTGGAGTTTGGCGAATCCGTGCGTATCGACGGCCGTCCCGCGTCGATCGAGGGCGATGGCACCTGGACCGCGGAGGGCTGGGACCGCCTAGGCAGTCACCGAATTGAATACGGCGGCATTACCGCCGCCTACGAGATCGAACCGGGCACCATGGCTTGGGATTGGTGGCCCGCGTGGGATGGCCAGACAGCTCTGGCAGGCGCGCTCGCCTCGGCGAACGGAAAGGAGTACTTCCAAACGGATCCCTACGCGCATCTCATCGGCGCGATGCCTGGCGAGATTTGCAGCTTCCGGCCGGCGGTCGGAGGCATCTACGTCGCTCGGCCGGAATTCGCTCCGGTATGGCTTCTGGCGCGCACTGCAGGCATGCGAAACTCAAAACCTGCTCTGATCGGCGCGCCGCTAGCGCCCTCTGCGGCGGCCGATGCCGGGGCGGCTGCGATCATCCAGTGGGCACGTACCGTGTGCTCCGTCGGACGCGCTGGAGCGCATGGTTCTGCGGAGCGGCGGCTGTGGGACCAATATCTGGCGGTCGCCAAGAGAAAGCGAAGGCGGCCGCGATGAACGATCTGCTTCTCTGGGCATCAGCGGTTGCGTCCGGTAGCGATAGCACTTTCAAGCGGAAAGCGGCAGAGCTGCTTCCCGCGCTGCGCGGCGGGCCTGCGGCGCACTATCGGGCAATGTGGGCGTTCGGCAGCCTGGCACACTGCGAGTTTGGCCCGGCGGCCGGAGGCGGATGGCGCATGACACCACCCGCGCTTGCCGCGGGCGATCCCGCGATGCCGACGACCGCAATCCTCTGCGGCGCCCGCAGCGACGCGCTCCTCGCGAGCCTGGTTTCTGCAGCAGGGGGAAAGATGTCCACTACTCCGCTGAGAGGGGCACCCGATCTAGTGCGCGTCGAGGCGGTATCGGCCGGAGAGCTGATCAGCTTGGCACGTGAAGTCGGCATCCCCGTGCAATGGAACGCACCGCTGGCGGTGCTGGCGGCATTCCGCGCCCCTCCGCCTGCGAGCTTTCCAGAGACGGCGCTGCCCATTGGGGGATGGAAGGTGTATCGTTTCTCCCGATCACAAATGGCGTGGACCGCCTCCACAGCGGCAGAAGCCGGGAGCGCGCACCGCGGCCTGTTCCGATTTAGCTCCGACTACGGCACCCGCCATATATTCAGGCACGGCGGGACCTCACGCGAAGCGCCTCCCGCCGTGGCGAAGTTCTGGGTCCTGGGCCGGCACCAGCGAGCTTTGCGGCTCGACCTGTCCAAGGGTACCGCCAGCTTTCCTGTCACGCTTCGGCCGCCAGGCCTCATCGATCGCGCGCTGACAATCTGCTCCGGCTCCCTGCCATCGGTCGCCGAGCGACAGCTTGTTTACACTGGGGTGACCGCCCCGGTTGCCGCGGCGGTGTCTGCCGCCCTGCGATACATTGGAGAGGGAGCTAAGTAGATGACCAACCCGGTCTCGATTTTCGAGCGCATGCGCGACACCTATCTGCGTTACCTCGATAGCCCGTTCGACCTCCGCTATGACAGCCTAGTCGCCGAGCGCCGCGCGCTTCTCGATGCCGATGGGCGCCTCTACCGCCGACCGCTTATCGAGCCGGCACCGCCATACGCAATGAGCGGCCGCAACTTCACTTCCACGGCGGCCGAGATTCTCGATGGTCTCCTCCCGCCCGCACTCATCACCGACATATCAGATTTCGTGTCACAGGGCCTTTTCCGGGCCGACCGCGAGCTCTTCCAGCACCAATTCGACGCGCTTGATGAGTCGATGCGAAAGCAGAGGGATGTCATCGTCACCAGCGGTACGGGTTCTGGCAAGACCGAATGCTTCCTCCTCCCGATCGCCACCGCGCTTGTTGCCGAATCCGCGGGCTGGGGAGCGCCCGGGACCCCATCGGCCGAGCACGACTGGTGGAACCACGACGGCCCGCAAGGACAGCGATACCACCCGCGGATCTCCCAGCGAGGTCACGAGAATCCTGCAACGCGCCCGCCCGCGATGCGCGCATTGGTCATGTATCCTCTGAACGCGCTGGCGGAGGACCAGCTCGTCCGCCTCCGCCTGGGCTTCGACAGCGACCATGCGAAAAGCTGGCTCGACGGTCACCGCCGGGGCAACCGTTTCTATTTTGGCCGCTACACTGGTCGCACGCCAATCTCGGGCGATCCGTCATCCGCGAGCAAAGAAGGGGAGCTGCGGCGTGAGCTCGCATCGCTTGAGCGGGATGCACTCGCCGTCGCCGGATCACCCAAAGCTGCCCGTTTCTTCCAAAGCATGGACGGGGCGGAGATGTGGTCGAGGTGGGATATGCAAGACAGCCCGCCTGACATCCTGATCACGAACTACAGCATGCTGAACATCATGCTGATGAGAGGTGTCGAGGCACCCATCTTCGATGCCACCCGCGACTGGCTCAGCCTCGACGCGCGCAACGTGTTCCATCTCGTCATCGACGAGCTGCACACTTACCGCGGCACCCCTGGAACCGAGGTCGCGTACCTTCTACGGGTCTTGCTCGATCGGCTCGGGCTTCATCCCAATCACGATCAGCTCCGCATTATCGCGTCATCCGCTTCTCTTTCTGACGATGCCGCAGGGCGCGGCTACCTACACGGATTCTTCGGCCGCGACAGGTCGCGATTCGCTGTGATCGGCGGCTCACGGCGGCCGCTATCAGCGACGGCGGCATCATCCATCGCGCCACACGCGGCCGCGCTTGCCGCGTTTCCTGCGGCAGTCGCGTCGATTGGGATCGACGGAGCTGCCGGCGCGCTCGAAGTCGCGATCGGGGTCAGCCAGAACGGCCACCTCCAGGCCGGGGAAAGGCTTGGCCGCACGCTCGCGCGCATCGAGGCGGCCGATGCTCTGCGATCGGTCTGTAGATCCGACGATGGCTCTGGCAGACTGGAACCAAGACAGACCGCCGATGTAGGCACACGGCTATTCCCTGCCGAGACCCGGCAGACAGCGGCGGCCGCGGCAGAGGGCTTGGTGACTGCACTCGCCAGCGCCGAGCTCCCTAACGGCGATCCATTACTGCCGGTTCGCGCCCACATCATGTTCAGGAACGTGCAAGGCCTCTGGGCCTGCGCCGATCCCGCCTGCGGACACACCGCGCCTCGGTCTGACGCGCCACCTGTCGGAGCGCTCCATCACGTTCCGGCCTCCGGGTGCGGATGCGGTTCGCGTGTGCTTGAGCTCCTTTATTGCGAGCCCTGCGGCGAGGTATTCCTGGGCGGATATCGCGGCGGCACCAACAATCCGAACCAGTGGCGGCTGACACCGGACTTTCCCGATCTCGAGCAAGTGCCGGACCGCGCCGGCGCGGAGCGCGACTACAGCAACTACGCGGTGTTCTGGCCTTCCGCCGGGCTTACCCCGCGGTCGGCGGCATGGAGACAGGGAAACGTCCCGCGGGAATGGCGGCGGGCACGGCTGGATCCGGCTTCGGGTATCTTGACAGCGGGCGTGACCGGCAATGGGCATGTCTACTACGTTCCCTCCCAGCACCGGCCGCAGCGTGCTGGCGGTGCAGCTCCGCCGACACCGGGAGCATTTCCCTCCCGCTGCCCGCGCTGCGACGCGGACTGGGCAGGCCGCAACGTGGGCTCACCAATCCGAGGTCAGCGGACGGGTTTCCAGAAGGTCGCACAAGTTCTTGCAGACTCGCTCCTGCGCGACATCGCTCCTCCGGGCAGCGAGGAGAACCGCAAGCTGGTCGTCTTCTCCGATAGCCGGCAGGACGCGGCCAAGCTCTCAGCCGGCATGCGCCAAGCCCACCATCTCGACGCAGTTCGCCAAGCCGTAGTGGACGCGCTGGAAGTGGCTGGCCAAGGACCCCCAGCCTTCCAAAGACAAGCCGCTGGCGGAAACCTCACGCCGCAGGAGGCGGCCGCGGCGGCTGCCTTCCTATTAAGTTCGCCGCACGATGCCATGATCATCGCGTCCGCAGCTGGCCCGCTGGCGGGGCAGCAGTGCCCCTATTCGCCCGGCTCCACTTTCGCACAGGCGGCGGCAGCGATCCTAGCCCTGACTGCGGGTCCTTTTCTCGTGGGCGATCTGTTTCGCGATGCAGAGCTCCGTCTTCTCGCAGCAGGCATCAATCCGGGAGGATACGCCCAGGACAGCCTCTGGACCGATCCCAGCCGGCAGACGGGAAGCTGGCGGGAGCTCTTCGATTGGACAACCTCGCCGCCCTCGCCGTTGCCTGGAGGCCTGTCGGTCGAGCAGGATGACCATCTTAGGCGGCTGCGCCGCAACGCCCATGCAGCGGTGCTGAACGTGATATTTGCCTCGGGACGCCGAGGACTGGAAGCGCTTCAGATCGCTCACGCGGCCGTCGGATCGGGAGCGCCAGGAGACGGCGACGCAGTTGTCGTCCAAGCGGCAGACAGCACGCTTCGGCTTCTTGGCGAGCGCCGCCGCATCGATGGCGAGCCCTACACCGCGCAGGGTGTACCGGCCGCGCCGGGGTTCGTCCGGGATTATCTGGACGAGGTCGCAAGGGTCAATGGCAGGTCTGCGGCAGCTCTGGTGACGGCGGTTGAGACACGCCTCTCCCATGGCGGCTTAGTCACAAGCTGGCTGATCCAGCCGAACCGCCTGCGGATCGCCCGTCCTGTCGCAGGATCGTGGGAATGCGCTGCCTGCCGACGCATCCATCTCCATCCGAGTGGATCGGTATGCACCGATTGCCAGGGCCGGCTGGTAGGACCCCAGCCTCTCGGGGCCGGCGCGACGGCGGAGGATTATTATCTGTTTCTGGCGCGGGACGCGGGACCCCTTTTCCGCCTCAATTGCGAAGAGATGACGGGACAGACCGGAAAAGCCGAGGCGCGCACGCGTCAACGGCTCTTCCAAGGTGCCTGCCTTCCTGCTCCTGAGGAAATTGAGCTCGTCGACACCATCGATCTTTTAAGCGTGACCACGACGATGGAGGCTGGTGTCGATATTGGAGCGCTGCTCGCAGTCATGATGGCCAATATGCCGCCGCTGCGGTTTAACTATCAGCAGCGAGTCGGTCGTGCCGGCCGCCGCGGCACTGCGCTCTCCATCGCTCTGACGCTCTGCCGCGGCCGGAGCCATGACGACTACTACTTCCAGCGGCCCGAGAAGATCACGGCCGATCCGCCGCCCCAGCCATATGTCGACCTCACGGTGGAGCCGATAGTCCGGCGCGTCCTGGCGAAAGAAGTTCTCCGCGAGGCGTTCGCGGCGCTACGACTATTTCCGACGGCATCCGGAGATAGCGTCCATGGGGAGTTTGGGGAAACCGCAGCATGGATGCGGCCCGCACTTGGTGGCGGGGCTGGCTCGACTGTCCGTGCCCAGGTCTCCGCCTGGATCGGTGCCAACGGAGCCAGGATATCCGCGATCTGCAGCGTGCTTCTTCAGGCCGCTCCCGCCCTTCAGACGCAACAGGGCAGCTTGGTGGCATGGGTGGCCACGGGCCTCGTCATGGAGATCGATGCTGCCGTTGCTAGCCCGCACCTCGTGCAGACGCAGCTCAGCGAGCGCCTGGCCAACGCGGGCATCCTTCCGATGTTCGGCTTCCCGACTAGGACGCGCTACCTCTATCATGGCCGCCCTGGCCGGGGGCAGTTTCCGCCAGCCGACATCATCGATCGTCCCCTCGATCTCGCGATCAGCCAGTTCGCCCCCGGGTCGGAGACCGTTAAGGAGGGAATGATCCACACGGCAATCGGCGTGGTCGACTATCAGCTCAGGGGCGGAATTCCCACAGAGATGCCGGATCCGCTCGGGCCGCCGATACCGACTGGCATCTGCCGCCGGTGCCAGTCGATCGACGCAGCCGCCGTCCCCGCGCTCACCTGCATAGTTTGCGGCGCGGGAGGCACCGAGTATCAAGTTGTAGATCTCTCGGAGCCCCGCGGCTTCCGTACCCATTTCGGGTCCGAGCGCGATTACGATGGGACCTTCGAGTGGACACCGCGCGCAACGCGGCCGAAGCTTGGCCTGGCGGGCCCTCCCCTCGCGCCCCACTGCAATTTCGGCATCCACAGCGGCGGCCAGACGGTCCACGTGATCAACGACAACAACGGCCAGCTCTTCGAGTTCGAGAGGTTCTGGGACGAGACCTGGGCGACGCGTCAGGCACTTAGCAAAGTCAACGTAACGCCTCGGACCCCTACGGGAGGCCCCGATCGCCGCGCTCTGGCTGCAATAAGCCGCACCGACGTTCTCGTGGCCGGGGTCAACGTGTGGCCATCCGGCGTGTTTGCCGATCCGCTGCGTGTCGAGGGCCGGGCGGCACTATACTCGTTCGGGTTCCTGCTGAGGCGGGCTGCGGCGGTACGCCTGGATGTTAGCGATAGCGAGCTCAAGGTCGGACTGCGGACAACAGTTGCGGCGGGAAACGTCGTCGGCCAGGTGTTCCTCTCGGATACGCTTGAGAACGGCGCCGGTTACAGCACCTTCCTGGGAGCCCCTGCCGAGTTTGAGGCGGTGCTGCAGGATGTGCTTGGACCCGGCCTCCTCGGCCGGTTCCAAGTCATGGCCGGCCCACACGACCATGGCACGGTGTGCCAGACATCGTGTCACGAGTGCATGCGGGACTACGGAAACCTAGCCTACCATAGCATCTTGGACTGGCGTTTGGCGGTAGATGTTGCGCGGCTTTGCCTTGTTGCGGGAGCTCCGATCGACTTTTCGCCTTCCTATTGGGCCGGAGTTGCGCAGTATGCCGCAGACCGAGTGCATGGCGCGCTTCCGGGATCGCTGCGCACGACCCTCGCAGGGCTGGAGACGGTCGTCGCCGGGAGCCGCGCGATCGTGATCGGACATCCGCTCTGGGATGTCCGTCAAGGCATGACCCATCCTGCGCTGAGCGCAGCCGAAACCGCTGGCAGGCAGAACGGCCTGGCCGTCGAGTTCCGCTCGACGTTCATGGCGATCAGGAGGCCAATCTGATACTGCTGGACACAGCGCGAGGTGCGCGTCAAAACGGCACCCGCCGGGTCGCATGCGGCCGCCGCACGGCCCAGCGGGATGGGGGGACTGATGCAGGATCGCGCTGAACAGCTGGCGCTTGATATACGCCGTGGCCGCGAGAGCGGAGAGGTCGTCAAGACGACGCTCAGTGTCGACGACCGCGTGCTCGCACGCGTCACTGACGGCATCTATCGCCGGCCGTCGTCTGCGTTCCGCGAGCTGATCTCGAACGCCTACGACGCGGATGCCACCGAGGTCATCCTGCAGACCGATGCGCCGCGCTTCGAGCGTATTGTCGTCCGAGACAACGGCCTCGGCATGTCGCCCGAGGTCCTGGCCGATCTCGTGACCCACATCGGCGGCAGCTCAAAGCGGACATCCAAGGGCAAGCGCCTGGGGACTGCGAACCTATCAGACCCAACGCTCTCTCCCGGTGGGCGGCGGCTCATTGGAAAGATCGGGATTGGGCTCTTCTCGGTCGCACAGCTGACCCAGCATTTCCAGATGATCACCAAGCGTCGCGGCGACGATTTCCGGACCTCAGCGGTCGTCGTGCTGAAGACACACACCGACGAGATGCTCGCTGCCGACTCCGACAACCAGGTCTTCGAGACGGGAACCGTCGCGATCACAAGCGAACCTGCGGCCGACATCGAGACGCAGGGCACCGAGATCGTCCTGATGGAGCTTACGCCACAGGCACGTGAGCTGCTCCAGGGCCTGGACCGCTGGACCTTGCTCGACCGCGCAAAAGACGGGGATGTGGATGGCGCACCGCCGATGCCACCGAGCTACCATATCGGGCGCGTGGCACGCGACGACGCCGATGTCTATCTCGAGCAGCCGCAGCTGCCATGGGACCCATCCGATGATCCGGATGCCAGGTTCCGGAAGCTATATGCGGCGGTCCGCCAAGAGGTCCGCACGCGCAAAGCTACGCCCAACATCGAAGAGTCTCTCGATCACTATCTCGGAATGATCTGGCTGCTTAGCCTGGCGGTGCCCGTCCGCTACATTGACCGGCATCCGTTCGAGCTGACGGCGGACGATGGGATCGGCTTCTACAGTTTCACAAGCAAGTCGGCGGAGCCGGTGAAGCTGACGGGCACGGAGACAATCGGGGAGCGGCTTGGGCTGACGAGCATCATTGATCCAGTCGGCTCGTTCCGGGTCATCCTCGACGATGTTGAGCTGTTGCGCCCGATCTCCTTCGACAGGGATCTCCACGGCACGAGCGAGATCGGCCGCCCACTGATGTTCTTCGGCAAGGTGACATCCGGTCTGGGAGCAGTCCCGCCCGATATCGGTGGAGGGGCGCTGTCTTTCGAAGCGTATTTATACTGGAACCAGAAAATCACTCCTAAGGAGAACAACGGCTGCCTCGTCCGCGTGAACAACGCCAGCGGCGTCCTTTTCGATCCGTCCTTCCTGGGCTACCAGGTTTCCGAACTGACCCGTTTGCGTCAGCTCATGTCGGAGGTCTTCATCACGGAGGGGCTCGATGCCGCGCTCAACATTGACCGCGAGTCGTTCAACTACAGCCACCCGCACTATCAATATCTCCAGAAATGGGTGCATTTCGCCGTCCGCCAGACGACGAACAGGCTAAAGCAGCTCAACAAGGAGCTGCTCGATGCTCGGCGAGCGGCCGCGGCCGGTCATCGTGTCTCGCGCCTTGAGAACCTTGTCGAGCGGGTCTGGCGCGACCGAAAGGGCTCGGATGCCGAGCCTCCGCCTGAGATCAGGCTAGCGCCGGGCGGCCAAGCACTCCTCTCGGACCGGGAGCGCGGCATCCTGGTGTTCAACACTGACACGCTCGAGGCCGAGGCTGCGGCTCGCGGCAGTGTCATCGAGAATGCCAAGCTCGAAGCGCTGGTGAAGGTACTGACCGCCTGGGGCCTGCTAGAGAGCCTCTCGTGGGAGGAACAGCAGTCGCTTGTCGCCGACATCATGGCAGTATTCGGGGACCAGCGCTGATGGAGGAGTTCGACGACGACGAAATTCTCGGTCGAATCCTGCGCAGACCGACCGTTGAGGAGCCTCCTCAGCGTCCTTTCAAGCCCTGGCACCGCCCGCGCAAGCAGTGGGTCCGGCGATACCAGTGGCACGACTCGCTTCTTCGCATGCTGCGCGAGACCCACTTTCCGGACGACGCGAGGACCGTGCGCTACCTGAGCCTGCCTGGCGAGGATCTCCTGGACGTGCGCGTGCTCCGCGAGGCATGCGAGCAGGCGGGCCTCGATCTCCGCTTCACCGGCCTCAACTCGGTGCGGCGGGGGTCGGCAGACGACGTGCAGCTAAACATCGCTGAAAGTGAAGTCCGCGGTCTTGCGCGGATTCACAGCGGCTCGACGATCTTGCGCGAACGGTTCGAATCTATCGCGAACCAGAAATCGCTTGCATACGCTGAGGTGCACGGCGGCGGACCCTTTCATGCGGTGAACATCGATCTGTGCGATCACATCGCGCTGCGCGCGGCCGGTCCGGGACGCACGACCGTGATCGACGCGCTCGCAGAGGTCATCCAGTTGCAGCTGACCAATGCGATTCATCCATGGCTGCTGTTTGTCACGACACGCGTGGTGCCGGACCGTATCGATGCCCAAAACCTTGCCGCGCTGATCGAGGCCATCTTGGACAATGTGGAGGCGAGCGACGAGTTCGCACGACGGACTGGAGAGCTGCTGCGGGCTGAGGGCGACAGGCTGCGTGCCGTGCTCGCCGATCCAGGCACCTTGGACCCGCGGTCCTTTATGCACCTATTCGCCCTCGGGTTCGGCAAGTGGCTGCTGCGATTTGTCGGAGCGGCTCATCCGGAGCGCACCCTTCAAATGCTGCCGGGGTGCTTCTACGCGGTTGTTCCGGATCATCCCGACATGCTGTCGCTCGGCTTCCGCTGCGATGTCGTGCAGGCACCTGCGCGCGACCGCTATCGCTTGGTCGGCGGGGGCACTGACATCGCCGTCGCAAACGAAGTGGACCATGGGCTACGCCTGCTTGAGGCGACCGGCGAACTATTCGATCTCGACGAGATGCTCCGGCGCGAGACTCAGCTGTTCGAGTCTCTGACGGTCGAATCCGCAGATCTGCTACGGTCGGCGCATTACGAAGTGGATGGCGCCGCTGGATACCGCGGCTGGTTGGAAGTCGATGCGGCTTAGTGCGAAGCACATCAAGCAGTCGGAGTCTCTTTTTGCACGGCATATCCAGCGTGGCATGAGGTGCCTCCCAGCGCGGAGGCTAGGGAGCTTGCCAGCTCCGGCTTCCTTGCGTCGCATTCCCAAACGACGAGGACCCGCCAACCTAGCGCCATGAGGTCAGCGGCGATCTTGGCATCTCGCTCGCTGTTGCGCTGGAACTTCGCGGACCAGTAGTCCTGCCTCGTGCGGGGCATTCGAGCATCCCGGCAGCCGCTGTGCTGATGCCAGAAGCAGCCATGCACAAGTATGACGGTCCGATGTCTGGGGAGCACTATGTCCGGTGTGCCGGGAAGATCGGGGCGATGCAGCCGGAAGCGGTATCCGAGCCTATGCAGTGCGCGACGCACTATGACCTCAGGCTTAGTGTCCTTCGATCTGAACTGCGCCATCATCTTTCGACGAGCCAGGTCGTCGAGCACGTTCTTGATCACCTGCATTATCCAAAGCTCGGCAATGAGCCTTAGATTTTCAAGTGGCGAGAAGCAGATTCAACCCCGCGCGCGCTGTTTCCCAGATCGGCTGCCCACGATCTCTGCATCCAGCTCCGCGACCTGCGCGCGTACCGAGGCTGCGACGGCCGCGGCGACCGGAGGAGGCACCGCCTCGCTCACCTGGATGATCTGGGAGGAGAGACTGCCGAGGAGCTCGTACTTCTTGGGGAAACCCTGGAGCAGCATCGCCTCGTAAACACTCAGACGGCGGTGGCAGTCCGGATGGATATGCACCTCCCGATGGCCGTATGCGACCGTTGGGCTTGGTGATTGCCAGTCTAGCGTCTTAAAGCTGCGGTTGCGGCCATCGCCTGGCCGAAGGGCACCTGGTGTTGTGAACTTCGGTGATTTCGGCCGCATGCACCAGTGGTTGGGATGGTGGGCAATATCGGCCGGCTTTAGGTCGCGGTCGAAGAACGTGGCATCCGGGAGATCACCGATGGCACCCCGGACATCCGGTCGTCGCCCCTCTGCGCTGACTACTTTGGCTGGTGGCGACCAGGCCGCCTCTCCGTATAGATCGCGGTTCAGCCCGACCACGAAGAGCCGCTCGCGTATCTGCGGCGTGGCGTAGTCGGTCGCCAGCAGGACCGTGCGGGTTAGTGAGAAGCCCGCATCCTCGAAAGCCGTCTCTATTTGTCGGAGTCGATGCGCGTGCCGGTCGCTCATCAGGCCTGTCACGTTCTCCATGACGAAGAACTTCACTGGCTTGCGCTGATTGAGCGATTTCAGAAGCTGGGCGTATGCCAACGGTAGAGAATGCCGCGGATCGGCCTCGAGATAGACGGTATTGGCGCGGCTGAAGCTCTGGCACGGAGGGCCGCCAATCACACCTTCAGGCTCGAAGGTGCCCTGGTGCAGCCGGTCGAGCTCATCGAGAGTCAGCTTCGAGACATCCCCGACATGCCCACGCTTCGTGCCCGTTCGGTTGTGATTGTAGGAGCCGATGCTGTCGACACGGAGGTCAAAAGCCAGCCCAATTTCATAGTCTGCGGCCTCGAATCCCAGGTCGAGTCCACCTGCCCCGCAGAAGAGGCTGAGTAGCATATAATGCCTCCCCGGAATTGGCAGTGATCGTCAACAGCACCCCTACGCGCAAGCACGCGCGCGCCGACACTGTCAGTCATCGCCCATTGCAACCAGAAAGTCGAGGGCAAAGCGCTGGCGGTCTGCAACGCATCTGCGCTCGTCTCGCGAAAGACTGCCCCACCGAATGCCAGGAGGTCCGGCTTGCCTTCGCGGACGACCGAGAACGTGGAAAGGCAGGGACCGTCCAGCGTAGTCTGCGAGGTCCGGCCGCTCGACCGATTTCCGGTCGAGTTTTCCGAACGTTAAACTTTCTGGTCTTTACCGATGGCAACGACAGGGCCGGGGCTGAGCGCTTGACTGATCAAAACGAACTCTACCTATACGTAGATGACTCAGGGAGCAGGTTTGTCACGAGACACCCTGGTGACATCCCAAAATTCGACTACTTCGCGCTTGGCGGGGTGATTATTCGGGAGAGCGACAAACCTGCTGCTAAATCGAAATACGGTCATTTCTGCAAGAAATGGAACATCGACTATCCACTTCATTCCGTAAAAATCAGAAACGCATCCGGTCCATTTCGGTGGATTGCGAGGCTCGGTGCGAGGCGTGAAGAATTCTTTGCAGATCTTCATGAAATGATGCGTTCTCCCGGGCTGCACGCACTTGCGTCGACTGTGCATCGACCTGGTTACGTGGCCCGGTACAAGGAAAAATTTCCAGACAGTAAATGGAAACTATGCCAAACTGTATTCCCAATCCTTGTCGAACGAGCGGTTCGTTACGCTATTCAGCTGGACACCAAACTTCACATCTATGTCGAGCGCAGCGGCGGAAAGGAAGACCGTCTGATTGAACGCTACGTTGATGAGGTTCAGGTGAAAGGTATGCCCTTCGACAAGTCCAATTCGGTTAAATATGCGCCGCTGCAGCCTACCGACTTCTCGCAACGTATTTCGGAGTTCGACTTCAAGAACAAGGAAACGCGCCTGATGCAGATAGCAGACTTGATGCTTTATGCCGTCGCTCGCGGTCGATATGAACCAACGTATAAAGCCTACGCCGCCTTGGCGAGAGACAAAATGCTTTTCGATAGCCTCTTCTCAGCTGAGGAGGTTCCCTTTCGAGGATCGAAGTACTCATGCTTTGACAACATATCGGAAAAACCCGGCATTCGGTAGCAAACGCCACCAATAGGCATCACGCATTTGAATTAACTGGAAAATGCAGCAACCAAACGATGTGGCTCGTCGGCTAGAATCTCCAGCCTTATTCGTTCTCGCGATCGGCGTTTAATA
>NZ_VFUX01000011.1:0-153506 GCF_006441275.1 Mesorhizobium sp. B2-4-17 | reverse complement strand
GATCTACACTGAGCGCGGCTCTGAAGGCATCACCATGGGCGCCATGGACGTGCTCTACAGCTACGGCTTCCAGTACGAGAACCCGAAGAAGCCCTATGACATGGAAGGCTTCGTCAATTCGCCCGACGCGATCAAGGGCCTGGAATTCTACAAGGCGCTTTACGACTGCTGCACACCTCCGGGCGCCTCGAACAGCTACATGGGCGAAGGCGTCGATGCCTTCAAATCCGGCCAGGTAGCGATGCACATGAACTTCGCCTTCACCTGGCCGGGCCTGCAGAAGGACGAAAATGTCGGCGGCGACAAAATAGGTTATTTCGTCAATCCCAAGGGTCCTGGCGGCGCACAGTTCGCCCAGCTCGGCGGCCAGGGCATTTCCGTGGTGTCCTATTCCGACAAGCAGGAATCGGCGCTGAAATACATCAAGTGGTTCGCCAACAAGGACGTGCAGGCCAAGTGGTGGTCGCTCGGCGGCTATTCCTGCCTCAACGCGGTCGTCAAGGACCCGAAATTCCCGTCTAGCCAGCCCTATGCGCAGACCTTCCTCGACTCGATGGCCATCGTGAAGGACTTCTGGGCCGAGCCAAGCTACGCGCCGCTGCTGCAGGCCTCGCAGAAGCGCTTCCACGACTACGTCGTCGCCGGCCAGGGTTCGGCCAAGGACGCACTCGACGGGCTGGTCAAGGACTGGACGCAGATCTTCCAGGACGACGGCAAGATGTAAGCTCCTCCCGAGCTACGCCCAGGGCCGGATGATTTCAGGTCGAATAGACCAGAAATCATCCGCCTCCAGGCCTAAAGAGAGAGCATGATGTCGTTCGAAGACCGCTTCACACTTTTCGGCATCATGCTCGTGGTCCCGTGCCGCTCTTGGCACGGGACGCGGTTCAGATAAATTCCATCACAGAGACGCCCAAGTGACCGAAGCAGGACTGACCATGCTCAATCGGACCGCGGAGACCGTTGCCCGGGCGACCCCGGAACCGTTGGCGCGCAAGGTCCGGGGCATCAGCGACAAGGGCCTCGCCTGGCTGTTCATCTCGCCGACGATCCTGTTGCTGCTCGCCATCAACATCTTCCCGCTGTTCTGGGCGATCTATCTCTCGTTCACCAATTACCGCGCCAACCGGCCGAACGAGGTGGTGAAGAATCTCGGTTTTGCCAACTACCAGCGCATCCTCGGCGACCGGGACGTCTGGATCGCGATGCAGACGACAGCGCATTTCGTGTTCTGGACCATCCTGCTGCAGACGCTGATCGGCTTCACGCTGGCCTGGCTGATCGACCGCAAGTTCCGCGGCCACGCCTTCTGGACGACGCTGATCCTTGTGCCGATGATGCTGTCTCCGGCGGTGGTGGGCAATTTCTGGCGCTTCCTCTATGAGCCGCAGATCGGCCTGTTCTCCTATGTCATCGCGTTCGTCAGCGGCATTCCACCGACAAGCATCCAGATGCTCTCCAATGTGTCGCTGGCGCCATGGTCGATCATCATCGTCGACACCTGGATGTGGACGCCCTACGTGATGCTGATCTGTCTCGCGGGCCTGCGTTCGATCCCCGAATACATTTATGAGGCGGCCGAGGTCGACCGCGCCTCCAACTGGCGCCAGTTCTGGTCGATCACGCTGCCTATGGCGCTGCCCTTCATCATGCTGGCGGTGCTGTTTCGCGGCATCGAAAACTTCAAGATGTTCGACATGGTCAACCTGCTCACCGGCGGCGGCCCGGGCTCGACCACCGAGGTCGCCTCGATCACGCTGAAGCGGCAGGCCTTCGAGAGCTGGCGAACGGGTTATTCCTCGGCCTTCGCCATCATCCTGTTCGTCGCGGTGTTCGGCCTCGCCAACATCTACGTCAAGGCGCTCAACAAGGTGAAGCAGAGATGAGCCTGACCACAGCCCACTCGGTCGTCGCGCCCTCGGCAGGTTCGAAGCGCATCGCAGGCGCGATCATCATCGCCTACGCGCTGATCTCGATCGTGCCGCTCTTGTGGATCTTCGCCACCAGCTTCAAGACGCCGCCGGACTCGATCGCCTATCCGCCCAAGATCGTGTTCCAGCCGAGCATCGAGGGCTACTGCAACCTGTTCACCACGCGCACAAGGCAGACGCCCGAATACATCAACTCGCTCGGACCGGCGACCGGCTTCTGCGACGAGACGGTGCGCAAGCGCAATATGGTGATCGCCGGGCCGTCGAATTTCCTGCCGCGCTTCGTCAATTCGCTGGTCATCGCCTTCGGGTCGACCTTCTGTGCTGTCTTTCTCGGCACGCTGTCGGCCTATGGTTTCTCACGCTTCAAGGTGCCGCTTGCCGACGACCTCCTGTTCTTCATCCTGTCGACGCGCTTCATGCCGCCGATCGCCGTCGCCATCCCGATCTACCTGATGTATCGCGAGCTCGGCCTGTCGGACACCGCGCTCGGCATGATCCTGCTCTACACGGCGGTCAACGTCTCGCTGGCGGTGTGGCTGCTGAAAGGCTTCATCGACGAGATCCCGCGCGAATATGAAGAAGCGGCGATGATCGACGGCTATACGCGGCTGCAGGCCTTCTGGCGCACCGTGCTGCCGCAGGCGACCACCGGCATTGCGGCCACCGCGATCTTCTGCCTGATCTTCGCCTGGAACGAGTATGCGTTCGCGGCGCTGCTCACCTCCGGCACGGCACAGACCGCGCCGCCCTTCATCCCGACCATCATCGGCGAAGGCGGCCAGGACTGGCCGGCGGTTGCGGCGGGCACGACGATCTTCCTGGTGCCGATTCTGGTTTTCACCATCCTGCTTCGCAAGCAATTGCTGCGCGGCATCACCTTCGGCGCGGTGCGCAAATGAGCATGACCCAATCCGCAAAACGCAAATCGCGCTGGCCGCGCTGGGCCAGGCGCGGCGTGATGGAAAACGTCGCCACGGCGCTCATCGCTATCGGCTTCCTGATGCTGTTCCAGCCCTTCGCGCTGTCGCTCTACACCTATTCCTTCATCACCATGCTTGCTGGCACCGTGATGTTCATCGTCGTCTCGAAATTCCCGGAATAATCATGGCCGAGATCCGCGTCCAACACCTGAGGAAGGCTTTCGGCGACTTCGTCGCCGTGCAGGATTCCGACTTCGTCGTCGAGGATGGCGAGTTCTTCGTCATGCTCGGGCCGTCCGGCTGCGGCAAGACGACGACGCTGCGCATGATAGCAGGGCTGGAACTGCCGACCGGCGGCCAGATCCTGCTCGACGGCGAGGACGTCACCATGCTCAGGGCACGCGAGCGCGACATCGCCTTCGTCTTCCAGCTGTTCGCGCTCTATCCGCACATGAATGTGCGCAAGAACATCGGCTTCCCGCTCTTGGCGCAAGGCATGCCCTCGGCCGAAATCCGCACAAGGGTCGAGGAGACGGCGAAGCTGCTGCGCATCGACCATCTGCTCAACAAATCCGTCTCGGGTCTTGCCGGCGGCGACCGCCAGCGCGTGGCGCTCGGCCGCGCCATCGTGCGGCGGCCAAAGTGCTTCCTGATGGACGAGCCGCTGGGCACGCTCGACACCGAATTCC
The DNA here is from genome assembly GCF_006441275.1 of Mesorhizobium sp. B2-4-17. Classification (NCBI taxonomy): domain Bacteria; kingdom Pseudomonadati; phylum Pseudomonadota; class Alphaproteobacteria; order Hyphomicrobiales; family Phyllobacteriaceae; genus Mesorhizobium; species Mesorhizobium sp. B2-4-17. Next base: position 149,963 of record NZ_VFUX01000011.1, on the reverse strand, counting down.
GCGACCTGATGGTGCATGAACTGCGCGAACTGCACAACCGCATCCACGCCACGACGGTCTATGTCACGCACGACCAGATGGAAGCGATGTCGATGGCCGACAAGATCGCTGTGATGAACCATGGCGTCATCGAACAGTTCGGGAGCCCACGCGAAATCTACGACCGGCCGGCGACCATGTTCGTCGCCGACTTCATCGGCTCCCCGCCGATGAACTTCTTGGGCTTCGGCGGCGGGCTTGCCAAGGGCGCGAAGGAAATTGTCGTGCAAGGCGCAAAGGTCGCGGTACCGGAGGTGCGCGAGGATATCGCCCCGGCCGACATGGCGCTTGGCATCCGGCCGGAGCACATCCGCTTCGACGACGCCTCGAAGCTGCGCGGCGCCATCTACGGCACCGAATATCTCGGCACCACGCAGATCGTCGCCGTGGAGACGGCGGACGGCATCATCAAGGCGCGGGTGCCGGCCGAAATCCGGCTGAATGCGGGCGATCATGTCGGCCTGGCCCTGAACAGCGCGCGGCTGTCGCTGTTCGACAAGGGCTCCGGCCGCGCCGTGAAGACGGCGATCCACGACACCGCCTCTCAAGGGAGAGCGCAGCATGGCTGATGTGCGCGTCAAGAACGTGACCAAGAGTTTCGGCGAGCATGTCGCCGTCAACGGTCTCGGCCTGCATATATCAGAGGGCGAATTCGTCGTGCTGCTCGGGCCGACCGGAGCCGGCAAGACGACGACGCTGCGGCTTATCGCGGGGCTGGAACGGCCGGATGCCGGCACGATCGAGATCGGCGGCCACGAGGCCACGACGCTGTCGCCGGCCGAGCGCGACACGGCTTTCGTCTTCCAGCAATATTCGCTCTATCCGCATCTGTCGGTGTTCGACAATCTTGCCTTCCCGCTGCGCTCGCCGGCGCGGAAAATGCCGGAAGACCAGATACGCCGGCGGGTCGAGGAGGTGGCGAAGATGGTGCGCATCCATCACAAGCTCGCCAACCGCTCGACCAAATTGTCGGGCGGTGAAATGCAGCGCGTCGTCGCCGCGGGGTTGGCGAGCGGCAGCCTATCAAGCCGCTCAAGCACACTGTGCGCGCCGGTCGCCACGGTCGAGCCGGTGTCGCCGTCGCCCGCCTTGGCATCCAGCCCGTTCAATGTCGCTTCGAGCGAGATCAGCCTTTCGCAGACCGCAACGATCAGGCGCTTTGTGCCGGCGTCCTGGCTGGGCAGGTGCGTCGCACTCTGTCCGGATGCTTTCGCCATCGGCACGACAGCAGGTGCGGCGACCGGCTTTGCCGGCATCCAGGCGTGCGGGCCTACCGACGCCAGCAGGGCGGCCTCGCGGGCCGCGTCAAGCCGTATCAGCGACAGCGAGAAGCCGTTCATGTTGAGGGCCGTCATCAGCGGGCCGGGGCCGATTGCCAGCTTGATGGACTTACCGAGCGGCGAGGCAAGCACCGCATTGGCGATCAGCGACATTTCAAGCGGCGGCACCGAGCCGAGATTGTTGATCAGCAAGGCATGGGGAGCACTGGGGTCGAGCCGCGCCGCGAGGGGCTCCGCCATGATTGCCACCAGCCTGTCGGCGCTCTGCACCGCGATGCGTTCGACACCCGGCTCGCCATGGATGCCGAGACCGAGCTCGCCGTCGTTTTCGCCGAACCTGTCTTCATGCGGTTGACCGGGGATGGAGCAGGACGACAGCGACATGCCGAGCGAGACGATGTCCTTCGCGGCCGCGCGTGCCGCTGCCGCGATCGCAGCCAGATCATGGCCGGCCTCCGACAGATGGCCCGAAATCTTGTGCACGAACAGCGTGCCGGCGACGCCGCGCGGCTGGGCGATGTCGGGCAGCGCGATATCGTCGGCGACGATCACCATCTCGACGGCAAAACCTTCGGCGCGCGCCTTCTCGGCGGCCAGGCCGAAATTGAGACGGTCGCCGGTATAGTTCTTGACGATCAGCAGGCAGCCGGCCGGGCCGGTGACTGCGCGGATGGCCGCCAGCACCGCTTCAACGCTCGGCGAGGCAAAGATCTCGCCCGAGACCGCGGCCGTCAGCATGCCCTTGCCGACAAAGCCGGCGTGCGATGGCTCGTGTCCGGCACCGCCGCCGGAGATGACGCTGACCTTCGTCTTGTCCCAGCCGGCGCGCAGGACGACTTTGATCTCGGGGTAGCCGTCGAGGCGTGCGAGGTCGCCCGAGCCGATGGTACGCAACAGGCCGTCCAGCGCCTCGGTGACGATCGTTTCCCTGCGGTTGAAAAAGTGCTTCATCGAATTCGTCCCGTATTCGCAATCGTCCATCGGAAGCCGGCGTCGACCCTTGGCGGGGACGCTCGAAACCGTTCACATCAACCTTTGTCCATCCGCGCCGAAATAGAGCGGCGAGCGGTAGCGGATCACCACCCTGTCGCCTTGGGCCAGATCGGTGTCTGGATCGGTCAGCGTCACCAGCTTCTTCGGCCCCACCGTCACATGCAGATGGTTCTGGTCGCCGAGATGCTCGACCCAGTCGACGACGCCGTCGGCATGGCCATTCACGGCCTTTTCAATCGCCAGATGCTCGGTGCGTGCGCCGATCGTCTTGGCGCCCGCCGGCGCGCCGCCGTCGGGCAACAGCCCCATGGGCAAAAGGTTGATCGCCGGCTGGCCGAGTCGTGCCGCGACATGCAGGTTAGCCGGCTCCGAATAGATCGTCCTTGGCGAACCGATCTGCACCAGCACGCCGTCGGCGAGGATGCCGATGCGGTCGGCCATCGTCATCGCCTCGATCTGGTCGTGGGTGACGTAGAGCATGGTGGCGCCGAGTTCGGACTGGATGCGCTTCAATTCGAGCCGCAGGTCCGCCCGCAGCTTGGCGTCGAGCGACGAAAGCGGCTCGTCCATGAGGTAGATGGCCGGCTTGCGCACCAGCGCGCGGCCGATGGCCAGCACGCCGCTGGAGCCGCCCATCGATGCGCTCAAAATGTCGCCCACCGCGCCGACGCGCTGAAGGCGATCGGCACCAAGCTGGTGATGACAGTGGGCGGGGCCTCCGGCCCGCTCTTCGGCACATTGTTCATGGCGCTCGGCAAGGAGATTTCGGCCGACCCCGATCGCGCCAATTTGACGGTGGCCTTCGGCAAGGCGATCGAGGCAGTGGCCGCGCGCGGCAAATCTCAAGTTGGCCAGAAAACCATGCTCGATGTGCTGCAGCCGGTGCATCAGGCCTTGGCCGAGGGAAAAGACGGCGGCGGAAATAGCCGACATCGCCGACATCGCCGCCAAGGCGACCGTACCTATGAAAGCGTTGCGCGGCCGCGCCTCGTTCCTCGGCGACCGCTCGATCGGCCATATGGATGCCGGCGCGCGCTCGACCGCGCTGCTGGTGCGTACGGTGGCGGAAACCATCGGGGAGGTTGCCTGATGAGCAATGTCGGGATCGTGATTGTGTCGCATTCGCCGCTGGTCGCGGAGGGCACGGCCGACATGGTACGCCAGATGGTGGGCGACGAAGTGCCGCTTGCATGGTGCGGCGGAAACGGCCATGGCGGGCTCGGCACCAATGTCGAGGCGATCATGGGCGCCATCGACAAAGCCTGGTCGGAAGCCGGCGTCGCCATTCTCGTCGATCTCGGCGGCGCCGAGACCAACAGTGAAATGGCGGTCGAGATGATCGGCGAGCCGCGTGCGCACAAGATCGTCGTCTGCAACGCACCGATCGTCGAGGGGGCGGTGATGGCCGCGACCGAGGCATCCGGCGGCGCCTCGCTGAAAGAGGTGGTGGCGACGGCGCATGAATTGTCGCCGTCGTGAGTGAACAGGAACGTTGAACATATGTCCGCAGCCGCCGAAGCGACCGTCCTGATCACCCATGCGGTGGGTCTGCATGCGCGCCCTTCGGTGAAGTTCACCAAGCTGGCCAAGACCTTTGCCGCCGATGTCGAGATCGCGCTTGCCGCCAACGGGCCGTGGTTCGACGCCAAGAGCATCGTCAAGGTGATGGCGGCCAAGGCGCCGAAGGGCACGTTGCTGCACATCAGGGCCAGGGGTGATGGCGCCATCGATGCCGTCGATGCGCTGGTCGATCTGGTGCGGCGCGACTTCGACGAAGGCGCGGACCATGCCCGCACCGCTTAGGCTCCAAGGCATTTCCGCCTCGGCCGGCTATGCCGAGGGGCCGCTGTTCGACCTCGACCGGCCATCGGCCGTCTACGCAAGCAAAGCCACTGCGGCGGAAGAGAAGGCGTCGCTGACAGCCGCGATCGATAAGGCGGTGAAACGGCTTGCCGCCATGATCGAAGCCGCAGACAGCGATGCCGCCGGCATACTCGAATTCCACATCGCCATGCTGGAGGACGACGCGCTGAGCGAACCGGCCTTCGCGTCGATCGTTTCCGGACGGACCGCCGACACGGCCTGGCGGCAGGCACTCGATAGCGAGATCGCCAGCTACGAAGCCTCCGACCAGGGCTATTTCCGCGCCCGCGCCGCGGACCTGCGCGATATCAGGGACCAGGTGCTGCGTGCCCTGACCGAGGACGGAGGCCGCGCCGCGCCTTCGGGCGCCATCCTGTTCGGCGACGACATCGCCCCGACGCGTTTTCTCGAAACCGACTGGACGCACGGCGGCGGCATCGCGCTGAAGGCGGGCAGCACCGCCAGCCATGTCGCCATGCTGGCGCGATCGCGCGGCGTGCCGATGGTGGTTGGGCTGCGCCAATTGGAGGCCAATCTGGCAGGCCTCGCTCTGCTCGACGCCGAGCACGGCAGCATCGTGCTGGCGCCCTCGCCGGCGGAGGTCGCCTCCTTCCGGCAATTGTCCTCTTCCTTCACGATTCGCGAAGGCAAGGCACGGACCTTCCTGGCACGGCCGGCGGTAACCAAGGACGGGACGGCGGTGCGCGTGCAGGTCAACATCGCCGGCCCATCCGATGTCGACGCCATCGACATCGCGACCTGTGACGGTGTCGGACTGATGCGCACCGAATTCCTGTTCGGCAAGACCTTGCCGGATGAGGCGACGCAATACCGCGCCTACCGCAAGGTGCTGGAATGGGCCGGGGAAAAACCTGTGACGATCCGCACCGTCGATGCCGGCGGCGACAAGCCGGTGCCGGGCTTCACCGTCGAGGAAGGCAATCCGTTCCTTGGCCTGCGCGGGATCAGGCTGTCGCTGGCGCGGCTCGACATATTCCGTGTTCAAATCAGGGCATTGCTGCGCGCCGCGCCGCACGGCAATCTCAGGGTCATGTTTCCGATGATCGCCATGGCCGAGGAGTATGAACGCGCGGCTGCCTTGTTCGCCGAAGAACAGGCGGCGCTTGCCGCGCGCGGCGTCACGCAGCAGATACCGCCGCTCGGCATCATGGTCGAAGTGCCGTCGGTGGCGATTGCGCCGGAGGCCTTTGCCGGCGTCGCCTTCTTCTCGATCGGCTCCAACGACCTGACCCAATATGTTATGGCGGCGGCGCGCGACAATGCAGCGGTCGCGCATCTCAATTCCGTTCGTCATCCTGCCGTCCTGCGGCTGATCGGCTCTGTCACGGCCTTCGGACGGGAAAACGGCATTCCCGTCAGCCTGTGCGGCGATGCCGGTGGCGATCCGGCGTCGATCCCATCGCTGCTGGAAGCCGGCCTGCGCGACCTTTCCGTCGCGCCGGCGCAACTCGCCATGGCCAAGGCGGCCATATCGGACATTTCGGTCTAGGCGCGGCTGGCATGGTCGACAACACACCCGAACCCGGTTCCGAAGAGGCGATCCGCGCCTACAAGACAATCCTGTCGCAGGTCATCGACCAGCGCCCGTCCGGCATGCGCCAGCGCCTTGCCGACGCGCTTGGCAAGCACCGCAGCTTCGTCACGCAGATTTCGAGCCCGGCCTATTCGGTCCCCATCCCCTCAAAGCATCTGCCTTCGATCTTTTCCGTCTGCCATTTCAGCCCAGCCGAGCGCGATCAGTTCCTTGCCGCCTACCATCAGGCACATCCGGGAAAGATGTCGATCGCGGCGGGCATGCGCAAGACACGGCATGTGTCGCTCGTCGTGCCCGATTTCGGCGACGACAAGCAGAACGCGGCGCTCGACCGGGCGATCAACGAATTCATCCAGAAGATCACCAGCATCGCCGGCAAGGGCGGCGGCTGACCGTTTCTTGCCGGGCTGTTTGGGAGGACGCCATGAAGAAATTTATGAACGCGGTGGACACGGTGCTGACCGAGAGCCTCGACGGTTTCGCGGCCGCCCATGCCGATATACTGGTGCTTGGCGAGGAGCACAAATTCATCCGCCGTCGGAGCTTGCGGCCAGGCAAGGTGGCGCTGATCTCCGGAGGTGGCTCGGGCCACGAGCCGCTGCATGGCGGCTTTGTCGGCCATGGCATGCTGGATGCTGCCTGCCCCGGCCAGGTGTTCACCTCGCCGACGCCGGACCAGATGCTGGCGGCGGCGCAGGCCGTCGACACCAGCGCCGGCTGCCTGTTCATCGTCAAGAATTATGAGGGCGACGTGATGAACTTCGACATGGCGGCCGAAATGTCGGAAGGCGTCCTGCAGGTGGTGACCAATGACGACGTGGCCGTCGAGAATTCATCCTACACGACCGGCCGGCGCGGCGTCGCCGGCACGCTGGTGGTGGAAAAGATCGTCGGCGCGGCCGCCGAGCATGGCCTGGCCCTCCCGGTGCTGAAGACGCTGGGCGAGCGCGTCAATGCCGCGACCCGCTCGATGGGCGTGGCGCTCACCAGTGGCACGGTGCCGGCTGCGGGCAAGCCGACCTTCGACATCGGCGATGGCGAGATGGAGTTCGGCGTCGGCATCCATGGCGAGCCCGGCCGGCGACGCGACAAGTTGAAAAGCGCCGATGCGATCGCCGAGGAAATCTGCGCCGCTATTCTGGGCGATCTCGGCGACAGGGGCAAAGGTCCGGCGCTGCTGTTTATCAACGGCTTCGGCGGCACGCCGCTGATGGAACTCTATCTGATGTACAACAGCGCGCGCCGGATATTCGAGAGCCACGGCGTCACGATAACCCGCTCGTTGGTCGGCAGCTATGTCACCTCGCTCGACATGGCCGGCTGCTCGATCACGCTGACCATGCTCGATGATGAGATGACAGGCTGGTGGGACGCGCCCGTCCATACGGCGGCGCTGCGCTGGGGCATGTAAGACTGGCCTCAGACATGCATTTCTGCGACCATCGTGCACAACCCAATTATCTGCAATATTGTCCGGCTTGATGCTGCCACCCCTGACACCCGCCGACGAAAAACTGTTGCTGCGCTTCGCCGATCCGGAGTCCACGGCGGTCGACGATAATCTGTCGGCAAAAGCTCTGTCGGCACTGCTCGACAATGCTGAATTCCACGGCGTTCTGCCGATCATGCTGCGCAAGCTCAGGGAACGTGGCGACGTCCATTTGCCTGATGACCCTGCCTTGCAGCTGAAGCTGTCGGGGCTGCGTGATCAGGCAACGATTGCCACCGGCCAGTCGATGCTGCTGCAGTACCATGGCGACCGCATCATGAAGGGGTTGGCGGCGGAAGGCATTCCGGCGCGGATCGTCAAGGGGCCGGTCTTCGCGCGAAAACTCTACCGCAACATATCCGACCGGCCGTTCACCGACATCGACATTCTCGTCGAGCCCGGCAACCTTGCGCGGGCAAACCAGGTGATCGCGGCCAGCGGCTTCGAGCTTGGCAGCGACGAAGCCGAATCCTACCAGTTGCAGGAGTTCAAATGGCTGGAAAAGGGGAATTCCAGCCTGCTGATCGAACTGCATGGCGACCTTGTGCACGACACCGGCATGCGGCGGCGCCTGTCGCTGGGCTTCCGCGAATTGGGCACCATCGACGGCGGGGCGAAGGACACGCCGGCAGCCCTTTTGACGATCGCCATCGTGCATGCCGCCGGCGGCCACAAATTCCACCGGCTGCAGCTTTGTGTCGACGTGCTGCAAGGTGTGCGGGCGCTGGGCTCGCCCGAATCGGAAACCCGCCTGCTGGAAGCGGCGCGCACGACCGGCATCGAACTCGAACTGGCGATCGTGCTCGACGTCACCGGTCGATTGTTCGGCGAAGCCCGCGCGCTTGAACTCGCCGGGCGGATCAAGCCCGACCTCTCGATACGGCTGGCCGGGCGGCTGATCACGACCAACACGCTGCTCAGGGTGAATTCCCGGGAAAAGATCGGCTCACGCCTGCGCCGCGACGCCTTTCGCTGGATCCAGCGGCTGGCTAAGGCCAGGGCGGTTCCAGGAAAAGTGTGAAGCGTCTTCCGTTGCATCAAGACAAGAAGTCTTCCGCCGCTGAATGGCCGTCAATCGGTTGAGGTCAGCGTCGCGTTGATCAGCGCCGCCGCGTCGGCAGGGCGTGCGCCGACTTCCAGGGTGAAGGTCGGCACCGAGGAGACCAGCTTGCCGATCGTCGCCAGCCGGCGCTTCTGCAACGGCAACAGGCCGGTCATGCCGGTGCGGACATTGTCCATCGCCAGTACCACCATCGCGTCGGTCCGGGCCATGGGCACGAGCCGCGTTTCACTGTCGATGGACCGCGCCAGGTGGAAAAGGGCCGCCACCGGCCTGGCGGCCGGACTTTCGATTCGTATGATCCCGCTCAACCGCTCCAGCGAGACGGCCTTTTCGCCGTTGCGGTCCCATGACGGACCAAGGCATGGCGACACAAGCGGGATCATTTCGGCGGTCTTCTGGTGGATCTTGACGTGGCGCGGCAAACCCCAGGCCACAGGCCTGACCGAAGCGACGTTCAGGATCATGGCGTCGTCGGAGCAGAGGCCGAAGCCTTGCGTGGCCAGCGCCAGTGACGTGGTGGTCTTGCCCGTGCCGCTCGGCGCGTGGATCAGCACGACAGCGTCACGATCGGGCAGCGTCAGGCCGGCGGTGTGCAGCATATGCTGGCCGCCAGCGTCGAGCGCGGCGTCCAGCACCAGCATCGACGGTGTCCAGGCCGCTTTCGTGCCGGGGCGCACCCGGAGTTTCGCCCAGCCCTCCTCATCATTCATCGCCACAGTCTGGCGTCCTGGAAAGACGAGATGGACCGTCGAGCCATCGGCCACCATCCGGCAATAGCCGTCTTCCGGTATCTCGCCTTCAAAGACGAGCGACCCGACCGGCTCTTCCTCCAGAACGTCCGTCTCGGCAATATCGAGGCGAAAATCCGGCTCGACGGAATCTGCTACGCGCAGGCTGGCGAGCATTCTGTCGAAGTCCCGCCCCAATTCGGGCCGGTCGGCCGATATGCCGAGAACCTGGCCGTTGAGGCCGTAGCATGCAAAAAGTCTGGTCAAGCGGGACGCACCCTTGTGCCATCGGCATGGTGGCGATAGATCTCGACCATGCCGGGAAGGCTGTCACTGACAACCGGTTTGCCATCGAGGCAGACCCAGCAATGCGCCGACAAGTGCTGCGCCTTCAGCGACTTCGGATCGACGCCGAAACGCAGCTCCGGATCGAAGCCGGCAAGGCGCAGGAAACGATGGCCAAGCAGGCCCTCGCGCAGGCATCTGCGGTCGCGCATCAGCCAGGGATGGCGCACGGTGCGGTTGACGCGGGCGACGATGTAGGCGGCCGGCAGGCCGCGATAGGGTGTCGGCGAGGCGAGCGGCGCCCATTTTAGCACCTCCTCGAAACTGCGGTTGGCGATGAGGACCGGCATCAGCCGCGCGCTTGCCCAGAGATGGCAGCGAAACAAAGCACGCAGGAGCGGACCGTCGGCCATCAGGTGTGTCTCTTCATCAGGCGCCCGGGGCGGCGAGGATACCTTCCGAGACCAGATCGGTGGCCAGTGCGGCCATGTCCTCGTCGAGCGTATCCTTGCCGACCTCGAACTCCTCGCAAAGCAGGCCGACGATCTGGTCAAGGCTGCGCGCGCCATCGACCTTGTCGAGAAAGGCTTCGGTCGTACCGTTGCAGGTGTAGAGTTGGCCGCTGCGCGCCAGAAGCACGACGGCCCCATCGCCGACATGCTGGACCGAGGCGTCGTCCGCCAGCCGCAAAACCGTCCCAGAAACAATTTCCATCACCAACCCCAAAAAGCCATGCAAACCCCGAAATGAGATAGCGCGGTGATGGGGCGCTGTCTATCAGCCGGGGGAGATAGTCCATGCCGGTTTGCCTTTTGCAGGCGACCACCGGTGGCGCATGCGCTCCCCTCAATGCCGTACTTCACGACGGTGGGCGTCTCCGCTCAGGACGAGACCATCTCGGACGAAAATCGGGGAAGACATCGCCGGAAAAAACAGCATAGGCTATCACAAAGACGGCAAATCGATCCTTGGGAGGATGTGGATGGTTTCACGCTATCACGAGGTCTATGACGGCTGGAAACGCGACCCGGAAAAATTCTGGGCGGACGCGGCCGTCGCCATCGATTGGTACTCGCCCTGGGACAAGGTGTTCGATGCCACGGCCGGCGTCTACGGGCGCTGGTTCACCGGCGCGACCTGCAACACCTGCTACAACGCCATCGACCGCCATGTCGCCGGCGGACGCGCCGATCAGATCGCGCTGATCCATGACAGCGCCATCACTGGAACGGTGAAGAAATTCACCTATGCCGAGCTCAAGCGCGAAGTGGTGGCACTGACCTCGGTGCTGAAGAATCGCGGCATCGGCAAGGGCGACCGTGTCATCATCTACATGCCCATGGTGGCGGAGGCGGCCATCGCCATGCTCGCCTGCGCCCGGATCGGCGCGGTGCATTCGGTCGTCTTCGGCGGCTTTGCCTCGCATGAGCTTGCCACCCGCATCGATGACGCCAGGCCCAAGCTGATCATCTCCGCCTCCTGCGGCCTTGAGCCGGGCCGGGTCGTGGCCTACAAGCCGCTGCTCGACAGAGCGATCGAGATGTCCCGCCACAAGCCGGACGCCTGCCTGATCCTGCAGCGCGACCAGTTGCGCTGCGATCTGAAGGACCATTTCGACATCGACTACGCCGACGCCGTTGCCCGCGAGCGGGCAGCCGGCGCCAATGTCGACTGCGTGCCGGTGCTCGCCACCGATCCGCTCTACATCATCTACACGTCAGGCACGACCGGCCAGCCCAAGGGCATCGTGCGCGACAATGGCGGCCACATGGTCGCGCTGAAATGGACGATGGAGAACGAATTCGGCGTCAAGCCGGGCGAGGTGTTCTGGGCGGCGTCCGATGTCGGCTGGGTGGTCGGCCATTCCTACATCGTCTACGGACCGCTGCTGCATGGCTGCACCAGCATCCTGTTCGAAGGCAAGCCGATCGGCACGCCCGACGCTGGCACCTACTGGCGGGTCATTGCCGAACACGGCGCCGTCGCGCTGTTCACCGCGCCGACGGCCTTCCGGGCGATCAAGGGCCAGGACCCCAAGGGCGAGTTCGTTCCCAAATACGATCTGTCGAAATTCCGCACACTGTTCCTCGCCGGCGAGCGCGCCGACCCCGAAACCATCAAATGGGCGGAGCAGAAATTGAACGTGCCCGTCGTCGATCATTGGTGGCAGACGGAGACCGGATCGCCGATGACGATCAACCCGGCGGGGCTCGGCCTGCTGCCGGTGAAATACGGCTCGCCCGGCGTGCCGATGCCCGGCTACGACATCCGGGTGCTCGACGACGCCGGCCACGAAGTGCCGCGCGGCACGCTGGGCAATGTCGTGGTCAAGCTGCCATTGCCGGCCGGCTGCCTGCCGACCTTGTGGAACGCCGATGCCCGCTTCCGCCAAGCCTATCTCGACGAGTTCCCCGGCTTCTACAAGACGGCCGATGCCGGCATGATCGACGACGATGGCTACCTCTATGTGATGGCCCGCACCGACGACATCATCAATGTCGCCGGCCACCGGCTATCGACCGGCGCCATGGAAGAGGTGCTGGCCGCCCATCCCGATGTCGCCGAATGCGCTGTCGTCGGCATTGCCGATGCCATGAAAGGCCAGGTGCCGCTCGGCTTCGTGGTGTTGAACGCCGGTGTCGCGCGCGACGGGGAAGCCATCGAGCAGGAGGTGGTCGCGCTGGTGCGCGAGCGCATCGGCCCGGTCGCCGCTTTCAAGACCGTGGTGATGATCAAGCGCCTGCCCAAGACGCGGTCGGGAAAGATCCTGCGCGGCACCATGCAGAAGATCGCCGACAAAGAGGAGTGGACGATGCCGGCGACCATTGACGACCCTGTCATCCTGGACGAGATCACCGCCGCGATGAAGGCGCGCGGGATCGGGATTTGAAGTGCCGCGTTGGTGGCCGATGAGAGCCTACCTTGTTCGGCAGGCAGTACCTTTTTGTGTATCGTGCACCGGCCTCTTGGCACTATCCCGCCTCATACGCGATGGCAGGCAGCCATTTTGCGTGCACGACTGCCGGCTTGATATCGAGAGCCACCGCATGGACCCGTTTCAGGATCGCCGACAAGGAGGACCGGCTGATCTTCGATGAACTCGATTGCGCCTAGAGCGGTTCAGCGTTTGATAGAATCGTTGATCCCCTCTAACTCTTTGTTATTACGCAATTCCGGACGGAAAACCGCTACGCAGTTTTCCTGTAATTGCTCTAAAAGCGCACATATCCCGGGGACGCCGCTATCTCGCGAATTATTCGGGCGGGATTTCCGGCAACCAGGCTGTGCGGGGGGACACTTTTGGTGACCACGGACCCGGCTCCGATCACGCTATGGTCGCCGATTTCAACTCCAGGCAGAATTATCGAATTGCGGCCGATCCACACATTGTCGCCGATCACGACGGCTTTCATTTTGACGCCGGCGCCTTCATCGATCTCGTGATAGTTCGAATCTTGAATGACGACGCAATCGCCGACAAGGCAGTTCTTCCCGATGCTCACCGCTGTCGAAACGTCGATCATCACGCCGCTGTTTATGAATGATCTGGAGCCGATGGACAGTCTTGCATTGCCGAGCACATGGAACCAGGAACGGGATCCGAAACCCCGGAATGAAACCAGGGAACCGAGCTCGATAGCGCCCTTTCCTGCTATACGCGGCGAGACGCCGAGGACCGAAACGCGATCGGCTATCTTTATGCCCCTGGTGCGCCAAAGGAAGGTAAAGATCCTACCTTTGATAAACCTCCGGACACGATAGATATTCACGACGACACCCCCTTCCGAGCCGCATTGATCGTCATGCGGACAGAGACATCCGGCTGCCCTCCGCAGCCAGGTGAATGCAATGGAACGAACAGCCTTTGCAGGACGGCCCGCTAGAGCGGCCCAGCGTTTTATGGGATCGTTGACCCGCCCTAAGTCTTTGTTATTACGCAACTCGAGACGGAAAGCCGTTACGCACTTTTCCTGGAATTGCTCGGTGCGACCAACGCCTACTGGCTGGCCAGAGGCGCCAGCTTGACCTTGATGACGTCGCCGGGCAGCACGGGTGTGTCTTCCTTCGCCGCGATCTCGCTGGTCTTGCCGTCGACGACCCGCACCAGCGCGTAGAGCAGGCTGGGCTCTTCGCTGGTATCAGTGGCCGCCCTGGTTGCTGGATCGGTTGCCTGGGCGATCAGGCCCTTCTGCATGTTCACCTTCAGCGCGGCCTCATTGAGGTCGGCTTCGGTCTGCTGCCGGTTGGCGGCGAGACTCGAACTCAAGGTGTTCTGGGCATCGATGGCGTCCTGCGTCGCCTTGCTGATTGCCTGCTTGGCGGTGAGGATGGCCGTTTCGTAGTCCAGGATCTTGCCCTGCAGGTCGGTGACGGACTGCTGCGAATCCAGAAGTCGCGCGTTGGCGACCAGACCCTTCTGCGCCAGCGGACCGATGCTGGCGAGTTGCTGCTGCGCCAGATCGACCTGCTTCTGCTGGTTGACGATCTTCTTCTGCAGGGATTCGATCTCGGCCTGCAGAACCCCTTTGAGATCGTCGAGCGCCTCGAGCTTCAGCTTAAGCGCCTTCTGGTCCGAGGTCAGGATCGTCATCTCGTCGGCGACGATGGCCGGCAGCCGCGGATCGCCCTCGACCTCTTTTGGCACGTCGAAACTCGTCTTGCCGGCCATATCGGCGTCGATGCGGGCGCGCTTGACGATCAGCCTGATGCGCTGGTCGTCAGAGATGTCGAAGCCGCCCTTGGCGGTGACCAGGTCCTTGCCGAGTTGAGGCCCGTAGTCTGTGTTGCGCCTGATGCCGCCGGCGACGCTGATCGCCTTCAGCACCGTAAGGTCGGGCACATAGGGAAACTGACCGGGGTTCTGCACCTCGCCCGAAATGTAGAATGGCCGGAACTGTGCCATTTCAACCGAGGCTTCAGGCCTGTCCGACAAAGCGAGCTTGTGCTGCAGCGCCTCGCCGATCGCTGCCGCGACTTGCGCCGTGGTCTTGCCGGCCGCCGGCAATTCGCCGACGAAAGGCACGGACAGGGTACCGGCCGGGCCGACCGTGTATTGGCCGTTGACCGACGACCAGTCGCGGAACGTACTTTCGACGGTCTGCCATTCGGCGATGCGGATGGTGAGCTTGTCTTGCGAGCCGAGGTGGTATTCGTCGGCGACGGCCATCGGCGGAAAAGCGAGCGATGCCGCAAGGCAGGCCATAAGCAGCGAGCGGCCGCAAAACGGGCCGCTGCCAAAGGCTTCCGATATGTCTTTTTTCAACTGTGCGTTCCGATCCGTTTTAGCCCCATCGCCCGATGAGCTTGCCGCCGGATGCCTGGCACCGGTGGCCGGTCAGTAAGAGCCGCGCGACATCCAGACGGCCGGCACGGTCTTGATGATGATGCGCACGTCCCCGAACAGCGACCAGTTCTCGACATAGTGACGGTCGAACGCGACGCGGCTGTCATAGGAGACGTCGTTGCGGCCGCTGACCTGCCACAGGCCAGTCAGGCCGGGCCGGGACTTCAGATAGTACACGGCGGCGCTGCCGTAGATCTCCAACTCGTCGCGTACCACCGGACGAGGCCCGACAAGGCTCATGTCGCCCTGAAGGATGTTGATGATCTGGGGGAGTTCATCGAGGCTGAGCTTCCTCAAGACCGCTCCGACACGGGTGACGCGCGGATCGTTCTTCAGCTTGCGGGTGGCCATCCACTCCGCGTTGGCTTCCGGATTGGTGGCTAGATAGGCGGCCAGCACCTTGTCGCCGTCCGGAACCATGGTGCGGAATTTCAGGCACGGAAAGATCCGACCGCCGCGCCCGATTCGCCTGTGGCCGTAGAAAATCGATCCACCGTCGGAAAACTTGACCAGCAACGCTATCATGATGAACAGCGGGCTGAGCGCGATCAGGCCAGCCAGCGAACCCACAATATCGAAACTGCGTTTGATAAGGCCGCCGATCGGCGGCGGAAAATCGGTGCCAGCCTGCGAAAAGTCCGCCGTGGCCGACTTGGCAATGTCCCTCATGCCGATACTCCATGCGTTGAACGAATGGTTTACCGCACGATATCAAAAAAATGCTGCAGCGCAACACACAATTTCCCAGCTCGTTGAAATAGTCTCGTCATGAATTGACTAAATAATAAGCTTGCGCAGCAAACTTTTCAGGATGTTGAGCAAATTTGTGACAATAAAATGGCAACTAGAAAAAATGCCGACCTTTCTGGGGCGATTTTGAGGCATGGCGTTCCCCGTGGCGTCCAACAGGGCATATTAGTGCTTTATAAAGGTGCGAAGTTCCGGAATATTAACATAAAATACTGCTTAATATTGTAGATTGTACTGAAATAAGCCTGTGGGCCTAGATCGTTTGAAATGCCTGTGTGTGCGTTGCAACACGAGCGAGTCAATCGTATCGGCTCAATCAAAAATATGTGCGGTTGCCCTTGCCGCCTCCTGCCCGCCTTAATAGAATTGCAGATTATACCTGTCAGAGTGGCGACAGGTTGAAAGGCCGGAAGCAACCGGTCGGCAGCGGGCAACTTAACAAGCCCGCATAACAAGGGACGGCGCTCGGGTAGGGCAATCGTTGGATATAACCCGAGCCGGTTTATGGGCTGTTGGGTATGTCGCTTCCAAAATTCATCATTGGGATGATTTTCGCGCTGGCAATCATCGTTGGCTGGTCCTGGATCGATAGCGCTTCGCTGGGTACGACCCTGCTGCGCGTCATCATCTGCGCCGTGATCATCCAGGCCGGCTACTTCGTCCTTGTCTATGCCATGATCGCCAGGAGCGCGCCGACGCCGGCGGACAGGCTGCGCGAGGCCGAAAGAAAGCTCAGTGCGCCGGACGTGGCTGAAAGCGAAAAGCTTGGCAGCGCACGGCGAAGCCTGCACTGATCCAGCAATATCGCCAAATCCCAAAGATATATCCGCCCTCAGGCCACATTGGCGGATTCGGGTTCCGATTGTTCTCCAGACAGCATCCTGGATAGCCGGCTCCCCGGCTTTGCCTTCAGCCGCTGATATTGCCCGACTTCCACGACACGGCCGTCCTCCATCGCCACCACCCAGTCGGCGAAGGCGATCATCGACGGCCGGTGGGCGATGGTCAGGATGGTCATCGCGCCGCGCAATCCGTCGATCGACCTGGCGATCAGCGACTGGTTCTGCCAGTCGAGCGCGCTGGTCGCCTCGTCGAGGATGAGCAGCGACGGCTTGCGCAGCAGTGCACGCGCCAGCGCGATGCGCTGGCGCTCGCCGCCGGAGAGGCGCACGCCACGGTCGCCGACCACCGTATCGAGCCTGTGGTCGAGCCGTTCGACGAATTCACCGGCGTGCGCGGCGCGCAGCGCGCTCCATAAATCGTCGTCGCTCGCCTGCGGCGCGGCGAGACGCAGGTTCTGCGCGATCGTATCGTGCAGCAGGAACACGTCCTGCGGCACATAGGCCACCTGATCGCGCCAGCGGCGGCGATTGGCGGCATCGATCTCGACGCCGTCGACGACGATCTTGCCGGCGCTCGGCTCGAGCAGGCCGAGCAGCATGTCGGCGATCGTGCTCTTGCCGGATCCCGACGGACCGATCAGGGCGGTGACCTTGCCGGCGGGAAGGCCAAACGTGATGTCGCTCACCACCGCCTTGCCGGCGCTATCGTCATAGAAGAAGGAGACACCGCGAATGTTCAGTCCGGTATCCAGCGACAGCTTGCCACCATCCTTGGATCCGACATGGCCCGGTTCACGCTCTGCATCGAAACGTGCCTGCAGGCTGCGCATCGCCGTATAGGCGGGCAGGTTGATCAGCACCTGCTGGGCCTGTGTCTGCATGTCCATGAAGCGCGGCGCGATGCGCATGAAGACAAGCAACAGCACGACAATCTCGGCCAGCGACAGGTTGAAGCGGACCAGCGCTACATAGATGAACAGGCTCAAGCCCACCACGCTCGCCACCTGGAACACGGCGGTACCGATCGAGCTGTTGCGCACGTAGTCGAGGTTGTCGGCCTTCATCTTTTCGAGCGTTGCCTGCAACTGGGCGAAATAGCTCGCTTCGACATTCAGGCTCTTGGCCACCTTGATGCCGCCGAGGAATTCCGAGACCGTCCGGTACTGATCCTGGCGATTGGCTGTCAGAACCCTGCCGAAAGCGGTGGCGCGCGAGCGGAACGGCTGCAGCGCGACGAACATCAGGATACCGATGACCACGGCAAACAGCGTCATCACCGGCGAGATGAACACGGAGACCACGAGATAGCCGGTCAGAAGCACGGCGATCTGCACCAGCATCAGCAGCGAGAAGGCCGCCCCCTGGACGCGGTCTATGTCGCCGGTCAGGGCATGGTCGAGGTCGGAGCCACGCATGCGCGTGAACACGCCCCAGCGCGCCTTGCCGATGCTCTCGAACAGGTTCATGCGCAAACGGTTGATGAAATCGAAGAGAAGCCTGGCCATGTAGACCGACTTAAAGCGGTTGAATGCTGCCTGCACGGCAACGAGCCCGACCAGCGCGCACAGCACTGTCGTCAGTTGCAAGGTTCCGCCAGGCACCAGCCAGCGCACGACATCAATATTCGGCAGCCGCACCGCGAAATCCTGGTCGGCGCGACCCACAAGGTGGAGCAGCGGCACAAGCAGCAGGATCGAAATGCCTTCCGTCAGGCTGCCGAGGATCAGGAACAGCAGCGCCGTCCAGGTGCGCCGCCCGCCGATCTGGGCGATAACAGCGCCGAACGCGGCGATATCGCGAAACAGCGACAGGCGAAGAATTGAGGACTTCGACATGTTTGCGCTCATGGCTACCGGCGGCCAGCCTTCGGACTCCTTGCCGCCAGGTCTGTTTCGATCAACTCCACGGCCTCGCCGATCCTGTCGAGCCCGGTCGGGACTTCCAGCCGGCAGACGCCGACATGGTTGGCAATTCCTGAACAGTGGCGAAAATGCACCGCCGCCAAGTCGCCTGACAGCGCGGCACGACCAAATCGCGTCACGTAGGAGAACTTGATGATGGCCGGCAAGGCGGCAATGCCGGGCAAGGGCGTGATCTCGGCCGTTTGGCCGCGCTCCAGAACATAGATCCTGGCCACCGGTACCGTGTCACCGGAAAAGGCGCCGTGCAGGCGATGCTGCATCTTCTCGATAGCCGGATGCACTTGCGGCCGCACCTGCGCTTTCGCAAGCGAGATCGCGGCCGCGGCGTCGGCGGCAAGCTTGATCTGTGGAAATCCCGGAACGATCATCGGCGCGTCCGAATTGGTCAGATCGAGCGCCACGATGTCGTCTGTAAGCAATTCATGCCCGGCCCGGATCAGCGCGCTTGCCGTCGTCGACTTGCCGGCGCCCTTGTCGCCCATGAAGATGGCGCCCTTGCCGGCCACGGCGATGGCGCTGGCGTGCAGCACGAGCAGGCCGCGCCGGTGCAGCAACAGCGCCATCACCGGTCCGAGCAGGGGAAACGCGAGCAGCGCGTCGTCGGCGCCGGGCGCCGGCTCGACATCGATGCGGCAGCCGTCGCTGATCAGGAAGGCGCCGACCGCATGCCAGGCCAGATATTGCCGCTCCGGCTCGAAGCGGAAGATCGTCGCGGCCTCGGGTGAAGGCTTCGGCATATCGATCGTGCCGATGGCGATCAGGATATCCGCCACCGCTGGCCCCGCCGGCTCCAGTTCGGGCAAAGCAACCTCGGACGCAACGGTCAGGCCATAGGCCCGGTAGTAACGCCGCTCTCTGACCATCCCGGCATGCGCCGGCGGATGATCAGGATATGCGGCAAGCGGCTGGTTGCGGGGCATCATGCTGGGCTCCCGCCGGGCTGGACCTGCCGCAGCCACAGCGACAGCGAAGCCGAACGCCAGACATACTGGACGTCGAGCGACGCCGCACGATCGGGCTGGCTGAGCAGCCGCGCACAGGCGGCCTTCACCTGCGGCAGGTTGACGTAGGGCGCGATGCGGCCGGCATCCGAGACCAGCAGTTGCTCCAGGAGGTCGCGGTGGTTGCGCACCATGCCATTGACCAGATTGGCGGTGAAATCGATCTTGTCGCGCCGCCACTGCACTGCCGCCGGCAGGACGCCTTCCATGGCCCGGCGCAGCACATAGCGGCCAAAGCCGTGGCTGAGCTTCTCCTCGCCCGGCAGCGCCAGGCAGAATTCGACCAGCGGCTTGTCCCAGAACGGGTAGCGCGGCTCGATGCCGAAATTGGCCGCGGCCTTGTCGAGAACCTCGAAAGAATGCGGGACATAGCCATTTAACAGGATCCAGCGATGGCTGAGCGCGTCGCTGGCCTGGACACCGGGAGGCATGTAGCCGGCCCGGTGAAACCGGTCGACAAGCTCGGTTCGTCTGGCCAGATCCGGATTGATCAGGTCGCGCCAACTTCGGCCGCGCGGGGTTGCGGCGGCCCCGGGTATCTTGTTCAGGGCGCGGTTCGCCAGATGTCTCAGCCTGGCAATGCGCCAAGCCGGCCCGTAAATGGTCAGGAACTGGAAATAGAGTGCAAGCGTGCTGTTGCCATAGGTGTTTGAGGCGCTGCGGACCTCGCGCCAAAGGTCCAGCCATCGGCCGGTATTGGCAAGCTCGTGCAGATGGCCATGTCCCTGTGAAACGACCTCGTCGCCGCCGTGCCCGTCGAGCAGCACCTTGATGCCCTTGGCGCCCGCCGTCCGGTAGATGCCACGGGTCAGCGTCAGGCCCGGCGCCAGGAAGGTGCCTTCCTGCTCTTCCAGCACCCGTTCGAATTCAGCGAAGGGTGCGTAATTGTCGACAGGGATCAGCGTCGGGTCGGCCTTCTGCTGGTCCAGCACAGCATCGATGAAAGGGCGCTCGTCCATCGACGAACCCTTCTCGAAAATCAGCGAGAAGGTCGGCAACTTCGGTTTCCGCTCGGCGGCGTTCTGCAGGCCTGCCACGCAGGCGATTGAGGAGGAATCGAGGCCACCGCTCAGCATCGCGCCGACCGACTGGCTTCCGCGCATGCGGTTGCGCACCGATTGCGAGAACAGATGGGCGAACTCCTCCGCGGCGTCGGACCGGAGCGTGCGCGGCGATGGCTCGATCTGCCAGTACCGGCGCAGCACCGCTTGCTGCCCGGTGACGGTGAGGCTGTGACGCGCCGGCAGGCTGAAGATGTCGCTGTAGGGCGTTGATTGCGGGTCGTCGGGAAGCCCGGCCAGGAAACCCGAAATCCGATGCTCGCTGAGGCGCGCACCGACCCCGTCCAGGCCAAGTATCGGCCCAATCTCGGAAGCGAAGGCAAAGCGGCGTTCGGTTGCGTGATAGTAGAATGGCTTGACCCCGAAATGGTCGCGCGCGCAAAACAACAGCCGCCGCTCGGCATCCCACACCGCGAAAGCGAAATCGCCTTGCAGATGCACCGGGCAGGCTTCGCCCCAGCGCAGATAGGCCTGCATCAGCAACACGGCGTCGGCGACCGACCTGTCCCTGACGCCGAGTCTCGCCATCAGCTCGTCGCGATTGTCCAGCCGGCAATCCGCGGTGATGGCGAGCTTGCCGCCGGCCAGGGTCAGCGGGCCTGGGCCGGGTTCATCTGTGGTGTTTAGCCAGGCGTGGCCAAGCGCGATGCCGGTGTCCAGCCACCACGAATTTCCGTCGGGGCCACGATGGCGCATGCGTGCCAGCATCTGCTGGATGTCGGTCGCCGCGTCCGTCGGCGCGGGTTCCTGTCGCAGCAGGATTCCGGCCACGCCGCTCATCGGCTGCCGTGATCGACCAGATGGGCGAAACCATCGACGGAGCCGCCGAGCACGACATGGTTGTCGCTGACCAGCCAGGCATGCGCCCTCAGTTGCTCGCCCGTGCCGCGTTCGATGCCTATGCGGATATGGGAAGCATTACCCTGGCGCGCGAGAATGTATTGGCCCGAAAGCGCCTGGGTAAGGCACGTTGCGCGTGGCACGAACCGCGCGGCGGCCGCAACGCCCCAGGCGACGAGCCGCAACTCGCCCATGCTGGCACACTGGCGCGCGTTGAGCCGGGTCACCATGCCGCGAACACGGTTGTACGAGAACAATGTCAGCCCCAGCCGGACGGCCGCGACCACCATCAGGCAGCGGCAGAGGAAAAGCGCTTCCGAACCGCTCAAGGTGAGAACCCTGGCCATCCTTCGCCCGCCGGGGCGACGGTTCGCCGGCCAGGCGCTTTTTTCCGTTGCATGTCTTTGCCGCGAAGCCATGGCGTTTTGCGGAACCTGCCTAGACGAATGCCTCATCCTGCAGCCTCGCAAGCCCGTTTTCGGCCAGGCCCTTCAGCAATGCGTCGACGTCGGCGTTGCAGCGTTCGGCATCGACATTGTAGCGCGCAAGCACCGCGCCACGGATATCGGCGATCGACTTCGGCTCCTGGATCAGCTCCCAGATGAAAGCGCCGACGCCGTTGAGACTGTAATAGATATTGGATTTCAGATCGAGCAGCGCGAGGCCATCGCCGAATTCGCAAGCCACGGCATCCCCAGTGGCCCTCACGCAATCGTGGTCAGATGGGTTCCAGTTCATCCTAAAACCTCGTTTGAAACACACGCTCTACGATACGCGTCGGCAGTTCAGTGCGGGAAAGCCGGGGATTTTCATCCCCGACTCCATTCATGTTCTTGGATCCTGGGGGCCCAACGTCATTCCTCCAGAACCAGACTGATCTCAGGAGAACGTCAGGTCGCCGATCGGGGTGTGCGCGGGAAACGAAACGTCAGTCGCCGTGTTGCCGCCGCCGCCCTGGGTGATCGTCTCGATCGAACCGTGCACCGTCAGGCTTGGCGTTTCGTACTCATGCCTTTCAACATTCTGTTCCATTTTACTCTCCAATGAGGACTGGAAACGGCTTGTCGAGTGCCGTCAGCACTTGCATGCTGCAACGCAATAGCTGCATAGCAACATTTATGAGTCAAGTCTGATTTACCTGACGTTAATCAATTATGGGTTGCGGGCGTCACCATGCGTGCGGGAGATGCTCAAAATTTGACCTCTTTTGGGTTTAAGTCGAAAGCAATCGGGCACTGTGGCGTTCGGTTCATTAAGCACTTGATTTCTCTGACAGAAAACTTTGACGTTCGATGCCTTTTTAGATGTCACTAAAAAGACGGATTTTTGTTGGCCCATTCGTGGTTGATGGCGGGCTGAGGTTGCTTCGATAGGATCGGAATTTCAGCCTGTACTTCGCCACGTTCGGGTAAGCGGGTAAACGCTCTGGTTGCAAAATTCCGCGCTGCAAAGGAAGGACTTTACGGCGCCGAGGTTTTTGAGGATGCTTTGCTTCGCACTTGCAGCATACGCGTGGCGCAAATCGCTTTTTTGGAGACTGTGCGCTCAATGGCCTTGCCGGAAAGTTCCTATGAACGACTGCGCGCCGCGGATTGCGCCGACGAGATTGCCTATGTGCGGGCCTGCCTGCGCTTGTATTTCGCGGGCCCGGCCGCCTCGGCCGGCGAGGTGTCGACGCCGGGCCTTTCCGATGCCATGCTCGCCGACATTGCCAGGCTGAACAAGGTCGCGACCTTCGTCCTGAAGGTCCTGTCGCGTGCGCCGGCGGGCGAAAAGCCGGCCGAGCTCTTCGAATGGCTCGATACCTATCGCAGGCGGACGGTTTCCATGAATGCCGCCTGCCTGATGGATTCGCTGGCAATCCATGAGGCGCTTCGCGACAGGCAGATCGACTTCGTCTTTCTGAAGGGCCCATTCCAGCAGCACCTTCTTTACGGCGACCATTTCATGAAGCCTTCGGGCGATGTCGACATCCTGGTCTCCCCTGCCGGCTTCTCGAAGGCGCGCGATGCGCTGCGCTCGATCGGCTATGAAGTGTCCGGCAAATCGCGCTCCGTCTGGTGGGTTCGCTTCCTCGGCGAACAGCATATGAATCGCGGCAATGGGCCGAAATCGTCGACCGTCGACCTTCACTATCGCCTCCAGCAGCCCGGTTCGCCCAGTCCGCGTGACTCTGACGGGTTCTTGCGGCGCAAACAACTGGTCGAGATCGCCGGCACCGAAGTGCCATTCACGTCGGCCGCCGACACCCTGGTGCTGTCTTGCATCAGCGTTGCCAAGGCGCTGTTCAACCGCGAACCCTGCGCCGGCCATGTCTGCGATATCAGGGCCAGCGCCAGCCGTCTCGACGAGGCCGATCAGCGCCGTGTGCTCGATGCCGCGGCGAGCCAGCGGCTGGACGATACGCTGCTGCTCGGCCTGCGCGCCGCCGACGTGCTGCTCGGCGGTGCCGGCACGCTTTTGTCGGAGCGGGCCACGCGGGTCCTGTCGCGCATCGGCAATGAGGATCTGCTCAACATGGTCATCGCGCCGTGGCTGTCATCGCTGCGCTGGCCGCAGCGGCGAACGGTGTTGTGGGAATTGTGCGGCAGGGCTCCCGTCCGCTACCTGGCCGAGGCCGGCTGGGCAGCGTCGGCGGACATAAGCCGCCGCATCTTCGAGCGGCCGACCCGCGATGGCGGTGGCGTCGAACGTTGACACGTACAGGGCGAGGGCATCGGAACCTGTGCAAGAGGCAGAACCAATGTCGATGACGAAATCCCAAGTCTGCGTGATCATCGCGGCCAAAAACGCGGCACGCACGATCGCGGTCGCCATCGCATCCGCGTTGCGCGAGCCGGAAGTGGCGGAGGTCGTCGTCGTCGACGACGGCTCCACCGACAATACGGCTGAAGTCGCCCGCTCCGCCGACGATGGCAGCGGCCGGCTTGCGGTGATGCGCCTCGACATCAATCGCGGTCCTTCCTTCGCCCGCAACGCCGCGATCGCTGGCTCGCAAGCGCCGTTCATCAGCATTCTGGACGCCGACGACTTCTTTCTCGAGGGACGGTTCCGCAACCTGTTTGCCGTCGCCGATTGGGATTTCGCGGCGGACAACATCATGCTCATCAGGGATGACGCGACGAGCGACGCGACGAAGATCGTCGCCCCGGATTTTGCCGCCGATCCGGAATTCCTCGACTTCGAGCGCTTCGTCGAAAGCAACATCTCCAGGCGCCGCGTACAAAGAGGCGAGCTTGGTTTCTTGAAACCAGTGATCAGCCGCGCCTTCCTCGACCGGCACGGGTTGCGCTACGACGAAAGCCTGCGCCTGGGCGAGGATTATGAGCTTTACGCGCGCGCGGTCGCCCACGGAGCCCGGTTCAAGGTCATCCGTTCCTGCGGTTACGGCGCCATCGTGCGCGCCGATTCGCTCAGCGGCCGTCACAAGACGCAGGACTTGAAGCGGCTGGCCGATGCCGATCTGGCGCTGCTGGCGATCGACAGCCTGCCGGAAGGGTCCAGGGCGGTGCTGCGGCGGCACGAGCGGCACGTGCGCGACAAATACCGGTTGCGCAATTTCCTCGACGTGAAAGCCGAGCGCGGCCTGGCTTCGGCCGTGGCCTATGCTTTCGCGAGTCAATCCAACCTCGTTCCCATCGTCCAGGGCGTGGCCTGCGACAAGCTCGAGGCGCTGTTTCGTCGCGTCGGCCTTACGTCCAGGCATAAGCATGTGCCGCGGCTTCGTTTCCTGATGGCGGGAACCAGCACGGGCAAGGAGCGGTAAGACGCGGGAAACGCTTGTTCTGCCCCACCGCCGACAGACTCATCGCGCAAAGCATTTCCATCGGATTTATGAGTTTACGAATTGGGTGGTTGCCTCACGGCTTAGGGGATGGCAGTCTATGTTGCGGTGCAGCAAATAAAACGACCAGCCGAACTGGCCCCCGATCGGATTGGTCTGAAGTCCCTCTCCCCGTCGCAGGAGAAGGACGATGCGACGTTTAAACCCCGGTTGCGGGGGCCGGCCAGTAATCCGGCACGCGCGCCGGTGATGACAGGAATTTAAGCTCATGGCCTCGATATTCGGCTTCAGATCAAGAGAGCCTGCCCGGGACCGGCAGGCCGACATCGCGCGCCTCGACCGACTGGCGAAGCTGTTCGAGCAGATCGCCGCCGAGATCGAGGCCGAGAAAACCGGCCTGGAGAGCCGCTACCGCAAGACGGCGACCAACGCGGCTTTCCTCGTCGAAGCCATGGAAAATGGCTCCGCCTCTGATCGCCGGTCGTCCGAAGTCAGCGCACTGACAAAGTCGATCCTGAATTGCGAGCGCCGCATCGCGGCGCTGTCGCGCCAGAACGGCATGATGCAGGAACTCCGTCATTCGCTGGATATGGTCTTCGACAAGGATGAGGCGTCCGATTCAGCCGTCGAGGTCGATTTTGCCAGGCCTGCGGGCGCCGGCCGAAAGTGAAATGTGCGGGACTGCCACGACGAATTTGATGCGAGGTGGAAGGAAGTTCGAGGAGGGTCAAAGAGGAAGGCCGAGGTTGGCCCGTTTGGAGGCACTTCAAACGTCGACTTTGGGTTGGGGACGCACAGCACAAAGGTGAGTTTGGTATGAATTCTGATCCGAAAACCACGTCCGCGACAGCAATTCACGCAAGGCCCTTCGCGCGCCGGACCAGGCAAGACAGCCCGGATCGATTGGGTTTGCTCTGTGCGCTGCTGCTGGTTGCCTTGGGCAGCCTGTTGGCAGTTCCTGCCCATGCGCAGAATATCGAGACGTCCCCGTCCTTCGTCGACGATTTCACCAGTTTCAACCGTCAGCGCTGGTATGTTTCCGACGGCTGGACAAATGGCAGCCACCAGAATTGCACCTGGTCGAAAGGGCAGGTCAGCCTGTCGGACGGTGTGTTGTCGCTGGGCTTCGAGAAGCAGAAGACGAAGGATCGTGAGTTCGTCTGCGGCGAGGTCCAGACCAAGCAGCGCTACGGCTATGGCACCTACGAGGCGCGGCTGAAGACCGACATGGGTCCCGGTCTCAACGCCGCTTTCTTTTCCTATATCGGCCCGTCCGACAAGCAGCCCTGGGATGAGATCGACTTCGAGATCCTGACCAAGGACACCTCCAAGGTACAGGTCAACGCCTACATCGCCGGCAAGGGCAAGAACGAGAAGCTGGTCGACGTGCCGGGCGGCACCGACGGCGGGTTCAACGATTACGCCTTCGTCTGGCAGAAGGACAGTTTGCGCTGGTATGTCAACGGCAAGCTGGTGAACACCATCACCGATCCGGCGAAGCTGCCCGCCCACGCCCAGAAGATCTTCTTCAGCCTTTGGGGCAGCGATACCATGAAGGGCTGGATGGGGGCGTTCGCGGATCCGGGCCGCAAGATTTCGCTGCAGGTGGATCGCGTTGCCTTCACAGCGCTCGGCGAGCCATGCCAGTTTCCGGAATCGCTGGTATGTAGAGTAAAGGAAGTGGGAAAGACGAATTGAACCGGCCGGACCGTAAACGGTTCGCGGCCTTGGGAAGGAACGAAACCGAATGAACTTGACGGTGTTTGGAATTGGCTATGTCGGCCTCGTGCAGGCAGCGGTGCTTGCCGAAGTCGGCCACCAGGTGGTTTGCGTCGATGTCGACGCAAACAAGGTCGAGCGACTGAACCAGGGCTTGGTCCCGATCTTCGAGCCAGGCCTCGAAAGCATCGTCAGGGAAAATCACGCCGCCGGCCGCATCAAATTCACCACCGATGCCGCCGCCGCCGTCAAGCATGGTGAAATCCAGATGATCGCCGTCGGCACGCCGCCCGGCGAGGATGGTTCGGCCGATCTCAAATATGTGCTGGCGGTCGCCGAGACTATCGGCCGCGAGATGGATACCGCCAAGATCGTTGTCGGCAAGTCGACCGTGCCGGTCGGCACCTGCGAAAAGGTAAAGGCGAGGATCGCCGAGACGCTGAAGAAGCGAGGGCGTGAGGACCTGACCTTCGACGTCGCCTCCAACCCCGAATTCCTCAAAGAAGGCTCGGCCGTCGCCGACTGCATGAAGCCGGACCGCATCATCGTCGGCACATCCAGCGAGGACACCGAGGCGGTGATGCGCGAGCTCTACGCGCCCTTTAACCGCAACCACGAGAAGATGATCGTGATGGACGTGCGCAGCGCCGAATTCACGAAATACGCCGCCAATTGCATGCTGGCGACCAAGATCAGCTTCATGAACGAGATGGCCAATCTGGCCGAGCAGCTGGGCGCCGATATCGAGGAGGTGCGCAAGGGCATCGGCAGCGATCCGCGCATCGGCTACCACTTCATCTACCCGGGGCTGGGCTATGGCGGCTCGTGTTTCCCCAAGGACGTGCGCGCCCTGATCAAGACCGCCGAGGGCGTCAAGTTCGACGCCAAGCTGTTGCGCGCCGTCGAGGAGCGCAACAACGACCAGAAATCCGTGCTGTTCGACAAGGTGAACCGCTATTTCAAGGGCAACCTCAAGGGCAAGACCTTTGCGCTGTGGGGCCTGGCCTTCAAGCCCAACACCGACGACATGCGCGAGGCGCCGGCGCGCGTCCTGATGGAGGCGCTCTGGAAGGCCGGCGCGACCGTACAGGCCTACGATCCCGAGGCGATGCAGGAATGCCAGGCCATCTACGGGCTGCGCGACGACCTGATGCTGTGCGGCACCAAGGAAGCCGCCCTGCGCGGCGCCGATGCGCTTCTCATCGCCACCGAATGGAAAAGCTTCCGCGCGCCGTCCTTCGACGCGCTGAAGGATGCGCTGACGACGCCGGTCATCTTCGACGGCCGCAACCTCTATGACCCCAAGGTCGTGGCGCGCCACGGCATCGAATACCACTCGATCGGCAGAATGGCGGCGTGAGGCCCGTTACGGACAGGCCCGGAACGGAAGCCGCGACGAGCGCGCGCAACGTGACCGGCGCAGTTCGCCCGATGATCCGATCCGGTTCACCGGATGGCACTCATGCACCGATCCGTTCGCGACGCTTGATCCGCCACGGTACGCCTGAGGCGGCTTCGACGCGGCTCTTCGTTGGCCGCATGCATGAAACGCGAAAAGACGAGGAGCCGGCATCATGAAAGTTCTTTTTGCAGGTGGTAACGGGTATCCGCCCGAATTCAGCGGCGGTGTCCAGTCGAGCACCCATCACCTGGTCGAACAGTTGATCGAACACGGACACGAGGCGGCGGTGCTCGCTGCCCTGTTCGGAGAGGGTGTCTTCGGTTTCAAGGCACGCGCCAAGATGAAGCTGTTGCGTCAGCCGGCGGTCGTCGACAGCTTCCCCGGCTATCCGGTGATAAGGGCGTGGTTTCCCTGGGAGGCCGCGGGCTTTGCCGTCAACCGGGTGAAGCCGGATGTAGCGGTGGTCCAGTGCCACAAATCGGTTCCGCTCGGCAAGGCGCTGCAGGCCGAGGGCGTGCCGCTGGTCGTCTATCTCAGAAATGTCGAGTTTCACGAGCTGGGTGGCGATCTGCGCGAGTTGCACTCGGCGCTCTATATCGCCAATTCCGATTTCACCGCGCGTACCTACAAGCGTGAGTTCGGCATCAAGGCGACGGTGATCCCGCCGACCATCAACCCGACGCATTACAGCACGCCGACGACGGGCCAGTTCGTGACCCTGATCAATCCGTATGAGGAAAAGGGCTTCGAGCTTGCGGTGCGTATCGCTGGCGCGTGCCCCGAAATCCCGTTCCTGTTCGTCGAGAGCTGGAAGCTGGATGACGACCATCGCGCGCGCATCGGGGAAACGATCGCGCCCCTTGGTAACGTCACGCTGGAGAACCGCACCAGCGACATGAAGACGATCTATGGCCGCACCAGGATCCTGCTTGCGCCCAGCAAATGGGAGGAGGCCTGGGGGCGCGTGGCGTCCGAGGCCCATTGCAGCGGCATTCCGGTCATCGGCTCGCGGCGGGGCGGCCTGCCCGAAGCGATCGGTCCCGGCGGCGCGGTGCTGGACCACGATGCTCCGCTCGCCGACTGGGTGGCTGCCGTCAGGCTGCTGTGGAACGATAACAAGGAGTATGATCGGGTCTCGGGCCTCGCGCGCGGCTTCGCGGCACGCCCGGAGCTTGATCCGGATCGTCAGTTCGTCACCTTTTTCTCGATACTGGACAGGGCGGTGCAGCAGCGCGCCCGTCAGGCCGCGTAGGGCAATTCAGGCCGGGCGCTTGCCCCGGCTTCTGAGCGTTTCGTAGCCACGGGCGCCAAGCAGGGCGCGAGCCAGGGACTTGGCGACGCTCTTGCGGCCTTCCTGCGAGTTGATCTGCCGCAGCCTGGTCGGCAGGTTTCGCGCCGCCTGGCCAAGCGCCGGCAAGGATAGCGCGTCGGGAAAGCTGACCATGTGGGTCTCGACGCACAGCACCGGCTTGCCCGACAGCTCGGTGATCCTCAGCGCCTGCGCGTGCTCGCTTTCGATGAACAGGATGGCATCGGATTTGCGATAGAAATCAGCCTTGAAACTGCCATGCGCGCCAAGCCGCTGCCGCTCCGCCTTGCTCGGCAGGTCAAGCATGACCAGATGGTCATACTGGATCCCGTGCTTGGCCATCCACGCCTCGGTCAGCGTGCGGTATTTCTCGAGCCGGCTGGTGACCAGCCAGCCGATCCTGTGGGTCGGCGCATGAAGCGGCCGCGCTTCGCTGAGGAATTTCTCGTAGGCCGGCCCGTCGTCGTTCTCCGCCTCGGTCGGGTCGAGGCACAGCACGCCGTCTATGTCGACGCAGCATTGTGCCAGGAATTTGTGGTGCATGAAATTCCACTGGAACATACGCGGATGCGGCACGACCTCGAAGACGATATCGGTTTCGGGATGCTGCGGCCACAAGCCGAACACAGCGGCGAAGGTGAAGTCGGCCTCAATGCCGGCAGCCTTTATTCGGGCGCGGGCATCGCGCATGGCGTTGCCGCCGGAGACGCTGTCATCGATCACCAGCACCTTGCGCATGTCCGAAACCTTGCGGTCGAGCGCGGCGCGGCGCTTGGTGACGCCTGACGTATAGACCCGGCCTTCCAGGAAGCTGTCCAGGTCGGTCATCGGAATGTTCGCTGCTAGGCTGACCAGCGTCGCCGCCAGCACGCCGCTTCTGGGAACGCCGACCACCAGGTCGATGTCGCGCGGCAGCCTGTGAAGGTTGCCGACGATGGCGTCGTTCATGTCGGAGATCGATCGGTAGTGCATGGATCGGACCTGCTGCTCGGATGGACGGGATAATGGTCGAAAGCGCCGAAATTATTGCGCTTCACGCGGTGTCGCCGCCGGCGGCCTTGCCGGCAACATTTTCAGAGCCTCGCGCAAGGCCTCACGGCCGGGTGCGAACACCAGCGCGACGACGATGGTGATGGCGTAGGCGAGCACGGCACCGCTGGCCAGGGCGACGACATGCTGCTGCGGCAAGACCGGCTTGATCAGCCAGACCGCCGCCAGCGCCAGATGCGCGCCGAGCACGAATGGCGTTGCTCCGCGCAGCACATGGCTGGCCCGCAGCGGTCCGCTCTTGCCGACATAGAGCCACAGGAAGGGCGTGCGCAGATACTCGCTGACCGCATAGGCTACCGCCACCCCGAGCGCGCCATAGGGCAAGCCAATTGCGAAGGCGATCACCGAGGTCACGGCCGTGATGATGCCCCAGCGCATGAAGTCGCCGGAGCGGCCCTGGCTGACGAAAAGCCAGCCCGCCGGGTTGTTGAGTGGCTGCAGCAGGCCGGCAAAGCCGAGCGCCAGGAAGATCGGGGCGCTTTCACGCCACTGCTCGCCGAGCACGAAGGGGATCAGCACGTCCGACATCGCGGTGGCGAAGGCGACGCCGGGCAGCGCCACCAGCAGGATCAGCGGCATGACGCGCAGATAGGCGCTGCGGTAGCGGTCTGGCTCGTCCTTGAGCCTGGAGAGCGCCGGCACCATGACCTTCGACAAGGGATTGGTGATTTGGCTGAGCGGGAACAGAAGCAGCTTGTAGGCGCGGTCATACAGGCCGAGCTGGGCCTCGCCCCAGTATTTGCCAATCAGCACGTTATCGAGGTTGCGGGCAAAGAAATTGGCGAAATTGAAGCCGGTGATGCCGGCGCCGAAATTGATCAGCTCGCTGATGCCCGCCACCTTGCGCGGCAGGCCGGGCCGCCAGCGCGAACTGGCCCAGTAGCAGAGCGTCGGCAGCACGGCGCCGGTCAGTGTGCCGGCAAAAAGCGCCCAATAGGAGCGGTCGATGAAGGTCCAGGCGATCGAAACCGCCAACCCCGCGACCGCGCTGGCGACATCGATGATCGCCAGGCGCCCGAACTGCATGCGGCGCGTCAAAAGCGCCAGATGCTGGGCGCCGAGCCCATAGGCCATGATCTGCAGTCCGAACGCGGCCACCAGGCCGGTCACGCGCGGCTCGCCATAGAAGGCGGCGACCAGCGGCGCCGCACCCGCCAGCACGCAGGCCAGCACGGCGCTGACGGCGACGTTGATCCAGAAGAGGTAGTTCACCTCCTCATGCCGGATGACGGATTTCTGGATCGTCGCCTGGGTCAGGCCGAAATCCTGGAACAGCGCGATGAAGGCCAGCACCGGCGCGCACATCGCCACGACGCCGAAATCCTGCGGCGAAAGCAGCCGCGACAGCACGATGACGGATACGATCTGTGTTGCGACCCGCACCGACTGCGACAGCGCGGTAACCACCGCGCCACGCCCGACCGATTTGCGCAGAGAGCCTTCTGGCGGATCGAATGGATTGGCTTCCAAATTCAGGATTCCTGATCTTTGCGCGGATTCCAAAATCCGAAATCCACCACCGCCGCCGCCCACAAACTACGGCAATAATTTTGCAGCGCAACAGAAAACGTGGAATGCCGCACCAAGAATATTGCAATGCAGCATATCCGGCGCATATGCCTTGATGCTCGACAAAGCAGCCTTGGTGCCGTGAAGTTTAGCTCATTGGCCGACGTCGCTGCGCCTGTATCCGTGAAGTGTCATGACCAGTCTTTCCGAGGGGGCCATTGGCTCCCATTTGCCGGCCCAACGCGGATCCATGACCGCGCCTGCCGCCACCCACAGGTCGAAATACGGCTGCATGGGCTTGTTCGGAAAGGCTCCGCCGGGGGTATCGGCCGGCGTTACGACGGCCACTTCCTTGCCGTCGATGAAGAAGGCAACTCTTTTCCCGGCCTCGTATTGCATGGCCAGGCGATATCGTTTGCCCGAGAGGTCGCCAGACTGGATCAATTTCATCCAAACGGTCTTGTGCTGATTGTCGACGTTGGCCCAGACCGTAAGCTGCATCCCCTTGGTGCCGACGATCTCAAAGTCGACTTCCTCATGGGCCTTGTCGTTGAAAATCCAAAGCGGCGCCGCGATTAGCCCTGGCTTCATCGAGGGAAGCGTTACGTCCACTTCCCATTTTGCCGATGAGGAAGCGGAGTTGGCGCCGGACACTACCTGCGCGGATGCCTTCTCGCTGACGGTAAGCTGAAGGGAGCCGTCGACGATTTTGACGTTCGCGGCTTTCCAGTCGTAGCCTCCAAGCTTGGGTTCGCTCCACTGCGATGGCACGAAGGGATTGCTGTATTTCCAAAGTTGTAGCCTGACACCCGACCAGTCGGGAAGCTTGTCGAGGGTAACGTTCCCGCTTCCCGCCGTGCCGCTTTCAGCCAGTGCAGGCCCGGCAACCCACTGCATGGCCGTGGAGGCCGCCAGAAGCGTCAGGAATTGTCTGCGTGTGGAATTCATCGCTAGCCTCCATTGGGTCGCCTTGACCTTGTCAGCGGCGACGATGCCAAGCCGGGCGTTCGATGCGGCCTAGGTCGTTCTAGTGCATGGACACCACTTTGATGATCGAGCCGTACACCAAAGATAAGGCGATTGTTTGCTGCATTGCGTCAAAAATGTTGCACTGCGGAAAGGGCCTTTCGTGTCAGGAGATTTCCGGCTGGCGCGGCAGCAACTGCAACTCCTGGAGAGACGCTCAAGCCGCGGAGGCTGTTGGGGGGTGGGTTTGTCCACTGCATTCTTGCCTGCCAGGTTCAAACTGCGATGAACCGAGTCGAACGGTTTCAAGCTGCAAGGACTGGGGAGATGCAACATCGAGGGCAGGATCGAGTTGAACAGACTCGCGCACGCTTTCCAATGCGACACGATCGTAAAGCGCATCGAGAAACGCGTCCGCGGATTCTAACCCGAACATGGTCTCCGCGGTCCTGCGGGCATCGCGCCGGAGCGGCTCCATCAAGGCGGGTTGCCCTATATACGGCTTCAATCGTTCGATGGCCAAACTGGCGAGCCGCTCGACCTCGTCACGGAAATATTCGGCATATTTCGCCTCCCCCCGCGAGTCGTATCCCGGACTCCACCAATCGCCGATGTCGTTGAGCCTGACAGGCAGGGCAATCCCGTTGACGCCGTCCTCAAGGAATTCCGGCAAGGCGCAGACCTTTGTTCCAAGAACCGGAGTGTGCTCGGACATGGATTCCAGCGCTGAATAGCCGAAGGTATCGCCAAACGTGGCGAGGATGCCGAAGTGCGAGTTGCGCAGCAAGTGTCGCACCGATCGGTTGGGCAACACCCCGTGATGCTGGACGTTTCTCAGTTCGAGCAGCTTGATATAGGGGTCGAAGAATCCCGGGCTTGTCGGATCCGTCCATATATGGCCGCCAACCTGGAGACTTGAGACAATGTTTACCCGGATGGGCAATTTCTGCTGGATGGCCTTTTCGGCGATCTTGACTGCAACGCATCCGCCCTTGCGGCCAAAGTTAGCGCCGACAAATGTCAGCACCAGTTCCTCGGCGCTGTTTTCGGACATCGCATCTTCCGTCGCGGGCACCACGATGCTCGGGTGGCGGACCAATAGCTTTTCCGTCAGGAGGCCGATTTCCGGATTGTCGCTGTGCTGGGCCAGAAAACTTCTGCGGGCAAAATGCGACAGTGCGATAATGCGACGGCAATTTGGGCTGGCAATCCGCGACCTCAGGTAGCTGGCCATCAACCCGCGTTTGCGAAGGGCAAACTGTCGCGGCAAATGAGATTCAAACGACATGATGTACTTGGAGGAATTGATCGGTATCCGGTTGAATGCATGCACCATGTCGACAGACAAGGCAGGTTCGATCAGCGTCACGCCTTCCAGCTTGGATGAGACCAGATTCAATGGCAGAAATCGCTGGCGCAGGATCGTATGCCTTGATGCTCGCGGCGTGACGAAGCTGGTCGGATACTTATCGTCAAAGATGGCGATGCGAAGAGACTTGCCCATACTGAACCACTCGTCTTCAAGTAGCGGCATCGGGGATTTCGCAAGCTATTCCAATGATGCAGAAAGCTTGCTGCCGCGCTGCAACAAAATGCAAGAGCGGATCCCTAGCCAAACTCAAGGCCCAACTTTCCTGACGAGAGTTCAACACCGTTTTGTGTTGCAGTGCAATACTAATTTAGCAATTGCTTAAACTTCAGCTCGGCTGCCGGATGGGGAGCGATTTGGGCTGATGTGATCGTCATGTTGCGGGGATTGCAAGCAAAATGCCTCGTTTCCGGGCGCGTCAGGCCATGCCGCCTCCCCGATGGTTCGATTGTGTGGCCGCGCCCGCGCTGCCAAAATTGGGTCATATGTTTTGTGCAGTGCGGTACAGATGGGTAATTTTGCTACGCCGCACCAAAAATGTTGCGATGCAGCAAGAGCTGTACTAGCATCCCCTTGGGTGGGTCAAACAGCGGTCGAGTTTTCATGCTGCATGTCTTGTACCTGGTGCACGATGTTTCCGATCCGGCGGTTCGCCGGCGGATCGGAATGCTCAGGACAGGCGGCGCCCGGGTCACCCTGGCGGGCTTCCGCCGCACCGCGGCCCCCATCGCCGACATCGAAGGGTTGCGGCCGATCGACCTTGGCGCGACACGCGACGGCCGATTCGCCCAACGCCTGACAGCGGTGGCGAAAGCGGCGGTTTCGATAGGTTCTAAGCTCGGCGGCATGCCGAAGCCCGATCTCATCATCGCGCGCAATCTGGAAATGCTGGCGCTTGCCCGCCGCGCCAGGTCGGTTTTCGGCGCTGCGGTGCCGATCGTCTATGAATGCCTCGATATCCATCGCCTGGTGCTCCGCGATGATGTCCTCGGCAAGGCGTTGCGCGCCACCGAGCGGCATCTGGCGCGCGACGTGAAGCTGCTGGTGACTAGTTCGCCCGCCTTCATCGCCAATTACTTCAAGCCCTTCCGCCAGGTCGCCGCACCCGTCGAGTTGGTCGAGAACAAATATTTCGAGGCAGCAGTGATCTTGCCCGGTGAGCGCGAGCCGGTCGAAGCGCCTGTCGCCCCGCCGTGGCGTATCGGCTGGTTCGGAGCGCTGCGCTGCCGCCAATCGCTGGAGTTGCTGGCCGATTTCACGCGCCGCATGGAGGGGCGCTTCGAGGTCGTGCTGCGCGGCCGCCCGGCTCTGTCCGAATTCCCCGATTTCCACGGCTTCGTCGAAGCCGAGCCGTGGTTGTCCTTTGGTGGCCCATACCGCAATCCGGAAGACATGGCGGCGATCTATCGGGACATCCATTTCTCCTGGGCAATCGATTTTTTCGAAGCGGGTCAGAACTCGGAATGGCTGCTGCCCAACCGCCTCTATGAAGGCTGCCGCTTCGGGGCGGTGCCGATCTCGATGGCCCATACCGAAACGGGACGGTTCCTCAGCCAACAGGATATCGGCGTCCTTCTGCCGAACGCCACGCCACACGCGCTCGAAACAGCACTCGGCACGATGGAGGGGCACCGCTTCGGCCGACTGAAGGCGCGCGTGCTTGCCCATAATCCGAGAATGTGGAGCTACGACCGCGGCGACTGCAGCGCACTGGTCGAGAAACTGCGCCGCCTGACCACCGTGCACGAGCCCTTCGCGACCGAAGCCCTGGCATAGGAGGGACTTTGCCTGATGACGCAAGCGCTTCCCTCCAGCCTGATCGTGATCCCCTGCCTGAACGAAGCAGCCCATATCGGTGCGCTGCTCGACCAACTTTGCCCGGCGGCGGCAAGGCTTGGCGCCCGCATCGTCGTTGCCGATGGCGGCAGCACCGACGGCACGCTGGCCATTGTCGGCGAGCGCCTGAAGAAAGACCCGCGCATCATCCTGCTCCACAATGAAAAACGCATCCAGAGCGCGGCGATCAACCTTGCGGTGGTCAGGTTCGGCGAGGGCGCCGAGTATCTGATCCGCATCGACGCCCACGGCGGCTATCCCGACGACTATTGCGACCGGCTGGTTGAGGAGGCGCTTGCCACCGGTGCCGATTCGGTCGTGGTTTCGATGCTGACCAGCGGCAGCGGCGCGGTCCAGAAGGCGACCGCCGCGGCGCAGAATTCCAAGCTCGGCACCGGGGGCTCCAAGCACCGTCATCTCTCCGCCGGAGAGTGGGTCGACCACGGCCATCACGCGCTGATGCGGATCTCCGCCTTGCAGACCGTCGGCGGCTATGACGAGACGTTCAGCCACAATGAGGATGCCGAGCTCGACTATCGGCTGCGGCAGGCCGGCTACAGGATCTGGATGAGCGGCAGGACGCAGATGGTCTACTATCCGCGCGCTTCGCTCAAAGGTCTCTATTTCCAGTACCTTGGCTATGGCCGCGGCCGTGCCAAGAACGTGCTGAAGCACCGCGTCATCCCGAAGGTCCGGCAGATGGTGCCGCTGCTGGTTTTTCCGGTGGTTCTTCTGGCCGCCTTCTCCTTCGTGCACTGGATCGCGGCGGTGCCGCTGCTGATCTGGGCGTCGGTATGCCTGAGCTATGGTTTGGTGACGGCGGTCGGCGAGCGCAATGCCGATATCGCGCTGGCCGGCGTTTCGGCCATGGTCATGCATTTCGGCTGGTCCGTCGGATTCTGGCTGCAACTTCTCGGCCTCGGCGCGCGACGCGGGGTGGCGTGATGGCGCCTCAGGCCAAGAACCGCAGCATCGACATCGGCGTGTGCACGTTCCGGCGTCCGGAATTGGCCGACACGCTGCGCTCGCTCGCCGCCATGGACATGCCAGAAGGTTTCGATGTCGGCGTTATCGTCGCCGACAATGACGACACGCCGAGCGCCAGGGATCTGGTCACGGCGTTGTCGCGGGAACTGGCCTTGCCGATCCGTTACAAGCATTGCCCGGCGCGCAACATCTCGATCGCCCGCAACGCCTGTCTCGACACCAGCGAGGCGGATTTCCTCGCCTTCATCGACGACGACGAGACCGCCACGGCTTCCTGGCTTGCCGAACTGGTCGCGACGGCTGAGAAAAGTGGCGCCGCCGCCGTGCTCGGCCCGGTGCGGGCACTTTATCGCCCGGATGCGCCGGACTGGATGCGCCGCGGCGATTTCCATTCGACCTTGCCCGTCTGGGTGCGGGGCGAAATCCGCACCGGCTACACCTGCAACGTTCTGCTCCGCATGGGATATGACAGCCTGCGTGGCCGCCGCTTCAGCCTGGCGCGCGGCCAGACCGGCGGCGAGGACACCGAGTTCTTCGACCAGATGGTCAAGGCAGGCGGGCGGATCGCCTTTTCAAAGGAAGCGTGGGTGGACGAGGTAGTGCCACGCGCCAGGGCCGCGTTCGACTGGCTTGGCCGGCGTCGCTTCCGGGTCGGGCAGACACATGGTCATCTCCTGGGCAACAACGCCGGCGGCATCAGCCTGGTCAAACAGGTCGGCCTTGCCGCGGCAAAGGCGGCCTATTGCTTCGCCGCCGCGCTTCCAGTTGTCGCCAGTCCGGTGCGCAGGAACCGCAGCGTACTGCGCGGCATCATGCATGTCGGCGTCGTCAGCGGACTTGTCGGCATCCGCGAAATCCGGCTCTACGGTCAGCCCACTCCACGGGAAGGAGGCAAGCGTGCAGCCTGACGCCTCCTTCGTCCCGGACGTTTCCTTCGTCATCGCCGCCTACAATGCCGAGGCCACCCTTGACCGGGCGATCGCCAGCGCCATCGCGCAGAAGGGTGTCAGCGTCGAGATCATCGTCGTCGACGACCAGTCGAGCGACACCACGCTCGATGTGGCGCGGGCCTATCCCGAGGAAATCGTGCGCGTCGTCGCGCTCACCACAAATCGTGGTCCCGGCGGGGCCAGGAATGCCGGGCTCGACGTCGCCCGCGGCAGGTGGATCGCGGTTCTCGATGCCGATGACGCCGTCTTTCCGGGCCGCATAGCCGCCATGATCGGCCGCGCCGAAAAGGCGGGCGCCCAGATCGCCGTTGACAACCTCCAGATCGTCCGCGAGGACGGCGTCGTCGAAGACGCGATGTTCCCGCGGCAGTATCTCGAAGGCCTGCGCGAGATTTCGCTGGCCACCTACATCGCCGGCAACGTCGTCTTCGAATCGAAGTTCAATCTCGGCTACCTCAAGCCGATCTTCCAGCGCCGGTTCCTCGATGAAAACCGGCTTCGCTATGATGAGAAACTGAGGATCGGCGAGGACTACATCCTGTTTGCCGACGCCTTGGCCAAGGGCGGCAGATGCGTGGTCGAACCCGCCATCGGCTATGCCTACCACATACGCAGCGGCTCCATCTCCCGTGTGCTCGAGCTTCACCATGTCGAAGCGATGCGCGAGGCGGACGCCGTATTCTCTCGGACCCATCGTATGGATGAGGCAGCCCAGGCTGCCTTCGCCCGGCGCGGCCGCAGCCTGCGCAAGGCGGCCTCCTTCCTGTCGATGGTCCAGCACATCAAGGCGCGGTCCCCGCTCAAGGCGATCCGGACCGCGCTCAGCGACCCGGCGGCGGTCAGGCATATGGGCATGCCGATCGCCGTGCGGTTGCGAAGAGTAGCGGCACAGTTTGCCGTGGGGGCGGGGAGGTGAAGATGCAGGCACATGGAGGGATTTTTCGTGGCCTGCTAATGGATGCAGTCGATCTCCTCAGAAGGAATTTGCAATGAAGAAAATCAGGAAGGCCGTGATACCGGTGGCGGGGCTTGGGACGCGGTTCCTGCCGGCGACCAAGTCGATGCCGAAGGAAATGCTTCCCGTCGTCGACAGGCCTGTCGTGCAATATGCGGTGGACGAGGCCTTCGAGGCCGGCATCGAGCACATCGTGTTCGTGACCGGCCGCAACAAGGCGGTCATCGAGGACTATTTCGACCTGCATCCGGAATTGATCGGAACCCTGGAGCAGACCGGCAAGAAGGCGCAATTGCAGTCGCTGGAAAGCCTTTTGCCCGTGGCCGGCGCCACCAGCTTCATCCGTCAGCAATCGCCGCAGGGCCTCGGCCACGCCGTCTGGTGCGCGCGCGACGTTATCGGCAACGAACCCTTCGCCCTGCTCTTGCCTGACATGGTCTCCTTCGGCGGGCGCGGATGTTTGGCCGAGATCACCGATCTCTACGAGGAAACCGGTGGCAACGTCATCGCCGTCGAGCGCTGCGATCCGAGCGAAACCAATAAATACGGCATTGTCGGCCGGGGCGCCGACATTGGCGGCGGCTTCGAGGTGACGGCCATGATTGAAAAGCCGGCGCCGGCCAACGCGCCGTCGAACTTCTACATCAACGGCCGCTACATCCTGCAGCCCGAGATCTTCGCGCTGCTCGGCAACCAGCAACGCGGCGCCGGCAACGAGATCCAGCTGACGGACGCCATGGTGCGTCTGGCAAAGGACCAGCCGTTCTTCGCCCAGCCCTTCAACGGCCGTATGTTCGACTGCGGGTCGAAAGAAGGGTTCATCCAGGCCAATGTCGCTTTCGCGCTGGCGCGAGACGACATGAAAGGCCCGGTTTTCGAGATGCTCCGGGCGTTCGTCCGGTCGCATGAACGCCAGGAAGAAGCCGCATAATGCCCATCTTTCGGGAGCATTGTCGGATGGCTGACGGCGGAGGGGCCAGCCGGCTTACCGCTGTCCGGCATGAAGCTTATGCCGCGCCCGGCAATGCTCCCGATCGTCCCGGGGCCTGTGCGCTAGACAAGCCAGAATTGGACCGAAGATGAATTATGCCAACTTTCCTCTCGACAAGAGGATGCCATTGCCGAATTCGGATGCAGGAGACGGCGAAGACTTCATCGATATCGAGCGGCTGCTTGGCATGGCCGCACGACAGGCCAAGGTCGTCGGCGTATGCGCCGTCATCGGTCTTTTCCTTGGCATGCTCTATATCCAGACCACGCCGCCCAAATATCAGTCTTACGCCTCGGTGCTCATCGACGAGGGCCTGAACAAGATCGTCGACGACATTTCGGCTGCGTCGACAACGATGCAGACCGATTCCGCCATTCTGAGCCAGATCGAGATTCTGACCTCGACGCGGCTTGCCGCCGTGGTCGTCGACAAGCTCAAGCTGGACCAGAACGATACGTTCATGAACCCGCCCCAGTCGGCGCTTGCCCAGGGCGTCGACCTGGTCCGCGGCATGATCCAGTATTTTCGCCCCAGCCCTCCCATGCCGGGCATCGGTGACATCAGCAAGCTCGACCCGGCCGCGCGCGACGCGCTGATCGCCACGTCGCGCCGCGATTACGCGATCCTCAAGCTGCAGAACGAGATCCGGGCTGATCGCGTCGGACGAAGCTACGTCATCGCGCTTGGCTACCAGGCGACGGATCCGGCGCTGGCGACAGCGATCACCAAGGCCTATGCCGACGCCTATCTCGCCGATCAGCTCGATGCCAGCTTCGACGCCACCGAGCGTGCGGCGGTCTGGCTGCAGGGCAGGTTGACGGAACTGCGCGAGAGCTCGCAGGCGGCATCGCTCGCGGTCGAGAAATTCAGGGCCGAACACGGACTGTCCGCGAACAGCGACGGCCAGTTGATGAGCGACAAGCAGCTCGCCGACCTGAACGCCCAGCTCATCGTGGCGCAGGCCGATACTGCACGCGCCAGCGCCCGCTACCAGCAATACAAGACGATCGTCGACAGTGGCTCCGACAATGCTTTCAAGGATGCCGCTATATCGAGCGACCAGCCGAGCAGCTCGGTCATATCGGCGCTCAAGACGCGCTACCTCACGGTCGCCAAGCGGCAGCAGGACGTCGAAGCGAATTTCGGACCGCAGCATCCCCAGGCGGTGGCGCTCGCCAAGGAAAAGGCCGACATATCGGCGCAGATATTCGGCGAGCTGAAGCAGCTCACCGAAAGCTATCGCAACGAATATGAGGTGGCGCTGGCGCGCGAGACCGCGCTCAGGGCCAATGTCGCCGCCGCACAAGGCAAGAGTTCCATCGACAACCAGTCGCAGGTCAAACTGCGCGACCTGGATCAGAAGGCAACGGCACTCACCACGCTCTATCAGACGTTCCTCGGCCGCTACGAGGAGGCCGCGCAGCAGCAATCCTTCCCGGTTGGCAAGATCCGCATCATCTCGGATGCCTCGACGCCGCTCTCCGCCTCGAGCCCGCGCACCATCATCGTGCTCGGACTTTCGCTCGTGCTCGGCGTTCTGATGGGCGCCGGCTTCGGCGGCCTCAACGAGTTCAACGAGCGCTTCTTCAGGACCGGCGAGGAAGTGCGCGACCGCGTCGGCCTCAAGTTCCTCGGCTATCTGCCGACCATCGGCAGCAAACCCGCCAAGGAGGACAAGCCAGCCGACGGTCAGCCTGACGTCAAGGCGGCCAGGTCGCCGGCGGCCATCGAAAGGCGGGCGCGCATGAGGGTGAGCGTCGATGCTCCGGCATCGATGTTCGCCGAAACGTTGCGCAGCGCCAAGATCGCCTTCGATGTCGTGCTGGAAGGGCAAGGCAGCCGCGTCATCGGCGTCATCTCGGTGCTTCCCGGCGAAGGCAAGTCGACGGTCGCGGCCAATCTCGCCGGGCTGCTTGCCGCCAACGGCGCCAGGACGCTGCTCATCGACGGTGACCTGCGCAATCCGGGCCTCAGCCGCGGCCTTGGCATGGAGGCCGACCAGGGGCTGATGGAAGCGGTGGTGAGTGGCCAGACCTGGCAGTCGGTCGGCAAGATCGACCGGCAGACCAAGCTGGCCATCATCCCAGCCGCGTCGCGCGGGCACTTCTCGCACACCAGCGAGCTGCTTTCCTCGGCCGGGATGCGGCGCTTCATCGAGAACGCCAAGGAGACGTTCGAATACATTGTCGTCGACCTGCCGCCGCTCGGGCCGGTTGTCGACGCTAAGGCCTTCGCGCCACTCGTCGATGGCTTCGTGCTGGTCACCGAGTGGGGGCGCACGCCGCGCGCCATGGTGCGGTCGATGCTGGAATCCGAACCCTATGTCGCCAACAAGATCGTCGGCATGGTGTTGAACAAAGTCGACCTGAAGAAGCTGGCCAAATACGGATCGTTCGGGGCCTCGGAGAAATTCTTCGACAAATACTCGACCTACTATCTCGACAAGTCGGAAGTGCGCAGCAAGGCAACCGTCTAGAGCAATTACAGGAAAAGTGCGTAGCGGTTTTCCATCGGGGATTGCGTCTCATCGTTCCATGTTCACAGTACACGGCTCATGGGATTTTGAAGCGTTTTGGGAATTGGTTTTGCCAGGCGCGGACGGCGTTTTGGGGTGCGAAGGTGATCCATGCCCTGAGCGCGTCGAGGCCGGTTCGGAACCACGACTTCTCGCGTCGGCCATGGACCTTTCGCTTGATTGCCTTCAGGCCCATGGTTCGAGTTGCGCATCGATAGGCCCAGGTTACGGCAATGGCGAGGATGGCGGTCAGGGTGTCGATCTTGTCTGGCGCGGTCATTCTGGTGTCTTCCATGTCGAAGCCGCGTGTCTTGGTATCGGCGAACAGGCATTCGACGGCCCAACGGTCCTTATAGGCGCTTATTGCCGCCTTGGCGTTGGGGCTGTTGGTCATGACGATCAGCCATTCGCCTTGCTGGCCTTTTCTGCCGTCGATCCATTTGGCGGCGAAGGACAGAGCGGTGGATGCATCGGGCAAGCTGGCTTCGAAGGTGGTGAGGCTGCGGCTCTTGCGGCGGCGGCGACGCAGCAGCGACTTGATCGTCCAGAGCCGTCCATCGGCCAGGGCAACGCACTGGCCCTGCTTGACGCGAATGGCGAATGGGACCTT
Organism: Mesorhizobium sp. B2-4-17; assembly: GCF_006441275.1. Lineage (NCBI taxonomy): Bacteria > Pseudomonadati > Pseudomonadota > Alphaproteobacteria > Hyphomicrobiales > Phyllobacteriaceae > Mesorhizobium > Mesorhizobium sp. B2-4-17. The sequence goes on along the minus strand of NZ_VFUX01000011.1, from coordinate 106,956 downwards.
GTTTTCCATAAGGAATTTGACCCAATCGGCGCCAATGACTTCGCGATCGGCGAGCAGCAGCTCGATCGAGGCCGCCCCGAACAGGCTGAGATAACGTCGCGTCAGTTCGATGCGCTGGCCGGTGTTGCTGCTGCCCTGGTGATCAATCACCGCCCACAGCAGCGGCACGCGGAAGCGCCGCGTCACGATGGCCAGCATGAGAATGTTGATGTCCTTGCAGCCGACTTTCCAGTTGGTGCGGTCGAGCGCCAAGCATTTGGGCCGCGACAGGTTCAGCATCCGCACCACGAGCTGCGCGACAACCGCCTGATCCAGCCGGATCGACTGGAAGAAACGCTGCAGGCGGCGATAGTTCGAACCATGCTGCGCGGCTCCCGGGAAGCGACTCGCGACATGGCTCAGATTGACCGTGCGGCCCTGAACCAGCGCCACGATCAGAACCGCCAGCGTTTCCAGGCGCGAATTGCGCAGCACGAAATGACGTTTTAGGGTCTCAATGAGGGCGGCGTGAACCGTGCTTGGCATGGGAGGATCCTTTTGGCGAAGAATCCCCTATTCAAAGCACTTCAAACCGTCCTCACCCTTGCGTCGTGTACCGTGGCCGCTCTACGCCAATTTGGTCAACCTTGTGCGGGTTTTGCTTCGGCAGGCCCAACTGGAACCCGTCGACGCTGCATGACCGGCACCGGCGCGAGCTTGAAGAAGCTGTAGTACAGCAGAAACGACCCCATGATGTAGGGGCTGAGAATGTCGACCTCGACGAAGGAACGGATCAGGAGCAGCACCATCACGCCGGCCAGCACCACAGGCTCGGGCTGCCATGTCCTGAGAACCACGGCCGCGAGGTGACCAAGGAGCGTGCGCAGGATGATCAGCGAGATCATCACCGCGCCGACAAAGCCGAGCTCGACCAGGGCTTCGATATAGGTGTTGTGGAAATGGAACCCGCTGCGGGCGGTGATGTAGAACTCATTCCACAGCCGCTCGGCCTCGGCGAAACCCTGCACCCAATAGGCGGCATAACCAACGCCGAGGATCGGAGATTTCTGCACGGCGCTCCAGCCCTGCTCCCACAGATATGTCCGCCCGGTGAGCGTCGAATCCTTGCCGAAGATGCCAAGCACGAAGTCCATGAGTCCGAGGTTCAAGGCGACAATGGCAACCACCCCGATCAGCCCGGCGCCGATCAGGACAATCACCCGGCGATAGCGCCGTGACAGAAGCTTGCTCATGGCAAGAAGCGCGATCAACGCCAGGACCGCCGGTATCGAGGCTACCGAGGTGGCCGAATGCGAGATGGCCAGAAGGTAGCCCGACAGCAGCACCACGGGCATCGCCAGGATGAAGCTCAGCCGTCCGCGCCGCAGAAAGGCGAGGAACACCACGGAAAAATAGATGCCGAGCGAGGAGACGAACCCGATCTGGTTCTTGGACGCAAAGGCGCCAACGAAATTGTAGGTGCCGTCGAGGACGTCCTCGGAATAGCCCCCGACCTTCAGCGAATAAAGCAGGACGACGAAGATCCCGATCAACGCACCGATCGTCAGGGTGCGCACGCTGACGGTGCGCGCGGCCACGTAGGCACAGGCGATATGGGAAAAATACTGGACGGCGGTCCTCGCGGTGATGCCGGGCGCCTGCGACCAGAAGACGGAGGAGCAGATATAGGCCGCGAACAGCAGCGGCAGCCAGGCGCTGGACAGTTGCCGCAGAAACCGCCGGTAGTCGACGAGGATGAGCGGCAGCCAGACGGCGTAGTAGGCCAGGATCATCATCTGGCCGAAAATCACGGAGTAGGAAAACGCCCAGATAGAGACAGCCACGGCAAAGCTGCCATAGACCGAGTTCTTCTGGGGATCGATCAGCAGGGATTTTGGGATCTTCATCTCAGAGTCCCGTCGACGCGGCGCGGGGCGGGCAATCCACAAGCCAGCCGGCATATCCGCAAACAGGGGCGTACAATAAACGGCGTCTCCATTGTGCAGTGCAATATAATCTATCGCACCCTGTGCTCAATGGCAAATCCGGTCACCTTGTCTTACAGCGGGGCGATCGACGAGATCAGCCGGTTGCCCTGCGACATCCATCCGGCGGCGATCACTTCGGGGTTGCTCCCAGGCATTGGCCCAGACGATCGGCCTGCATGCCGGCTTGAACTTGCCTGGCAGCAACCTCACAGTCACCTGGAGGTCAGACGGCCGATCGCGGCCGATCACGACAGGGGAAGATCGGATGCCTATGAGTTTCGCGGGACGGTTCGCTGGCCGGTCGGCTGTCATCACCGGCGGGGCCTCGGGCATCGGCCTGGCCGTTGCGCAAAGGATCCTCGACGAGAGCGGACGCGTGAGCGTCTGGGATCGTGATCCGGCCCAGATCGATCAGGCGAAAACCGTTATTCCCGGCCTGCACGCCGTGACGTTGGACGTTGCCGATGCGGCCGGTGTGAAGGCCGCCGCACGGTCGACGATCGAAGCGCTTGGCGGCGTCGATATCCTGGTCACCAGCGCGGCCATCACCGGGCCGAACATGACGACCTGGGCCTATTCGGTCGACGATTGGCAGCGGGTCATCGACATCAACATCAACGGCGTCTTTTATTGCAACAAGGCGCTCGTGCCGCACATGCTCGAGCGCAATTATGGCCGCATCGTCAACATCGCCTCGATCGCCGGCAAGGAAGGTAATCCCAACGCTTCCGCCTACAGCACCTCGAAGGCTGCGGTGATCGGCCTGACCAAGTCGCTCGGCAAGGAACTGGCCAAGACCAAGGTGACGGTGAATTGCGTGACGCCGGCGGCCGTACGCACCGCGATCTTCAGGCAGATGAGCCAGGAGCACATCGACTTCATGCTGTCCAAGATACCGATGGCGCGCTTCGGCGAGGTCGACGAGGTGGCGGCCCTGATCTGCTGGATCGCCTCGGAGGAGTGCTCGTTCACCACGGCTGCCGTCTTCGACGTTTCCGGCGGCCGCGCCACCTACTGACGGCACAACAAATCCGCGTGACAAGGCAACGAATGGAGCCTGGCCGGCATATATAGTTGGCAATGCAGGCATGCGATCGGCAAATAGTCGTGACTGTTCCATGGGCGTGACCTTTCGCTGCGATCTCGGCGTCCAAGGCGATGACTTCCCGCACTTCTGGGAACATACGGTCGGCAGCGGCCATGCGACGCTGGCGTTGCGCGCGGACTGGCAGGCCCAGATGCGCCGGGCGCATGACGAACTCGGCTTTCGTCATGTCCGTTTTCACGGGCTGCTCGATGACGACATGGGCACGCTCATCGACCAGGATGACCAGCCGCTCTATTCGTTCTTCAATGCCGACCAGATCTTCGATTTCCTGCTGTCGATCGGCATGCGGCCCTTTGTCGAGCTGAGTTTCATGCCGACAATGCTATCATCCTCCGGGCAGATCATCTTCCGCTACCGCGCCAATGTCAGCGCGCCGAAGGACTATGATCAATGGTCGACGCTGATTTCGAAACTCGTCGCCCATTGGATCGATCGCTACGGCCTGGACGAAGTGCGGCAATGGTTCTTCGAAGTCTGGAACGAACCCAATCTCGACGCGTTCGGCAGCGGCAGGCAGGAAGATTATTTCAAGCTGTATGCCTATACGGCAAAGGCGATCAAATCCGTGGACATCAAGTTGAATGTCGGCGGACCGGCTACCGCGGACAACGCCTGGATCGATGAGTTCATCGCATATTGTGACCAGAACAGCCTACCGGCCGATTTCATCAGCACGCACCATTATCCCACCGATGCCTTCGGTAAACCTGGCGACGACACCGAGACCCAGCTTTCGGAAAGCATCAGAAGCGCGTTGCGCGATGAGGCTCGCACCGCTCGCCTGCAGGCGGGCGACCGGCCCCTCTACTACACTGAATGGTGCACCTCCTCGAATCCACGCGATTCGATGCATGACGAGCCCTATGCCGCCGCTTTCGTCGTCAAGACGGTGATGGAGGCGAGAGGATTGGTTGAAGCGTACAGCTACTGGACCTTTTCCGATATTTTCGAGGAAAACTATTTTCCATCCGTGCCCTTTCATGGTGGCTTCGGGTTGATGAACCTTCACGGAATTGCCAAACCGGCCTACCGTGCCTTTGAAACGCTGCATCAACTTGGAACGGAAATTCTGTTCATGGAGGGAACCCATCCAACCCTTGATGGCTGGTGCGTCCGTGACGGGAATTCGATGACCGTGCTGATCTCCAACTTTGCCTTGCCACGGCATCCAATCGCCAACGAGACCGTCCATGTCGAACTCAGGAATGCGCCGCAGCCCACAGCGGCAATCGTTCGGCGGATCGATGCGGAAAATGCCAACGCCAAGGCGCTGTGGATAACAATGGGACGACCCGATTACCTGGGCGCGGCAGCGGTCGAGCAGTTGCGTGCGACCTCGGTAATGCAAGAACGGCGGCAACCAGTTGCCTGGCACGACCGCACCCTTGGATTCGACGTGGCCGTTCCTCCCCCGGGAGTCGCGGCCATCAGGCTGGAGTTCGCGTCTCGTGCTTAAAGCCGATCCCGCCGCGCTGTCCGATGACGAGCTTCTGCAGCGCTACCAGCGTGCCGCCTTCGGCTATTTCCTGGAGAATGTGAACCCCGACAACGGGTTGGTCGCCGATACGTCGCGGCCGAACTGGCCGGCCAGCATCGCCGTCGTCGGCTTCGCGCTCTCCTGCTATCCGATCGGCGTCGAGCGCGGCTGGATGAAGCGCGAGGCGGCGGTGGAATTGACGCTGGCCGCGTTGCGTTTCTTCTCGGCCAGTCCGCAAGGCGGCGGCGAGGACGTCACCGGCCACAAGGGTTTTTACTACCATTTCCTCGACATGCGAACCGGGCTGCGTGTCTGGCGCTGCGAACTGTCGATGGTGGACACCGCCTTGCTGATGGCCGGCATACTGGTGGCGGGCGCCTATTTCCGCGGCGACAATGAACGGGAAGCCGAAATCCGGCGCCTTGCCGAAGCGCTCTACCGGCGCGTCGACTGGCGGTGGGCGCAAGGCAGCAGCCCGACCCTGCGGCAAGGCTGGAAGCCGAGGAGCGGCTTTCTCCACTATGGCTGGGAAGGCTACAACGAGGCGATCGTCCTCTATGTGTTGTCGATGGCCTCACCCGACAGCCCGACCTCCGACGACAGTTACGAGGCCTGGACGGCGACCTACCAGTGGGAAAACATCTACGGCCATGACGTGCTTTATGGCGGGCCGCTGTTCATGCACCAGTTCTCGCATGCCTGGATCGATTTCGCCGGCATCCGCGACGCCTTCATGCGCGAGAAGGACTCGGACTATTTCGAAAACAGCCGCCGCTCGACCTACCTTCACCGCGACTATGCCCGCCACAACCCCTATGGCTTCGATGGCTATGGCGAGAACCTTTGGGGCCTTTCGGCGGGAGACGGGCCGGGCGGCTTCCGCGCCAGCGTGGAGCGGCGTACGCACCGGTTTTCCGGCTATGCCGCGCGCGGCGCGCCATTCGGTCCCGATGACGGGACGATCGCGCCATGGTCCTTTCCGGCGTCGCTGCCTTTCGCGCCCGATATCTGCCTGGCTGCGTTGCGCCATCTCGCCGATCGCTATCCACAGGTGATCGACGGTTACCGGCTGCCGAGCGGATTCAATCCGACATTGGCCAACCGGCGAAGATTCGGCGGCGATGGCTGGGTGTCCGAAGGCCATTACGGGCTCGACCAGGGCATCGTGGTGATGATGATCGAGAACCACCGCTCGCGTCTGATCTGGGACTTGATGCGGTGCAATCCGCACATCCGTCGCGGCCTGGGCAGAGCCGGCTTCACGGGCGGCTGGCTGTCGCAGCCGACAGCGCCCGCGGCAGGGGGTGGCGATGTCGCGTGAACGGACATGGGCCGCCGCCTTTCCTGTCGACCGCAATGACGTCGAACTGATCCGGGGCGCGCATCCGCCGCGCTGGAAGAACCCGGAGCCGGACGGTCCCTACAATCTCGTCGTCATCGGCGCCGGGCCGGCAGGACTCACCGCTGCGCGTGACGCCGCGAGTCTTGGCGCGAAGGTTGCCCTGATCGAGCGCGGGCTGATCGGCGGTGCATGCATCAATGTCGGCTGCATCCCGTCGAAGTCGATCATCCGCACCGCCAGGCTCTATGCCGATATGCGCGATGCCGAGAGCTTCGGCGGTGACGCGCCACGACATCTTCATGTCGACTTCGAGCGGGCCATGATGCGGATGCGGCAGATCCGACAGCGGATCAGCCGCGCCGATTCGGCCGAGACCATCGCGGCCGAAGGGATCGACCTCTATTTCGGCGAAGCGCGGTTTGGCGGGCCGGATACGGTGATGGTCGCCGGCAAGACGCTGCATTTCAGGAAGGCATTGGTCGCGACGGGCGCGCATCCGAGCGGGCCGGCGATTCCGGGGCTTGCCGAGGCCGGTTATCTCGACAACGAGAGCATGTTCAACCTCACGGAATGCCCCCAGCGGCTCCTGGTCATCGGCGGCGGTCCGCTCGGCTGCGAGACCGCGCAGGCTTTCCGCCTGCTCGGCGCCAAGGTCATCCTGGCGCAAAGCGATCCGATGTTCCTGCCCGGCGAGGAACGCGACGCCGCGCAGATCCTATCAGACGCCTTGGCGCGCGAGGGGATCGAGGTCCGCCTCAACACCGAAGTGGTGGCGGTGCGCGGGGAAGGCGGCAGGAAGCTCGCCGACCTGGTGCGGGACGGCGACACGACCACGATCTCCGTCGACGAGATCATCACCGGCGTCGGCCGTTCGCCCAATGTCGATGGTCTCGGACTGGAAGAGGCCGATGTGGCGTATGACGCCAGCGGCATCAGAGTGGACGACTATCTGAGAACCACGAATCCGCACATCTACGCGGCGGGCGACGTCTGCCTCGAATACAAATTCACCCATACCGCCGAGGCGACGGCGCGCATCGTCGTGCGCAATGCGCTCTTTCGCGGGCGCGAAAGGCTGAGTGAGCTTGTTGTTCCCTGGTGCACCTATACCGATCCGGAGATCGCCCATGTCGGTCTCTATCCTGCGGAGGCGCGCCTGAACGGCATTCCGGTCAAGACCTATACGGTGCTGATGCATGATGTCGCCCGTGCCGTGATGGACGGCGAGGAGGAAGGGTTCGTCAAGATCCATGTCAGGGAAGGCTCCGACCGTATCCTGGGGGCGACCGTCGTCGCCAGCCATGCCGGCGAGATGATCAATGGGGTGACGCTCGCCATCAGGTCGGGTATGGGATTGCATACCCTGGCCGATGTCATCCATCCCTTCCCGACACAAGCGCAAGGCATCAAGATGGCGGGCGACGCCTACAGGCGAACCCGGCTCACCTCCTTGCGCAGGCGCCTTGCGGCGCGCTGGCTGGCATGGTCCAGACGATGACCGCAAGCGGCGCACCGGCCTTTGTTCACTCAAATGTCCGCAAATACCAGACCCAAGTATTCCATCCGGCGCTTGACGGCACCCGGTACTGCCAGGGACGATTGAGCTCGCCTTGCGGCCGCGGAACACTCGTGGATGCAGCCTGTAACTGAAACGGAATATGCAATCCAGCTCTTGAGCAGGAGTTACATCTGCGTGCCGTTGTGTGCCGGAGGCAAGCATCTCGATCTCGACGCAATGGACTATCATCCCCTCATTTGCAGGCCCGTCGAAAGGACCTGAAAGAGTTGGCATTCCGATCGATTGCCTTTCATCTGTCGCAGAAACCGCCAACCAGCGACGACATCCGCCGCTGGTTCCGAAGTCTGCTGGAAATGTCGGAATCCTTGGGGATTCTCTAACCTTCTTATTCTGGATTTCGATGATGCCGCAGGCTACCTGAGCTGGTCGGGCAGGCATGGACAAGCTCAAGGTTCCACATGGATATACAAGCGATCGCACCCTGAACGCCTGGCGCTACCTTTTCAACGAGACATGGCCGATCGCCGTGGGCAGCGCATTGGTCGCGGCCTGGGCGACGGCCGTCATCCGCTTTCCTGAAAACCATCAGCCTCGATGAGGATACATGCTATTGGGCAGCCTTGCTTGCCCGAGCCGATGTGGTGACGACCCCTACCCCGGTGCTCCTCTACCACCATGACGAAGAGAGAATGGCGCGACGGTTTGTGCAGGCTCCGCGGGCGACGTTTCTGGCGATAGCGCTAGAACTGGACAAACTCGCCGGTTCGGGCATTGCTAGGGACGTCCTGCAGTGGAGGAAAGCCTGGATCGCGCAGCGGCTCTCAAGGCAGCTTCTCAAGCACAAGCGATACAGGGATGCGATAAGCATGATGCGTGCGGTCCGCGCCCACAAGACCCTGAACCGGAGTTGGAAGACATTGCAATATCATACCCGAATTCATGCCGGAGCCATAATGGAACGGCCCGGCCTTTCGTCGGCCGCCGGCGGGGTCAAGGAAAAACGTACCCTGGTCGTCTCTTACGACCCTGCCTTTCCGGCGGTTTCGGGCGCGGATCTGAGGAATTTCCGCAATGCCAGTCTGGCCTCGGAATACGGTCCGGTCCAGCTTGCCTCGGTTCGGCCGCTGGGTAGTCCGTCAAAGCCGTCCAACGGACGCCTCCAAGCCGTTGGGCTGACGATTGCGGAGGAGCCGCGGTCGTCCTCGCTGGGCTGGTGGAGGATAGCGGCGGAGAACCGCATTCCCCGCACGGCACTCGCGCGCCTGCTGACCCTGGTGCAAACCTTCAAACCCGACACGATCATCGTCGAGGGAATCGGCCTGTTCAAACTGCTGCGGCCGTTGCGGCCGCTGACGAAGCAACTCGTCCTCGATATGCATAACGTCGAGTCCGACCTGGCGGCACAGCTGCAGCATCTCCGTCTGGAGCGATTCCGGGCCGGATTTGGCATTCGGCGACTGGAGAGAAAAGCGCTTTCCCTCGTCGACAGGGTCTGGGTCTGCTCGAACCTGGACCGCGAGAAGCTGACGGGCCTGTCCCGGCACAAGCTGCCGATCGATGTCGTTGCGAACGGAATTCCCAAGGCCGAAGACATTCCCGAAGCGCTGTCCGCCGAGGCCGCGACCGATAGAGGCTTTCCGGTGATCCTGTTCATCGGCCATCTCGGCTATCCACCGAACGTCGATGCCGCCGAGCGGTTGGCCCATGCCATACTGCCCCGCATCCGGCAGGTCTTGCCCGGCGCGAAGCTTGTCCTTGCCGGACGTACCCCAAGGGCGGCGGTGCGGGCGCTGACCGGGTTGCCCGACGTGGAACTCATCGAAAATCCCGAAAGCGTGGCACCGCTTTTGTCCGCCGCGCATCTCACCATCATTCCACTCAAGGCGGGTGGGGGCACGCGCATCAAGATCCTGGAGGCGATGGCCTGGGGCGTGCCGGTGATCGCGACACCGGTGGCGGCCGAGGGTCTGGACCTGGTCGATGGCGACGAGGTGCTGTTGTCGGCCACCGACGAAGGACTTGCCGATATGGCGATCGGACTTTGCCTGGACCCCGAACGCCGGGCGCGGCAGCGCGTGCGCGCGCATCAAGCCGCATGGGCACGGTTTAGCCCGCAAGTGATCCGCGAGGCGATCCGTACCGGTCTTGACCTGGACAATGACGGCAAATGACGCCCGGCCGTTCCCCTCATCCGCCCCATGAGCTGCCGATGATCCCGCCGATCCTGCACCAGACATGGAAGACCGACAGCGTTCCCGCACGCTTCCATGCCTATGCCGACAGCTGGAAACGGCATAATCCAAACTGGACGGTGATGTTCTGGAGCGACCGGATGCTGCTCGAATTCGTGGCCGAGCATTATCCGGATTTCCTGCCTATGTTCTGCAGTTACACGAACGGCGTGCAGCGGTCGGATGCGGCCCGCTACATGCTGCTGCATCATTTTGGCGGGATCTACGCGGACATCGATTGCGAATGCCTCGCCCCCTTCGATCCGATCATGGACGAGACCCGCGTCGTGCTGTGCAAGGAGCCGGCCTCGCATGCAGCCATCCAGGCGGATCTCCGGGGTCTGCCCTATCTCCTGTTCAACGGGACGATGGCCAGCCCAGCCGGTCATCCCTTCTGGATACAAGTGCTTTCCCTGATGCGCAGGCTCGCCAGCGCCAAGAACGTGCTCGACGCGACCGGACCCTGTCTGTTGACCTCCGCACAACTCGCCTACAGCGATCAGGCTGCCTTTGCCATTCATCCTTCCGGCCTGTTCACGCCGGTGACGCCGGCCGGGAGCGCGAAGCGCGAAGCCGGCGACGACACGGCAGCGCTTTCGATCCATCACTGGGCCGGCACATGGTGGATCCCCGAGCCGCCACCGACCTGGAGGACCAGGCTGCGCAACCGAGCCTATCGGCTGCGGTATCAGCTGACGCGCGGCGCGTATCTGGATGAGGCCGAGGCGAAAGCCAGCGTCGACAAGGCGGTTCTGTCGGCGCCGCCGCCCTCAGGCCGCAACATTGCCGTCCTGGTGCCGCTTCGCGACGCCGCCGATCTCATCCAGCCCTTTCTCGACGCACTGGACGGGCTCGACTATCCCAAGGACAGGATCAAGCTGGTCTTTTGCGAAGGCGACAGCCTGGATGGGAGCTGGGAACGCCTGCAAGCCGCGACAGCAGGATTAGCCGGCAAATATCGTGACATCGTCCTGCTGCGGAGACAGGTCGGCACCAGGCTCGACAGGGCAAAACGGGCAAAGCCCAGCATGCAGCGGGTGAGGCGGGGCGCGATTGCCAAGGTGCGAAATCACCTGATCGATCATGGACTGAAGGAAGACGACGACTGGGCGTTGTGGATCGACATCGATGTCTGGCGCTTCCCCGGCGATGTGCTGAACCGGCTGATCGCTACTGGCCATCGTATCGCGATGCCCAATTGCGTGAAGATCGCCGGCGGCGGCAGCTTCGATCTCAACAGCTTCGTCATAAGACGCCAGACCAAGGACTATCCTTACTATCGCGAGATACGCGGCGGACTGCACCAACCGCCCGCGCAAACGCCCAACCGCTATCATCTCAGCGATGTCAGGCATTTCGACATCATCGGCCTCGATGCGGTCGGCGGAACCATGCTCCTGGTCGACGCCGCCTTGCATCGCGGCGGCCTTCGCTTCCCCGAAATTCCCTACCGCGACCTGATCGAGACCGAAGCCTTCGGCATGCTCGCCAATGATCTTGGCGTCAGGCCGGTCGGCCTGCCGAAACTGGAAATCCTACACGTCCCGTGGTGATGCGTCGGCCTGCCGTGGCTTCCACCTGAGATGCTCCAGGCATCAGTCGTGCAATTGCCGCGAAATCGGCGGGCCGACCGAAAATCCGGAGAATGTCACCTCGAAACCCTCGCGCTGCGGTGAACAGCACATCATGCCGACATCGACCGTTTTCGAGACCGGGAAATAGGCAAGCCGCACCGGCTTCCAGTGGCCGTCCGAAGCGTCGAGATACTGGACGCGGATCGCTTCGCCATGGCGGGTCAGGCGGATCCTGACGCCGTTCGGGCCGGCGGGAATGGCCACCAGCGACCAGTCCGATGTGTCGTTGGTGACGACAACCGAGAAATAGGCGAGACCGTCGGTGTATTCGATGCCGGCCTTGATCCAGTGCGTCTCGCTCAGCCGGATCATCAGTCCGGCCTGGTCGTAAAGCACCTTGTAATCGCCTTTGACGGTGACCTCGGCGGTGAAATCGCCCTCGACCGGCCGATACAGGAAGTGGCCGTTGTCGCGCCAGAACCCATAAAAGGTCTCACGCCAGAAGTCGGTCTCCTTGCCGGAGCGCACGCTGACGGCATCGCCGTCGATGACGTGGTGCGGCGGCGGGTTGAGCCAGATCAGGTCCTGCAATGTCATTGCCTCGTGCCGATTCCCTAGTGAACGCCCGCCAGCCCGATGGCCGGCGTCCAGTCAACCCGCAAAGGTATAGGCGGTCTTCACCATGGTGTAGAATTCCATCGCGTAGCGGCCCTGTTCGCGCGGACCATAGCTCGAGCCCTTGCGGCCGCCGAAGGGAACGTGGAAGTCTACTCCCGCCGTCGGCAGGTTGACCATCACCATGCCGGCTTCCGAATTGCGCTTGAAATGGGTGGCGTGCTTGAGGCTCGATGTGCAGATGCCTGAGGTCAGCCCGAAGGGCGTGTCGTTGGCGACTGCCAACGCCTCGTCATAGTCCTTGACCCTGATGACGCTGGCGACAGGCCCGAAAATTTCCTCGCGCGAGCTGCGCATGGCGTTGGTGGCGTCTGTCAACAGTGCCGGCCGCAGATAGAAACCCGGCGTCTTGCGGTCGAGCCGTTCGCCGCCGAAGGCGAGCGTGGCGCCTTCCCTGACGCCGATGGCGATATAATCCTCGTCCTGCTTCAGCTGCGTGGCGTCGACGACCGGACCGATCTGGGTCTGCGCGTCGAGCGCATCGCCGACAACCAGTCCATCCATCCGCTCCTTCAGCGCATCGACGAAACGGTCATGGATGGAATCGGTCACGATCAGCCTGGACGAGGCCGTGCAGCGCTGGCCGGTCGAGAAGAAGGCGCCGTTGAGGGCACAGTCGACGGCAACCGCAAGATCGGCATCGTCCAGCACCACCAGCGGGTTCTTGCCGCCCATTTCGAGCTGGAACTTGCGCATGTGCTCGACGCTTGCCGCGGCGACGCGCTTGCCGGTGCCGACCGAACCGGTGAAGGTGATGGCGTTGACATCGGGGCTGTCGAGCATCGCCTGGCCGACCACCGAGCCCTTGCCCATGACGAGGTTGAGCACGCCCCTGGGCAGGCCGGCGCGATGCAGGATGTCGACGATCGACCAGGCGCTCTCGGGCACGAGTTCGGCCGGCTTGAAGACGATGGTGTTGCCATGGGCCAGCGCCGGAGCGATCTTCCAGGCCGGAATGGCGATGGGGAAATTCCACGGCGTGATGATGCCGACCACGCCGACCGCCTCGCGCGTGATCTCGACGCCGACACCCGGCCGCACGCTCGGCACCATCTCTCCGGAGAGACGCAATGTTTCGCCGGCAAAGAAATCGAATATCTGGGCGGCGCGGATGGTCTCGCCAATGCCTTCTGCCAGCGTCTTGCCTTCCTCGCGCGCCAGGTTGCGGCCGATTTCGTCCTTGCGTGCCATGATTTCATCGGACGCCTTCTTCAGCACCGCATGGCGCGCCAGCGGGCCGGAGCGGGACCATGCGGGAAAGGCCGCCTTGGCCGCCGCGATCGCCTGGGCCGTCTGTTCCACGTCCGCCGAGGCGTATTCGCCGACGACATCGCCGGTATCCGAGGGGTTGATGTTGCGGGACCCGGCGTCGCCGACCCATTCGCCATCGATGAGGTTCTTTCGAAACTGAGCCATGTCCTCGTCTTTCCTGCTGGTTGGCCGCGTGGCGGCATCTTTCTGACTTGATATTTGCCAGACAATTGCCCTGCGGGAAAGCACGTACTGGCCGGGCCGCCGCGACAAAAGCCCCGGGCCTGCCATAGCGTCAATAGCATGGCGGCGGCAGCGCCCCATGGACAGCCAGCCCGGTTAAGATCCCCGCAGCCGTCACGTCAGCTCAATCGAAACGCCCTGTACAGCGATGTACATAGCCTTGATTTGCCTGATCCGGCATGTCATGCGTCATACCGATGGCAGCCATCGAAACGACGATTCAGCGCGCCGGCGTCACCGGCAACATCAAGGCCACTCGTGACGACTGGCTGAAGCTGGCGCTTGAAACGTTGATCTCGGATGGCGTCGAACGCGTCCGCGTGCAGACGCTCGGGCAGCAGCTTGATGTCTCGCGCTCCAGCTTCTACTGGTATTTCAAGAGCCGGCAGGACCTGCTCGACCAATTGCTGGACTATTGGCGGCAGACCAACACCCGATTCATCGTCGAACGCGCCGGGCGGCCATCCGCCACCGTCATCCGCGGGGTGATGAGCATTTTCGAATGCTGGGTGGACGAAAAGCTGTTCGATCCCCGGCTCGATTTCGCGATCAGGGCCTGGGCGCGCCGCTCCCCCGCCACAAGGCGCGCGCTCGACCAGGCCGATGAAGAACGCGTCAATGCCATACGCGACATGTTCATGCGCCATGGCTATGAAGAAGAAGACGCGTTCGTGCGTGCCCGTGTGCTCTATTTCATGCAGATCGGCTATTACTCGCTCGAACTCGACGAGCCGATGAGCAGCCGCCTGACGCATGTCGCGTCCTATCTGCGCAGCTTCACCGGCCAGGAACCGACCGCCGAGGATGTCGAGGACTTTTCGCGTTATGTCGAGAAGACACTTTCCGGCAAACGGTAGACGGGGCACCGGCTGCCTGACTCGGCAGCTTTCTCGGCAACAGGCTTGCTCCATATCCACACACCAGCCTCCTCCGGCCCGGTTCTCGCGATGCACTGGACACATGTGTACAACAAAGATAGGGTGCATCGCCACAACCGGGTGGAGCGCGACAGGATGAAATCGGAGGCTGCCCTGAAAAAGAACCAGGCCGGCGCGAGGCGAACGCTGGTGACGCTCGAAATCGACGCCGAGGATGCGGATGCCAGCGGCTACGAGCTGGTCTGGAACAAGGGCAAGCTTGCCGGCTTCGTCACCTCCGGCGGCTACGGCCACACCGTCGGCAAGAGCCTCGCCATGGCGCTTGTCGACCGCGACGCGGCCGATGCCGATACGCAGTTGACAACCCACATCGTCGGCATCGAAAGAGATGCGCTTCGTCGCCTTACGATCCTCTCGCAAGGCGATGCGGCGTGACCGATCGAACCGGTGACGTCCATAGAGAAGACCATACAATGATCCACGCCCCCTTCCCCAAATCAGGCCTGGCCGGCACGCCATGACCAGACGCTATTCCGCTCTGTCGCTGTTCAAGGAAGGCCTGGCCGGCCAGACCGGCTGGAAGCAGGCGTGGCGCTCGCCCGAGCCGAAGCCGTCCTACGACGCGATCGTCATCGGCGGCGGCGGCCATGGGCTGGCGACAGCCTACTATTTGGCCAAGAACCACGGCATCGCCAGGGTGGCGGTCCTTGAAAAAGGCTGGATCGGCGGCGGCAACACCGGCCGCAACACCACAGTGGTGCGCTCCAACTATTATTACCCGGAGAGCGTCGAACTCTACGGGCTGGCGCACAGGCTCTACGAAGGCCTGTCGAAGGATTTGAACTACAACGTCATGCTGTCGCAGCGCGGCATGGTCAATCTCTGCCACTCGACAGTCGAAATGGAGATGGGCGCGCGCACCGTCAATGCCATGCAGATCAACGGCATCGATGCGGAGCTGTTTTCGCCCGAGGATGTACGGCGCGTGGCGCCGATCTACAATTTCTCACCGGACGCGCGCTTTCCGGTGTTCGGCGGCATCTGGCAGCGCCGCGCCGGAACGGCGCGCCACGACGCGGTCGCCTGGGGTTATGCGCGGGCGGCGAGCCGGCTCGGCGTCGACATCATCCAGAATTGCGAAATCAGCGATTTCATCATCGAGGGTGGGCGCTGCCGTGGCGTGCAGACGACGCGTGGCACGATCCGCGCCGAGCGCATCGGCATGGCGGTGGCCGGCCATTCCTCGGTGCTGGCGGCCAAGGCCGGCTTCCGGCTGCCGATCAATTCCTACGCGCTGCAGGCCTGTGTTTCCGAGCCGGTGAAACCGATCCTCGACACGGTTGTGCTGTCGCCCGGCACCGGCGTCTATGTCAGCCAGTCGGACAAGGGCGAGATCGTCATTGGCGGCGGACTTGACCGCATCCCCTCCTATGCGCAGCGCGGCAATCTGCCGACGCTGGAAACCGTCGTTGCCGGCCTGTTGGAAATGTTCCCGATCTTCGGCCAGTTGAAGCTGATGCGGCAATGGGCGGGCATTGTCGACGTGGTGCCGGACTCCTCGCCGATCATCGGTGAATCGCCGCTGCCCAATCTATTCCTGAATTGCGGCTGGGGCACGGGCGGCTTCAAGGCCATTCCCGCTGGCGGCACTCTGCTGGCAAACTTGCTGGCAACGGGCAGGCACAACGACATCAGCCGTCCGTTCGACCTCGATCGCTTTGCCAGCGGGCGGCTGATCGATGAAGCGGCCGGCTCCGGCATCGCGCACTAAGACAGGACCAGAGGCAATCATGCAGCTCTTCCCTTGCCCGTTCTGCGGTCCGCGCGACGAGACGGAATTCCACTTTGGCGGCGATGCCGGCAATGTCCGGCCTGACGGGGCCGATCTGCCGGTCGAGCGCTGGGCAAACTATCTCTATCTCAGGAGCAACCCGAAGGGTGCGGCGCGCGAAATCTGGGTGCACATGAGTTGCGGCGAGTTCTTCGTCATGGAACGTGACACGGTCACGCACGAGGTGCTGTCCTCGACCGCTCTTGGCGGGGAGCACGCGGCATGACCGCCTCGCGTCTCACCATCGGTGGCAGCGCGATCGACCGATCGCGCCCAATCCGATTCAGCTTCGACGGCACAAGCGTTGAGGGCTTTGCCGGCGACACCATCGCCTCGGCGCTGCTGGCCAATGATATCGCGGTCGTCGGCCGCAGCTTCAAATACCACCGGCCACGCGGCATCTGGGGCGCCGGCGTCGAGGAGCCGAACGCGCTGGTGGATGTCGGCGGCCCCCGGACCACGCCGAACACGCGCGCCACGACCGAGCCGGCATATGACGGGCTGGTGGCAAAAAGCGTCAACGCGACGCCCAGTGCGCTCGCCGACCGCAACGCCTTCCTCGACCGCTGCTCGCGCTTCATTCCAGCGGCGTTCTATTACAAGACCTTCATGTGGCCGGACTGGCACATGTTCGAGCCGCGCATCCGCGCCATGGCTGGGCTGGGCGAAGTGGACAAGGGCTGGACCTCGCCGGGCTCGGCCGACCAGATCAACCATCATTGCGACGTTCTGGTGGTGGGCGCGGGACCGGCTGGACTGGCGGCGGCGAAACTGGCGGCAGGCGCCGGCTTCTCGGTCATGCTGGTTGACGACCAGCAGAAGCCGGGCGGATCGCTCGGCCACCGCGCCGGCGAGATTGACGGCAAGCCGGCTGCCATCTGGATCGACGAGACGATTGCCGAGCTTGCCGCCGGCGGCCACCTGATCCTGCCTTCAACCACCGCCTTCGGCATCTACGACCACAATCTGGTCGGGCTGAACCAGCGTCATTTCGACGGCCGGCGCGACACGCTGTGGCGGGTCCGGCCGCGCCGGATCGTGCTGGCGACGGGTGCCATCGAGCGGCCGCTGCCCTTCGCCAACAACGACCTGCCGGGCATCCTGTCGGCGGATGCGGCGCTCGCCTATCTCAGGCGCCATGCCGTGCTGGCCGGCAGGCGCATCGTCGTCGCCACCAACAATGACAGCGCCTATGAAGTGGCGGAGGCGTCCGCCGAGGCCGGCGCCGAAGTCACGCTGGTCGACATCAGGCGTGACGGCATGCCAGCCACCAAGGTGCGGCTGGTCAAGGGGCGATCGCTTGCCGCCGCCAACGGCAAGCTGCGCGTCGAGGGCGTGACGCTGGACGACGGCACCAGGCTCGACGCCGATTGCGTGCTGGTGTCGAGCGGCTGGACACCGACCATCCACCTCTTCGGCCAGGCCAAGGGCAAGCTTTCCTGGAGCGAGGCGCGCGCCGCGTTCCTGCCGGGCGATCCGGTCGAGGGCATTTCCGTCGCCGGCGCCGCGGCCGGCGCGGTCTCCTTGTCGGAGGTGTTCGCAGGCTCGCAGAACGCTGTTGCATCGCTCGGCCAAACGAACGCGGAGATGCCGCGCAGCACCGGACCGGAGGCGACTGGCGGCATCGTTGCCGCCTGGCCGGTGCCCGGGTCGAAGGGGCGCATCTGGATCGACTATCAGAACGATGTGACGGTAAAGGACGTCGAACTGGCGGCGCGCGAAAATTTCGTCTCGGTCGAGCATCTGAAGCGCTACACCACGCTCGGCATGGCGACCGACCAGGGCAAGACCTCCAACCTGCCTGGCCTGGCGCTGATGGCAGGCATCACTGGCCGCACGGTGCGGGAGGTCGGCACCACCACCTATCGCCCGCCGTTCACGCCGGTGCCGCTGGCGAGCTTCGCCGGTGCGCGCGGGGGCGAGTTGATGGCGCCGGTGCGTCGGCTGCCGCTGGAAAACATCCATCGCGCCGATGGCGCCGTGTTCCAGGAATATGGCGGCTGGCTGCGGCCTGCCCACTATGGCGGTCGCGATGCCGATGCGGACCGTACGATCCAGGACGAGGCGCGGCGTGCGCGCCAGTCGGTCGCGCTTTTCGACGGTTCGACGCTCGGCAAGATCGAGGTGATCGGACCGCAGGCGGCCGAATTCGTCGATTTCCTCTACTACAACACCATGTCGACGCTGAAGCCCGGCCGTTGCCGCTACGGCTTCATGCTGTCGGAGAACGGCGTGGTGTTCGATGACGGCGTGCTGGTGCGGCTGGATGAGCATCGCTTCGTCGTGTCGTGCTCGTCCTCGCATGTCGCGGCTGTGCACGCGCGGCTGGAGGAATGGCGCCAAGACCGCTTTGGCCGCGACGCCATCTATATTCACAACGCCACAGCAGAAATGGCAACGCTGACCGTCTCCGGTCCGAACGCCCGCAAGCTGCTCGAAAAACTGGATTTTGGCCTCTCGCTCGACGATGCAGACCTGCCGCATATGGCGATAGGCCATGGCAGCTATGGCGGCGACGAGGTCCGCATCGAGCGCGTGAGCTTTACCGGCGACAGGAGCTATGAAATCTCGATCCGCGCGGACCGCGCCGAGACCCTATGGACCCGTCTGCGCGAATCCGGCCAGCCGTTCGATGCCGCTATCATCGGCCTCGAAGCGCTAATGATCCTGCGTGCGGAGAAAGGCTTCATCGTCATCGGCAAGGACACTGACGGGACCACACTGCCGCATGATCTCGGCGTGGAGGGTCCCCGCGCCAAACGCCAGACCGAATTTGTCGGCCGCCGCTCGCTGTCCACCGACGAGGCTTCACGCGACAACCGGCTGCAGCTTGTCGGCCTGACGGTGCCGCAAGGCGATGCGCCGCTGCCAACCGGCGCGCATGGCATCAAGCGGAGCGACGGCAGGCTGCGCAGCCAGGGCTTTGTCACCTCAAGCTACCAGAGCCCGACGCTTGGCCGGCCGGTCGCGCTTGGCCTGATCGAGCGTGGTGCTGCCCGCCATGGCGAGACGATCGAAATCCAGCATCTCGGCAAGGTCAGCACGGCGACCATTGCCGCCCCTTGCGCTTTCGACCCGGCAGGAGACCGGCTGCATGCGTGATCTCGCGGAAAAATGGTCCGTCGCGCCGGACTGGCAGAGCGCCACGATCGAAGTGCCGGGGCTCAAGATAAGCCCGATCACCGGACTGCACCAACGGCTGGTCAGCGGCGACCTTGCCGCATGGGCCGAGGTCTCAGGGTTCGATGGAACGGCCGCCGGTGCATTCGGCCTGACAGAGGGCATACGCTATTCGGTCCGACTGGCGCGCGACCGCCTGCTCGTCGTATCAAGCAACCCGCTCGCCATCCCCGCAGGTTGGCACGGCGAAGGTCTCGCGGTGACGACGATCAGCGCCGGCTTGCAGGTGTTCGAGGTCGAGGGCCCGGCTCTCGATGCCTTCATCGCACGCGGGACGACGCTCGATCCTCGCCAGCCAAGCGCCAGTGCGGCACTTTCCTTCGCCGGCGTCAGCGCTATCGTGTACCGCCATGAGAACAGGTTGCGCATCCATGTCGACCGTGGCCTTGCAGCCTATCTCTGGACATGGATGGAGCAGGCCGCCGGCCACATCGCGGCCGGAAATTAGCCAGCGGCGATCGCGCTCATAGCGTGAAGGACCAGAACAGGCAGGCGAGCGTCGCGGCCGCGAAGACGACGAAGAACAGGCTGCGCAACAGCACGTTGCGGCGCAGCTCGTTCATGACGAAGTGGCAGCCGACAATCGCCACGGCGAACAGGAACCGCCAGTTCAGCAATGCCAGCAGGGCGCTGCCCTGGCCGAAGGCCCATCGGGCGAGAAGGCCACCGACGATGGTGGCGAGCAGCACGATCACGGTCCAGAAGATCGCGTCGGCGGCGTGGGTGAGAACGATGCTCGCCGCCCTGATCGGCAGGATCATCATCAGCAGCGCGCTGAAGAAATAGACCGCGGCAAGCGGGATGAACGTTCCCGCATCGGCGATGCCGTCGAGCCGTTTCACGCCGGTCACCCCGTAGGGATAGCCATGCCGGGCCACGGCCAGGCTCAGCGCCATGAGCAAGGCGGTCAGCACGGCGGCGAGTGCGAAGGTCGTGAGGGCTTTGCTCATGGGGTTCCTGTCGCGGACGAATCAGACAGGAACTGATGTAGCCGACGGTCGTAAATTGCGCGTAAGCGAAGTCGTGCTGAGCGGACCAACCCTGGCGCAAAGGGCGTCGCGGCCAGGCTGCACTGCAGCGATCCTGCCCGCGGAGCGGTTGGAGCGCGCATTGAATGCATTCCTATCTCCATTCTAATATAATCCGATCATTTCCGGTGAACGAAGCTACGGATTTGCCATGGACCTGGACCCTTCGACGCTCAATCGGGCTCTGCCGCTCCGCGATCAGATCTATCAGAAGATCCGCAACCTGATCGTCGTCGGACAGATGAAGCCCGGGGAGGTGATCAATGAGGTGGCGATCGCCGAGGCCCTCGGAGTCTCACGCACGCCGGTGCGGGAAGCCGTCAAGCGCATCAGCGACGAGGGCCTCGTCAAGATCCTGGCACAGACGGGCACCTATGTCGCGCCGATCAGCCGCGCCGACCTGGAAGAGGCCTATGTCATCCGCCGGGCGCTGGAGATGGAAAGCGCCAGGCGCGCGGCGGTGAAGCTCACGCCGGCAGCCGCCGAACTGCTGGAGGACAATATGGCGGCGCACAAGCTCGCAATATCGCGCGGCCGCTACGCCACCGCGATCCAGCTCGACGACGTCTTTCACCGCACCATCGCCGAGATCTGCGGCCTGCCGATGATCTGGCGGGCCGTCGACATCTCCAAGGCGCAGATGGACCGTGGCCGCTATCTCGCCATTCCCAAACCCGGCTATGGCGAACAGACGATCGAGCAGCACGAAGCCATTCTCGACGCGCTGAAGCGACATGATGCCGAGGGCGCCGCGCAGGCAATGGAACACCATCTGGAGACGTCGTTTCGCAACACGCTCGAAGTCGCCGCCGAGCTTCTCGGCTGACGCTCGTCCTCGATCGCAAGCGGACATGACCAGCATATGCGAAGAATGGTATCGGCCTGAAGGCCGAGGCGATCGCGCAAATACAAGCGTCCATGCCGAAGCCTGGCCGAAGTGCTCGCCGTCATCAGCCGCGCCAACATCCGCTGCTGTCAATCGTCCTGCGCGAGCCGGAAAGCCTTCTCTTCGCCTGTTGGGAGTATCACGGCGATGATTTCGCCCGGGATACCGCGGGGATGGGCCAATCGGCGGCCATGCGCTCAAGCCGCCGCATGGGCGTGCGTTTCCGGCGGCATGGCGAAGGAACCGAAGCTTGTGATCCAATCGCCTCCCGCGGAGAGACACCGTTGTGCGCCGGCGCACCGCCACAAGTGTTTGCCAGTGGGGCCTCCAAGGCCTATGCTGCCGCATCGGCCGCCAGTCATTCGGATGCCGCCGACAGTGAGAGGGTATTTGCTCTTGCCCGGAACGGGGAAAGAGCATGTCCCAATCCCAGATACGCAATTATGTTTTGAGAACCTTGGCGCCTGAGGATTTTGCGACGATCCTGCCGTCGATACGTCAGGTTGAACTGGGCCTCAAAAGCCCGCTGGAAACCGCTTATCAGCCGATCCAGCACGTGTATTTCCCCGAGACAGGTATCGCGTCGGTCGTCGCCACCATGTTCGGAAGGCGCCAGGGCGAGGTTGGCATTGTCGGCCACGATGGCATGACCGGGGTTACGGTCGTTCTCGGCCAGGACCGGTCTCCCAACGACACCTATATCCAGGTCGCCGGCAATGGCTGGTGCCTGCCGGTTGAAAGTCTTCGCGCGCTTCTTGCGAGCAGCCAGAGCTTTCGCGAGTCCCTGCTTCGCTATGCCAACGCATTCCTTGTCCAGGCAACCCGAACAGCGGTGGTCAACGGCCACTCGAAGATAGAGGAGCGATTGGCCCGCTGGTTGCTCATGGTTCATGACCGCTGTGAAGGAAACAAGATCTACCTGACGCACGAGTTTCTGGCGACCATGCTCGGCGCGCGGAGGCCGGGCGTTACCACGGCCCTGCAAATGCTTGAATATCGGGGACTGGTTCACGCCAAGCGCGGCGAGATCACGATTGTCGACCGCGTCGGCTTGATAAAACTTACACACGGAGCCTATGGCGAGGAGGAACAGCGCCAGTTCGCCGGTCGCCTGCCTGATTTGTCCGCAATCGGACATATGCTTGCAGATCGCTGAGTGTTGTCCGTAAATCGCGTTGGCTCCGGCTCAGGGAGGAACTCTGGATGACCAATACGTTCCACACCATCACGGTTGAAAAGGCGGCCGAGGCCTACGTGCTTTCCAGAGGCAGGGCGCGGTTCCTGTCCATTGCCCAGGCGATCCGAGCCATCCGAACACTGATGCCGGCGTGCAAGGCCACCGACAGAGAGTTGGAAGACCTGCTCGCGGCTGCATGCATCGTTCACGACGTGCCCGTCGCCTTCGACGCGACACCAGCCGATAGCGCAGTATCGCGGCTCCACTCATAGGCCGCAGATGCCCGCACTTGCGCAGACGACGGCTCCAGTGGACATTCGCCAAGCGGTTGTCCGCTACCTGATCGACAATGTCGACAAACCGAGCGTCTCGGTATTCGAGGTTATTCATGCCGTGAGGAAGAGGTTTCCGCTGTGTGAGCTCACGGATTGGGAACTTGGCGACCACATAGCACGAAGTGCGATCGACGCGGGGTTTGCTGTCGAGTTCGGCGCGGACGCTGCCTGATGGCGCAAGCTTAGCCGCCGCAATTTGCTGAATGGGAGCCCCATCGGGAGCGCGCAACCGAAACCGACAGACGTTGCCGCGAAGCCGGAGACATCACGCCGGACGAGGGATGAAATTCTCCTCAACGTGCGCCACCACCGTGGACCACATTTCCGTGTAAGAGCTTGAGATCAGAGGGTTTTCCTGAAGACCCTGGAAGGGACTGGTGGAGCCAATCGGAATCGAACCGACGACCTCTTGAATGCCATTCAAGCGCTCTCCCAACTGAGCTATGGCCCCACATCCGGCAGTCAACCGGCACCGTTTCCGGTGAAGAGATCCGGCGCGGGTTGGAACACCGCGCCGTTAGTGCAGGCGGCTTCTAACCCCGCCTTTCGTCAATATCAAGCCTTCATAGACGGCTTTTTGTTCACAGACCGAGAAAGCGTGCAAACACCTGCATCGCTAGCAGATCAGACTTCGTCGTCATCGTCGCCGACGCCGATCATGTCGGCAACGTCGTCGTCCTCTTCCTCTTCGTCGGCAAGGAATGTGTCATCCTCGTCGTCGCCAAGGTCAACATCCTCGTCATCGCCCAGATCCGGCAGATCGTCGCCCTTGGCGTCATCGTCGGCCTCTTCGAGAGAGACGACTTCAACGCCTTCCTCGTCCTCGGCGTCTACTTCCTTCTCGGCCACTTCCTCTTCCTCCTCGAGGGCGGCGACCTTGCCTTCCTCGAAATAGGAACGCGGATAGGTCTTGCCTGTATAGGGCGAGACGATCGGGTCCTTGTTCAGGTCGTAGAATTTTCGGCCCGTTTCAGGGTCGATACGTTTTGTGCCAAGTTCGGTTTTTGCCACGGCAAGCCTCGTGAATAAAAGAGTGGTCCCCTTAACCACAGTTTGCGGCGCTGTCAAAGCCAAAAGCCGGCGTCACAAAACCATGCATTGAAAGGCCTCGAGCCAAGTGACGCCCATGGGGATGACCATTCCGCCCCGCCGTGATACGAGACCGCCGCAACAAATGAAAAGCGCCGGCACGCCGGCATTCCGTCCAGGGAAATTCCATGTCTCACGCCGTCGCTGCCAAGCCGGCCACCGCCCGCAAATCATCCGCCCTTTACGGCACCGCACGCGTGCCGGGCGACAAGTCGATCTCGCATCGCTCCTTCATGTTCGGAGGCCTCGCCTCCGGCGAAACCCGCATCACCGGCCTGCTGGAAGGCGAGGACGTGATGCGCACCGGCGCGGCCATGAGGGCGATGGGCGCGCATATAGAAAAGCGCGGCACCGAATGGGTGATCCGGGGCACTGGCAACGGCGCGCTGCTGCAGCCGGAAGGGCCGCTCGATTTCGGCAATGCCGGCACCGGCTCGCGACTGACCATGGGCCTCGTCGGCACTTACGACATGGAAACGACCTTCATCGGCGACGCCTCGCTGTCGGGCCGGCCGATGGGCCGCGTGCTCGAGCCGTTGCGCCAGATGGGCGTGCAGGTGCTGAAGGCGACACCGGGCGACCGCATGCCGATCACGCTGCACGGGCCGAAGCACGCCGCCCCCATCACCTACCGCGTGCCGATGGCCTCGGCGCAGGTGAAGTCGGCGGTGCTGCTCGCCGGCCTCAACACACCGGGTATCACCACCGTCATCGAACCGGTGATGACGCGCGACCATACTGAAAAGATGCTGAAGGGATTTGGCGCCAACCTGTCGGTCGAGACCGACGAACGCGGCGTGCGCCACATCTTCATCGAAGGCCAGGGCAAGCTGACCGGCCAGACGATCGCCGTGCCTGGCGACCCGTCCTCGGCCGGCTTCCCGCTTGTGGCCGCGCTCATCGCGCCGGGCTCCGACATCGTGATCGAGAACGTGCTGATGAACCCGACCCGCACCGGGCTGCTTCTGACGCTGCAGGAGATGGGTGGCAAGATCGACATCCTCAACCCGCGCAATGCGGGCGGCGAGGATGTCGCCGACCTGCGCGTGCGTTACTCGGAATTGAAGGGCGTCACCGTGCCGCCCGAGCGGGCACCGTCGATGATCGACGAGTATCCGGTGCTGGCCGTTGCCGCGAGCTTCGCCGAGGGCGAGACGTTGATGCAGGGGCTGGAAGAACTGCGGGTAAAGGAATCCGACCGGCTGTCGGCCGTCGCCAACGGTCTGAAACTCAACGGCGTCGAATGCACCGAGGGCGAAGCTTCGCTCGCCGTGCGCGGCAGACCGGGCGGCGGGGGGTTGGGTGGCCATCCCAACGGCAAGGATACGACCGTGCAGACCCATCTCGATCACCGCATCGCCATGAGCTTTCTGGTGATGGGACTGGCGACGGACAAGCCTGTCACCATCGACGATGCCAATATGATTGCAACGAGCTTTCCGGAGTTCATGGGGCTGATGAAGGGGCTAGGCGCGGAGATCGGGTGACAGTGGCAATCGCAAACCTTGGAGATTGGCCGGCGACATCCCGTGCTTCGTCATCCTGGGGCGAAGCAAGGAGCGCAGCGACGCGGCGCAGACCCCAGGATCCATGCCATGACCTCAGGGCGCCGCAACGGTGCAAAATTCTGATCCGCAGCGTTCTTTGGCTGAAGTCACGGCATGGATCCCAGGGTCTTCGCTCCGCTTCGCGTTCGCTACGCCCTAGGATGACGAAGTCGCGGGGGCCTGTTTCCATGCATAAGGCGTCTGCATGCCAATGACACAAATCTTCACCATCGCCATCGACGGCCCAGCCGGCGCCGGCAAGGGCACCCTCGCCCGGCGGCTGGCCGACCACTACCGGCTGAACCTGCTCGACACCGGCCTCACCTATCGCGCGGTCGCCCATGCGCTGCTGCGGGTCGGGCTGCCGCTCGACAATGTCTCGGCGGCGGAAACCGCGGCGCGCCAGGTCGACCTGGCAAAGCTCGACCGCGCGGTGCTGTCGGCGCATGCGGTCGGCGAGGCGGCCTCGAAGGTCGCGGTTTTCCCGACCGTGCGGCGCATTCTGGTCGAAAAGCAGCGCGATTTCGCCAGGACGCCGCCGGGCGCGGTGCTTGACGGCCGCGACATCGGCACCGTGGTGTGCCCCGACGCCGACATCAAACTTTATGTGACGGCGAGTGCCGAGGTGCGGGCACAGCGCCGGCTGGCCGAGATCGAAAGCATCGGCGGTACGGCCAATTTCGCCGAGATCCTCGCCGACATCCAACGCCGTGACGAGCGCGACATGGGCCGCGCCGACTCGCCATTGAAGCCGGCAGCCGACGCGCACTTGCTTGATACCAGCGAAATGGCTATAGAAGCCGCGTTTCTCGCGGCCATGGCTGTTATAGACGACGTGCTGGCCAAGAGAGACAAGGCCTGATCCGGGTTTTCTCCCCTGCTTCCGTTGCCGGAAGCAAAGAAAATACCCATATCGGGCACGAACCAGCCTGCCAGCATTCTTCATGCGCCGGAATTGCCGCTTGAAAGCGGCCCAGGGCTTTTGAGCCCGGAACGCCGGCAGGCCAACGCAACGCTAACCCACGGCGCCCGTCCCGCTTGAGATGCGGGGCACTCCAGGAGAAACAATGTCAGCTGCAAACCCCACTCGCGACGATTTCGCGAGCCTGCTCGAAGAATCATTCACCACCGGCCACTCCGGCGAAGGTCAGGTCGTCAAGGGCACGATCACCGCGATCGAAAAGGACATGGCCATCATCGACGTCGGCCTCAAGGTCGAAGGCCGCGTGCCGCTGAAGGAATTCGGCGTCAAGGGCAAGGACACCACCCTCAAAGTCGGTGACACCGTCGAAGTCTATGTCGAGCGCATCGAGAACGCGCTTGGCGAAGCGATGCTGTCGCGTGAGAAGGCCCGCCGCGAAGAGAGCTGGGTCCGTCTCGAAGAGAAGTTCACCAAGGGCGAGCGCGTCGAAGGCGTCATCTTCAACCAGGTCAAGGGCGGCTTCACCGTCGACCTCGACGGCGCCGTGGCCTTCCTGCCGCGCAGCCAGGTCGATATCCGCCCGATCCGCGACGTCTCCCCGCTGATGCACAACCCGCAGCCCTTCGAGATCCTGAAGATGGATCGCCGTCGCGGCAACATCGTGGTGTCGCGCCGTACCGTGCTCGAGGAAAGCCGCGCCGAACAGCGTTCGGAAATTGTGCAGAACCTCGAAGAAGGCCAGGTTGTCGAAGGCGTCGTCAAGAACATCACCGATTACGGTGCGTTCGTCGACCTCGGCGGCATCGACGGCCTGCTGCATGTCACCGACATGGCATGGCGCCGCGTCAACCATCCGACCGAAATCCTCAACATCGGTCAGACGGTCAAGGTGCAGATCATCCGCATCAACCAGGAAACCCACCGCATCTCGCTCGGCATGAAGCAGCTCGAGAGCGATCCGTGGTCCGAGATCGGCACCAAGTTCCCGATCGGCAAGAAGATCAAGGGCACCGTCACCAACATCACCGACTACGGCGCGTTCGTCGAGCTGGAGCCGGGCATCGAGGGCCTCATCCACGTTTCGGAAATGTCGTGGACCAAGAAGAACGTGCATCCCGGCAAGATCCTGTCGACGACCCAGGAAGTCGACGTGGTGGTGCTCGAGGTCGATCCGGCCAAGCGCCGCATCTCGCTCGGCCTCAAGCAGACGCTCGAGAATCCGTGGGAAGCCTTCGCGCGCAACCATCCGGTCGGCAGCCAGGTCGAGGGCGAGGTCAAGAACAAGACCGAGTTCGGCCTGTTCATTGGCCTGGAAGGCGACGTGGACGGCATGGTGCACCTCTCCGACCTCGACTGGACCCGTCCGGGCGAGCAGGTCATCGAAGAGTACAATCGCGGCGACATGGTCAAGGCGCAGGTGCTCGACGTCGATATCGACAAGGAGCGCATCTCGCTCGGCATCAAGCAGCTGGCCCGCGACACGGTCGGCGAAGCGGCGACTTCGGGCGAACTGCGCAAGAACGCCGTCGTCACCTGCGAAGTCATCGGCGTCAAGGATGGCGGCCTGGAAGTGCGGCTGGTCGACAGCGGCATCGAGACCTTCATCAAGCGCTCGGACCTCAGCCGCGACCGCGACGAGCAGCGCCCCGAGCGCTTCACCGTCGGCCAGAAGGTCGATGCCCGCGTCATCGCATTCGACAAGAAGACCCGCAAGCTGCAGGTCTCGATCAAGGCGCTGGAAATCGCCGAGGAGAAGGAAGCGGTCGCCCAGTACGGCTCGACCGACTCCGGCGCTTCGCTGGGTGATATCCTGGGTGCCGCGCTGAAGAAGCAGGGCAACTAAGGCCTTCGCGAAGCGAAGTCCTTCGCTTAGTCCAGAATGACAAAACCCCGCCGGAGCGATCCGACGGGGTTTTTCTTTGGCAAAAACCGGTTCGGCCGACGCGGAGCTACGCCCGGCCGTAGAGCGGCACCAACGTTCCGCTCATCGCCTGGTTGGCCGGAGAGGCGAGGTAGGCGATAGCTTCAGCGGCCGCTTCGAGGCTGACCCATTTGGTGAAATCGGCATCCGGCATGTCGGCACGGTTTGCCGGTGTGTCGAGCGTCGAGGGCGCCACGGCATTGACCAGTATGCCCTTGTGCTTCAATTCCTCGGCCATCGCCACGGTCATCGCGGCAACCGCCGCCTTGCTGGCGGTGTAGGCGACCATGCCCGCGCCCCGGCGAGGCTCCAATGCCGCCCGCGCGGCGACATTGACGATGCGGCCGGCCATGCCTGACGCCAGCATCGAACGCACCGCCGCCCGGCTGCACAGGAAGGTGGTGCGAGCATTGGTGTCCATCATCTCGGCGAAGGAGGCGGATTCGATCTTTTCCACCGGCGCCATCGCGAAGCCGCCCGCCAGATGGACAGATGCCCACAGGGCCGGCACCTGGCTGTAGAACGCCTCGACCTTGGCGGAATCCGAGAGGTCGACATTGTGCGCCAGCTTGACGTTATGGTGTGTGGTGAAGGGGAAGTGCGAAGGCGCCGCGGCATGCGCGTTCGGCACGTGGCAGATCGCACCCTGCTCCAGCAGCCTGCCAACCACCGCGCCACCAAGCGCGCCGGTTCCACCGGTTACAACGATATGCCTGCCTTCAAGTGTTTCCGTCATCCTGGACCGCTCCTGTCATTTTCTTGTAATTATGTCGCTTGTTTTGCCGCGCCGACGCGAAGCGTCGCGCCTTTCGGGCGATCACTCAATTGATATCTCGACATGGCAGCCGTCGCGTCTTTGCATGCGTCAGGACGCCGGCCAGCCCGAAACGATCGCGTCCCACAGCAGATGCTCACCGACGGCTGGGCGCTGCTCGTGATGCGTGAGCTTGTGCAGCCAGAAACCATCGAAAAGCCTGCGATGCCTGGCCTCCTCGAACGGCTCGAAGAGCCGCCATTGCAATTCGTGCGGCCGGTCCGCGCCGATTTGCGGCATGCGCAGGAAGTCGCGCCGCAACGGGCGGTGCAGCAGGAGCGAGGCCTCGAAGTGGTACAGGAACATGAAGTAGTCGTGCAGGGCGTCGTACTTCCGCCAGTAGTCGACGAGGCCGTGCAGCACCGTCTCGACCAGCGGGTGCCCCTTGCGGGCATGAATGAACCAGGTTTCCACAAGCCGCGGATGGCGATTGGTCTCGCGCAGAATGTAGAAATCCTCGCGCTCGATTTCGGGCGGCACCGGCTGCCGGAGCAGGATGGTGGCATCGAGCCATGTTCCTCCGTGCCGGGAGAGCAGGCTCAGGCGAATGAAATTGGAGAAATGCTGGCTGTTCATCAGCCCGCGCCGCCGCTTGTCCCAGACATGGCCGGGCAAATCGATATGGGCCTCCACGGTCTTGTCGTCGAGCACGACAAGGTCGCGCGAACCCTTGTGGCGCGCGACCGAGCGCAGGCATGCCCTGACCAGGGGCGGGGCATGGTCGGCGCCTTGCGCCCAGTATTGCCAGATCGGACCGAGGCCGCCCGTCGGCGTGCTGGCGGAGGACCAATGCGAATGGTCGACCGCCACACGCCGGGCGCGCCGCTTCTTCTTTCGCGCGAGCGTCATGCAAAGCTTCGCTGCGGTCTTCCTCACGGGCCAAGGCAGCTCAGGCGAGGATGCCGCCCAACGCAATGGTGCGAGATGAGGAAATGTCAGCGGATCGCGAAAGGACGCCTGTTCCTTGAAAAATGACATGGCCGGCCGATGGTTGAGACACGCCTTTAGAGCGGTTCAGCGTTTGTTAGAATCGCTGACCCGCTCCAGCTCTCTGTTTCTACGCTGACGCAGCCAATACTCAGTCGACCGAGATTTCGATGACGCGCGGCAGTCCCGTTGCCCGGGCGTGCTTCAGCGCCTGCGGCAAGGCGTCGATATTTCCCAGCCGTTCGGCGCCGATGCCATAGGCCTCGGCCAGCTTGCAGAAATCCGGCGGCGCCGGCGACACGCCGACGGGTTCCACGCCGACATCGAGCATCGAGGTCTCGATCTCACGATAGCCTCTGTTGTTCCAGACCACGAAGATGACCGGCGCCTGGGCGTCGAGCGCCGCACCAAGTTCGGGCAGCGTGAACTGGAACCCGCCGTCGCCAGTCAGGCAGATAATTGGTGCATCGGGCATGGCAAGGGCTGCGCCGATCGCGGCCGGTGGGCCATAACCAAGCGCGCCGAAGCCGGTGGCGGCGTTGAACCAGCCGCCCGGGCGATCGTGATCGTAGTAGAGGTTGGCGGCATAGATCGGCTGCGTCGAGTCGCCGACGACGATCGCGCCCGGCAAGGCGTCACGGATCATTTCCACGGCATGCACCTGCGCCACATAGGCGGGGCTCAGCTCGGCAAAAGCCGCCTTCCGTGCCTCGGCTGCGCGCCCCTCGCCGTCCGGCGCGGCAGTATGAGCGGCGCCGATCGCGGTGAGCAGGGCCTCGATCGCCTCGGCACAATCGGCCTGGATGGCGACCGTCACCGGACGGCGCGCAAGCTGGTCGGCGCCGATGTCGATGCGGATCAGATTGGAAGGCAGCACAAAGCCGCCATCGCCATAGCCGTCATAATCGGTCGGGCCGAACTCCGTGCCGGCGGCAATCACCAGATCGGCCTCGGCCATCAGTGCACGAACCGCCTTCAGGCTGGGACTTGCCGGCACGCAGAGCGGATGGCGGTGCAGCAGGCCACGCGCATTCGTGGTCTCCACCACCGGCGCGCCCAGTCTTTCGGCCAGGCGTTGCAGCGCCGCCTCGGCCCGCTTGGCGCCGCCGCCGGCCAGGATCAGCGGGCGGCGCGCGGCGGCGATGAGTTTGGCCGCGCTGGCAATTGCCTCGCCGTCCGGAGCAGGCGGCGCCGCATTGCTCAGCAGTGCCGCGATGTCGTCCGCCGGCTTGACCATGACATCGGTCGGAATCTCGATATGCACCGGACCTGGTCGCGACGATGAAAACAGGGCGAAGGCCTGGGCCAACGCGCCCGGCAATTCGCTGGCCTCGGTGACGCGCTGCGACAAAAGCGCCACCTTCTCCATCATGCCGCGCTGATCTGGCAGTTCGTGCAGGAAGCCAAGCCCCTTGCCCAGCGTCGGCATGGCGTTGACACCCGAGATGACCAGCATCGGCACCGAATCGGCGCGCGCCTGGCCCATGGCGGTAAGGGTGTTGGTCAAGCCCGGGCCGGTGATGACGAAGGCGACACCCGGCCTGCCGCTGGCGCGGGCATAGCCGTCGGCCATGAAGCCGGCGCCCTGTTCGTGGCGCGGCGTGACATGGCGGATTTTCGAGCGCGCCAGCCCACGGTAGAGCTCGACCGTGTGGACGCCTGGAATGCCGAAGACCGTGTCGACGCCATGGGCTTCAAGCAGCGTGATGAGGGCTTCGCCGAGTGTGGTCATTGGTTTTCTCCCCTTTCCGGCGCGAGGCCGAGCTCGGCCTCGATAGATTTGATGCCAATCGTCGCCAATTCGCCAGGCGAGAACATTTCGCCAGCCAGGCAGCCTTCCACCCAGAGCCCGTCGATGATCGCGTTAATCGCAATGGCGTGATGGCGCAGTTGGCTTGCGTCCAGCTCGCGCTGTTCGGCGGCGAGCACCTCGGCCACGACGGCTTCCACCTCGTTGCGAAAGCCAAGGTAACCTTCGCGGTGGGCGCGAGCCAGGCTCGGGTCCGAGCCGGCGCGGCCGATGAAGGTTGCCCAGAGCGAAAACACCCGCGCATCGATGATTGGCGCATTGAGGTTGGCTGTGACGAAAGCCGCAAGGCGTTTGCGCGGCGAGGCATCTTCCATGACCAACGCCGCTTTCGCCTGCTCGGTCATGCGGCCCATCAGCGCTGCATAGGCTTCCTGCAGCAATTCTTCCTTACCGGGGAAATAGTGCCGGATCAGCCCGGCGGTGACGCCGGCGCGCAATGCGATGGTGCGCAAGGTGGCGCCCTCCAAGCCGTGTTCCGCCACGCTATTCAGGGTCGCTTCGATCAAATCCTGCCGCCGTCGCTCCTCGCCCTCGCGACGGAACTTGCGGCGGGACGGCGCATTCATTGGCGCAGGATCGGCCGCGTCAGGCATGTCGGCCCGCCTTCGCAGGCGATGCAGAGTGCATCCGCCTCGAAGATTTCTACGGTGCAGCCGGCTGCCTCCATGGCGGCTTTGGTCTTGGGAAAGCCTGCAACGGCAATGACCTTGTGCGGGCTGGTCGGCAGCACGTTCAGGCTGAGGCCGTTGGAGGCGGCAAACTCTCCGGCATCACCCTCGACCAGCCGGATGCCGCGCGCCTTCAGCATTTGATAGAAGGCGGCCGGCAAAAGCGGTGAATAGACCAGTGCGAGATCGTCGGCCAGCGGGCTGATCACCGACATCAGATGCAGGCACGCCTCTTCCCCTTGCCACAGCGGCAGGTCAAAGCCGTAGACTGAAATGCCCAGCGGCGTCAGCAGGTTGGAAACCTGCTGGATGCCTTCCTGGTTGGAGCGGACACCGCGCCCGATCGCCAGCGTGCGGGCATCCACCCATACACAATCACCGCCTTCGACCTGGCCGGGAGCCTCGACGCGGCCGAGGATCGGAATGCCCAGTCTTCCGTAGGTTTCCTCATGCAGCGAGGGCTCGCTGGCGCGCAAGGGCTTGCCCATGGACAGAATAAGCGCGCCGCGGTCGGTCATCAGCGATGGGTCGTGCGTGAACACCGAATCCGAAAGGCCATCGGCCTTGTCCTCGATCCATTCGATTTCAGCGCCGGAAGCCGCCACCAGTTCAGCAAGGACGGCGTGCTGCAATGCCGCTTTCGCCGGATTGAATCCCGGGCCATAGTGCCAGGCAGCCCCGTCGGCGTTGCGCATGGCGTTGGCCGCCGACCGCATCAGAACGCGTCGCAGCGGCGCCGCCATGGACTGTGATCCGAAAGCGTTCATCCAAGCCCTTTTTAGCTGAAAAAAATCGAGAAAATTTCATGGAGCGCTATTTATACACTTGCACAACAAGCTCGCAAGTGCCGTAATGAGCGGGATTGACGGGCTCGCGCTGTTGGGTCCATGCTGAGGTCGAGAGCGGGGCAGTACAGCGTATGTTGATTAGCCGGATAGACGTTCGACAAATTGTCGTCGACCAGATGAAGGTCACCCGGTGAGCGCGGTGAGAGCTGCCGCAATCTCATCCGGCGAGGTGCTTGATGGCGCCGCTGAAGCTATCCATGTCGAGAACCTGCACAAGAAATTCGGTGAACTGCATGTGCTGAAGGGCGTGTCGCTGTCGGCACGCGACGGCGAGGTGATCGCCATCATCGGCGGTTCCGGCTCGGGCAAATCGACGCTGCTGCGCTGCATCAACTGCCTGGAAAACCCGACCAGCGGCATCATTCGCGTCAATGGCGAGCAGATCAAGCTGAAGGCGGACAGCCATGGCCACACCGTTCCGGCCGACCGCAAGCAGATCGAGCGCATCCGCTCCAAGCTCGGCATGGTGTTCCAGAACTTCAATCTGTGGAGCCACATGACGCTGATCGAGAACGTCATCGAGGTTCCGGTGCATGTGCTGGGGGTCAAGCGAGACGAAGCGATCTCACAGGCCGAAAAACTGCTGGCGCGCGTCGGGCTCGCCGAAAAGCGCGACGTCTATCCGGCCTATCTGTCGGGCGGCCAGCAGCAGCGCGCCGCGATCGCCCGCGCTCTGGCCATCAATCCGCGCGTCATGCTGTTCGACGAGCCGACCTCGGCGCTCGACCCGGAACTGGTCGGCGAGGTGCTGAAGGTGATCGGCGACCTGGCGCGCGAAGGCCGCACCATGGTGCTGGTCACCCACGAGATGAAGTTCGCCCGCGAGGTCGCGACCCATGTCGTCTACCTCTACAACGGGCTGGTCGAGGAAGAAGGCCCGCCGGAGCAGATCTTCGGCGCGCCGAAATCCGAAAGGCTGAAGCAGTTCATCCGCAACATCGGCTAGGAAAAGCCGGGACGGAAGAAAACCGGGAACCAACAACAAACTGGGAGTTGTGAAAATGAAGACTGTTCTGAAGACATTCGCCGCGGCGCTGCTGCTCGGCGTCGCCGCCATGGGCGCGGCCAAGGCCGATCCGGTCAAGATCGGCGTCGCCGCAGAGCCCTATCCGCCCTTCACCTCGCCGGATGCTTCGGGCAAATGGGTGGGCTGGGAGATCGACTTCATCGACGCCGTATGCGCCGAGGAGAAGCTTGACTGTGTCATCACGCCGGTCGCCTGGGACGGCATCATCCCGGCGCTGACCACCAAGAAGATCGACCTCATCGTCTCCTCGATGTCGATCACCGACGAACGCAAGAAGACGATCGACTTCTCGGACAAGTATTACAACACGCCGACGGCGATCATCGGACCGAAGGACCAGAAATTCGGCGCCACGCCGGACGACCTCAAGGGCAAGGTGCTCGGCGTTCAGGTGTCGACCGTGCACGCCGTCTACGCCAAGAAGCACTTCGGCGGCACGGCTTCCGAGATCAAGGAATACCAGACCCAGGACGAAGCCAACAATGACCTTGCCGCGGGCCGCCTCGACGCGGTGCAGGCCGATTCCATCGCGCTCGGCGAATTCCTCAAATCCGACCAGGGCAAGGCCTGCTGCGACCTGAAGGGCATGGTGGCTCCGGACGATGAAGTGCTCGGACCGGGCGTCGGCGCCGGCGTGCGCAAGGAAGACACCGACCTGAAGGAAAAGATCAACGCCGGCATCAAGGCGATCCGCAGCAACGGCAAGTATGACGAAATCTCGAAAAAATATTTCAATTTCGACATTTACGGCGGCTCGCCACAGTCGAACTAAAGACCCTCGCACGGGCCGGAGGGCATGACCGAAAAGTCATGCCCTCCGCCCTACTTTTCCCACGCATACCGTCGGTCGCTGGCGCCGACGGATAGAGCCAGCACTCCGGGGGCGAAGCTGATCGACGCGTTTCTTCCGGCCTCGGCGGCCGGTATCATCGAACTCCTCTCGCCCGCGCCCGTCGGCTGGGGCGGAACACTCATGCTCGGGCTGCTGCATTCGCTCGAGATCGCCGTCGGCGCCACTTGCGTTGGACTTTTGATCGGCATCTGTGGCGCGTATGGCAAGCTCTATGGCGGCCCGGTGGTGCGCGATCTGCTGGCCGTCTATACGACCATCGTGCGCGCCGTGCCCGAACTGGTGCTGATCCTGCTGCTCTACTACGCCGGCACCGACCTGATAAACCAGGTGCTGACGGCGATGGGCTATCAGCGGATAGACATCAGCGGACTGGTGGCCGGCATCGCCGTGCTCGGCTTCGTCCAGGGCGCCTATTCGACCGAGGTGATGCGCGGCGCCATCCTCGCCATTCCGCAGGGCCAGATCGAAGCCGCGCGCGCCTACGGCATGTCTCCCGGTCTTCTGCTGCGGCGCATCACATTGCCGGCGATGCTGCCTTTCGCCATACCCGGCCTTGCCAATCTGTGGCTGATCGCCACCAAGGACACCGCTCTGCTGGCCGTCGTCGGCTTCTTCGAGCTGACACTGGCGACGCGGCAGGCGGCGGGCGTGACCAAGGCCTATCTGATATTCTATCTCGCGGCAGGTGTGCTCTATCTGGCGGTATCGCTGTTCTCGAACCTGATGCTTGGCCGCCTCGAGGCCTGGTCGAGGCGTGGCATGCCTTCGGTCAAGGACGCGCGTTGATGGCCAGCGAAGCAACCGTCATCAACATGGTGGCGCGCACATCGCTGTGGCTGCAGCCGCATCGCATCGTGCTGATCCTGGTCGCGCTGGGGCTGGTGCTGTCGGCTGTCTTCTTCATGCGCTGGGACTGGTTGCCGCAATATTATGAGATGGGCTTGATCGGCATCTGGCGCTCGCTGTGGATCCTGGCCGTTACCTGCGCGCTCGGCTTCCTGATCGCCGTACCGGTCGGGTTGGCGCAGGCCGCCGGCTCGCTCTGGTTCTCGGCACCCGCCAAGGTCTTCTGCACCATCATTCGTGGCACACCGCTGCTTCTGCAATTGTGGCTGCTCTACTACGGGTTGGGCTCGCTGTTTCCGCAATATCCGTGGATTCGCGAGTCCTGGATGTGGCCTTATCTCAGGCAGGCATGGCCCTATGGCGTGCTGGCGTTGACGCTGTCCTTTGCCGGTTACGAGGGCGAAGTGATGCGCGGTGCCTTTGCCGGGGTGCCCAAGGGCCAGTTGGAAGCCGCCCGCGCGTTCGGCATGAGCCGCTGGAAGATCTTCCGGCGCATCTGGCTGCCGCAGGCCTTCTACAGGGCGCTGCCGACGCTGACCGGCGAAACCGTGCTGCAGTTGAAGTCGACGCCGCTGGTTGCGACCATCAGCGTGATCGACATATTCGCCGTCTCGTCGAAGGTGCGGCAGGACACCTACCTCACCTATGAACCCTTGCTTCTCCTGGCGTTGATCTACATGACGATCACCGGCATCCTCGTCTTCACCTTCGGCAGGATCGAAGCGCGGATTCCGAACAAGATCGGCTAGGTTTAGTGAGTATTCAGTAGTCAGGAGTGGCAGCTGGCCACTTCTATCCTTATCACCACTGACTACTCACCACTCACCAGAGGCAACGACGATGCAACTCAGTCTCGACCAGGCAACAGGATTGTGCCGGATGGCGGCGCTCGGCGCCGGCGCCAACGAAGAAGCCGCGCAATCGCTCGCGGCGTCCATCGTCGCTGCCGAGGCGGAAGGACTTGCAAGCGTCGGCCTGACGCATTTCATCGATTATCTCGAAGCGATCGAGGCCGGCCGCATCGACGGCAATGCCGATCCGGTCATCACCAGGCCGGCGCTGGCCGTTTATCTCTCCGACGCGCGTGGCGGATTGGCGCATACGGGCTTCGACCGCACGATCGACGATCTTGCCAAGGCGGCACGACTGTTCGGTGTCGCCATCTTTTCGCAGAAGAACGCCTATACATGCGGCGCGCTCGGCTACTTCACCGGCCGGCTGGCCGCACAGGGACTGGTATCGTTCGCGGCCACCAACGGCCCGGCCGTGCTTGCTGGTTCCGGCTCGGTCAAACCGGTCTATTGCACCAATCCGATGTCGTTTGCCTCGCCCGCGGCCGATGGCGCGCCGCTGGTCATCGACCAGTCGTCGAGCGCCACCGCCTTCGTCAACATCCGCAAGGCGGCCGAAGACGGCAAGAAAATCCCTGAAGGCTGGGCGCTGGACGCCAGCGGCAACCCGACCACCGATCCGGCCGCCGCCATGAAGGGCGCCATGCTGGCCTTCGGCGGCCAGCGCGGCGCCAATATCGCGCTGATGGTCGAAGTGCTGGCGGCAGGCCTGTCGGGCGCCAACTGGTCGCTCGACGCGCCATGGTTCAGCGGCGGCCCGGACAGTCCCGGAACCGGCCTGTTCGTGCTTGCCGTCGAGCCGAAGCTGCTCGATCCGGATTTCGAACAGCGGATGAAGGGCCAGCTCGACCGTCTTCGCCGCCGCTACGGCGTGCACGTGCCGGGGCGGGCCCGGGCCGAGGCGGCCGAGAAGGCGCAGGCACGCGGTATCACCGCGCCCAAGGCGGTGATACAGCGCATTTCCGAATTCGCCGAGCGCTACTCGGCCTAAAATCGACGAATTTCCGCGCGGTGAACCTTCCCATCCGTAGCGACGACAGATGTCTGTCCGCGTCGGGTTTGCCCGGCCGGTGCCTTCAGGTCGAATGTGTCCAGGGCTGGGGCCGGCGTGCTTGCTTCACGCCGTTTTGATGCCGTCTCAGGTCAGGCCGCCTCGTTGGATCCTGTTTTCGGCGCGAACGTCACCCGGAAAACCCCGCTTCGGCGGGGTTTTCTGCGTTCCTGGAATTGCTCGAAAGACAAGGGGGACAGCGACGACGCGTCGCCCTTTGCCTTTGGCGCAAAACGGACTATGAAACGGCTTCAGCCAAGCCATCTGGAAGTGCGCCGGAGCCCGCCATGACAGAAATCCTGCAGACCCCAAAGCTCGTCGTCGTCTTCGGCGGGTCAGGCTTTGTCGGGCGCCATGTCGTGCGCGCGCTGGCCAAGCGCGGTTACCGCATCCGCGTCGCCTGCCGGCGGCCCGATCTTGCCGGCCACCTGCAGCCGCTCGGCAATGTCGGCCAGATCCAGCCGGTGCAGGCCAATGTGCGCGTGCGCTGGTCGGTCGACCGCGCCGTGCAAGGTGCCGACCATGTCGTCAACCTCGTCGCCATCCTGCATGAAAGCGGCCGCCAGAAATTCTCCGCCGTGCATGAGTTCGGCGCCCGCGCCATTGCCGAGGCCGCGCGCTCCGTCGGCGCCGGGTTCACCCATATTTCGGCGCTTGGCGCCGATGCGAACTCCGCATCGAACTACGCACGCACCAAAGCACTTGGCGAGAAGGCCGTGCTGGAGACAATCAACGACGCCGTGATCTTCCGGCCGTCGATCAATTTCGGGCCGGAAGACAATTTCTTCAACCGCTTTGCCGGCATGGCGCGCTATTCGCCGGTGCTGCCGCTGATCGGCGGCGGCCGGACCAAGTTCCAGCCGGTCTATGTCGGCGACGTCGCCGAAGCGGTGGCGCGCTCGGTCGACGGCAAGGTCGATGGCGGCCAGATCTACGAGCTTGGCGGCCCCAATGTGCTTACCTTCAAGGAATGCATGCAGGAGCTGCTCACCGTGATCGAGCGCAGACGCCTGCTGGTGCCCGTGCCGTGGTGGGTGGCCAACATCCAGGCTTCGATCCTCGGTCTCTTGCCTAATCCGCTGCTGACCAAGGACCAGGTGATGCAGTTGCGCGAGCACAACGTCGTTTCGGAAGCCGCGGTCAGGGCCAACCGGACATTGGTGGGACTTGGCATCCAGCCGCAATCGATCGCGACGATCCTGCCGAGTTATCTCTGGCGCTTCCGCGCCGCCGGCCAGTTCCAGCAACGCAGGCCCGCCGTATAATTCCGGAGAGGTCCTACCTCTCAATGACGGCCTCTCAATGACGGCGAGGCGTGACCTGCATCGGCAGCCCGCCTTGCGGTTGCGTCGTCAGCTTCTGCACCGGCCAGGGCTTGGTCTCGGCCGTGGTATCGAAGCGGAAGCGTGACAAGAGGATGGCGAGCGCGATGATCGCCTCCTGCATGGCGAAACTGGCGCCGATGCAGACGCGCGGCCCCGCGCCAAACGGCAGATACTGGAAGCGATCGATCTTTTCACGGTTTCCCGGGTGGAAGCGCTCGGGCAGGAAGGCATCGGGCCGGTCCCAAAGCTTCCTGTGACGATGGACGACCCAGGGCATGACCAGCACGGCCGCATGTCTGGGGATGTAAAGATCCTTCCACATCTCCGGAACGATCGGCTCGCGGTTGATGGAGGGCGCCGGCGGATAGAGCCTGAGCGCCTCGTCGAAGGCGGCGCGTGTCAACGGCATGGCATCGAGCCACTTCGTCGGATCGGATTCGCGCGCCAGCACCTGGTCGATCTCCTGCTCGACCCGGTCGCGTTCCCATGGCGATTCGGCGAGGCAATAAAGCGTCCAGCCAAGCGCGCGCGCGGTCGTCTCATGGCCGGCGCCGATGAAGGTGATGATGTTGTCCTCGACTTCCGAGCGCGTCAGCCCCTCCGGGCCCTCGGCCTTGAGCAGCAGAATCAGGAAATCCTGCGGCGCGGCATCGGGATCGCGCCTGACCTTCTCTTCGCGCATCTTGACCGTATCGGTGACGATCTTGCGGAAATAGGCCATGGTCTTGCGGCCGCGGATGCGGGTTAGCCGAGGCAGCCAGTCGGGCGCGCGCAGCAGATCGAGGGGGTCGACGCGTCCCATGGTCTCGAACAGGCGGTCGATCTCATTGGCAAAACTGCCCGGCTCTCCTGATATCTCGCCGGAGAACAGCGTCTCGGCCAGGATGTCATAGGTGAGCAGTGTCATGTCATGGGCGATATCGGACGTGCCGCCCGCTTCGTAGCGCGTGACGAACTCCAGCGTGCGCTTGAGCATCGGCTGAGCGAAGCCGAAGATGTGGCGTGGCGTGAACACGGGCGCCATCGCCTTGCGCGACCGCCTCCAGACCTCGCCCTCGGCGGTCAGCAGGCCATCACGCAGGATCGGCCGCAGGATCTTCTGGCGCACCGTGGCCATCCTGTAGTTCTTGGCATTGTCGACCAGCACGTGGCGGATGAGACCGGGATCGTTGGCAATGACCAGCGGCCCGCCGACGCCGTTCACCGAAATCCACGGTTCGTTGTAGGTCGGCTCGCCCCACAGTTCGAGCGGATTGCGGTAGACGATGCGGATCATCTCCAGCGTCGAAGGCGGCGACGTGCGCGGCTTCGGGGCAGGAGGAACGAAGGGGGCGGGCTGAGTGTCCATGAAAGGCTCCGCTATCGCCGTTAATGTAGTGACTGGCAATCCGGGCGTCCATGTGACTGAACGGCGGACCGAACCACGACGGCAGGAGACGCGAAGGCTGACTGTCCATTCATCCGATCGTGACCATTCCGGCAACGGTCTGACCTTGTCCGCCTGAACGCTCTGCCGTAGGGACAGTCACCAACAGATACCACCAAGCTAAGGAGCCCGCCTTGAAGCACCAGTTGAACATCGTCATCGGCAGCACGCGACCCGGTCGCGCCGGCCCGGTTTTTGCCGAGTGGCTGGAGGCATTCGCGCGCGAGCACGGGAAATTCGCGCCGGTTCTGACCGACATTGCCGCGTTCAAATTGCCGGTGCTGGACGAGCCGCATCATCCGAGGCTTGGCAACTACCAGAACGACCACACCAAGGCCTGGTCGAAGGCGATCGACGCCGCCGACGCCTTTGTCTTCGTCGCGCCGGAATACAATTATTTCGCGGCACCCGCGATCGTCAACGCGATCGACTACCTGGCGCGTGAATGGAAATACAAGCCTGCCGCCATTTTCAGCTATGGCGGCGTCTCCGGCGGCCTGCGCGCGGCGCAGGCCCTGAAGCCGCTGCTGACGTCGGTGGGCATCATGCCCATCCCGGAAGGCGTCGCGCTGCCGATGTACCAGAAACTGCTTGATGAGAACGGCGCCTTCAACGCCAGCGAACAGGTGGCCGGCGGCACCAGGACGATGCTGGACGAGCTGCTGCGCTGGAGCGAGGCGTTGAAACCGATGCGCGCCGGCTGACCTGACGCTGGATCCCGACCGGGCCGGGCGGCGTGCGCCGCGCTACAAGTTCACCATCACGTTTCTCAGGGACCGTGTGGCCAGGCAAATAGAGCCCGGCGGGAGCCGGTCCCGCACGGCCGGCTCATCCCCGGGGGAATGCCCGCAAACCTTGGAAAAACCGCCTTTAGCGCCTATATCTAGGCTATATCAGACGCGCGATTCGGGGGGAGTTTTTCCCGTTGCATTAGCGGCCTCTAGACAACAGGTTTTCATGAGCGACCAGACTGAGAACGCCAACGGCGCTGCAGCCGAATATGGCGCCGATTCCATCAAGGTTTTGAAGGGCTTGGACGCCGTCCGCAAACGTCCCGGCATGTATATTGGCGACACCGACGACGGTTCGGGCCTGCACCACATGGTTTATGAGGTGGTGGACAACGCCATCGACGAGGCGCTGGCCGGCCATGCCGACCTGGTTTCGGTAACGCTCAATCCCGACGGTTCGGTCACCGTCATCGACAATGGCCGCGGCATTCCCACCGATATCCACCCCAGCGAGGGCATTTCGGCGGCCGAAGTGATCATGACACAGCTGCATGCCGGCGGTAAATTCGACCAGAACTCCTACAAGGTGTCGGGCGGCCTGCACGGCGTCGGCGTCTCGGTGGTCAACGCGCTGTCGGCCTGGCTGAAGCTCAGAATCCGCCGCAACGGCCAGATCTATGAGATGAGCTTCACACATGGCAATGCCGACGCGCCGCTGAAGGCGACCGGCAGCTACGAACAGGACAAGCGCCCTGGCACCAATGAGGGCCGCAGCGGCAGCGAGATCACGTTCTTTCCGTCGGCCGAGACCTTCACGATGGTCGAGTTCGACTTCGGCACGCTGGAGCATCGGCTGCGCGAGCTCGCCTTCCTCAATTCGGGCGTGCGCATCGTTCTGACCGATGCCCGCCATGCCGACATCGTGCGCCATGAACTGCATTATGATGGTGGCCTTGAGGAATTCGTCAAATATCTCGACCGGGTCAAGAAACCGCTGATCGAGAAGCCGATCGCCATCCGGGCCGAGCGCGACGGCATCACCGTCGAAGTGGCGATGTGGTGGAACGACAGCTACCACGAAAACGTGCTGGCCTTCACCAACAACATCCCACAGCGCGACGGCGGCACCCATCTCGCCGGCTTCCGCGGCGCGCTGACGCGTCAGATCACCGGCTATGGCGAATCCTCGGGCCTGACCAAGAAGGAAAAGGTCTCGCTGATCGGCGATGATTGCCGCGAAGGCCTGACGGCCGTGCTGTCGGTCAAGGTTCCCGATCCGAAATTCTCCTCGCAGACCAAGGACAAGCTGGTTTCCTCGGAAGTCCGCCCAGTGGTCGAAGGACTGGTCAACGAGGCGCTGGGCACCTGGCTGGAGGAGCATCCGACCGAGGGTAAGGTGGTGGTCGAGAAGGTGATCCAGGCCGCGGCGGCGCGCGAAGCCGCGCGCAAGGCCCGCGACATCACCCGCAAGACCTCGCTGGGCGTCACCTCCCTGCCCGGCAAGCTGGCCGACTGCCAGGAGCGCGACCCCGCAAAATCGGAAATCTTCATCGTCGAGGGTGACTCGGCGGGCGGCTCGGCCAAGGGCGGCCGCTCGCGCCAGAACCAGGCCATCCTGCCCCTGCGCGGCAAGATCCTCAATGTCGAGCGCGCGCGCTTCGATCGTATGCTGAGCTCCGACATGATCGGCACGCTGATCACCGCGCTCGGTACCTCGATCGGCAAGGACGAGTTCAACGCCGACAAGCTGCGCTATCACAAGATCATCCTGATGACCGACGCCGACGTCGACGGCGCCCATATCAGGACCTTGCTGCTCACCTTCTTCTTCCGGCAGATGCCGGAGCTGATCGAGCGCGGCCATCTCTACATCGCCCAACCGCCGCTCTACAAAGTGACGCGCGGGAAGAGCTCGCAATACATCAAGAATGAGAGCGCCTTCGAGGAATTCCTGATCGATTCAGGCCTGGAGGAAGCCTCGCTTACGCTCGGCTCGGCCGAGGTGCGGACCGGGCAGGATCTGCACGGTGCCGTCGACGACGCGCTGGCAGTGCGCCAGCTCATCAACGGCCTGCACACGCGCTACAACCGCAACGTCGTCGAGCAGGCGGCGATCGCCGGCGGCCTCAACCCCGAAATCTTCAATGACCTTGCCCGCGCCAACGCCATGGCGGAGCGGATCGCACAACGTCTCGACATCATCGCCGAGGACACGGAGCGCGGCTGGACCGGCCGCATGTCGACCTCCAATGAGGGCAGCGGCGGCTATGTGTTCGAACGCACGGTGCGCAGCGTCAAGGAATACGCCCATCTCGACATGGCGCTGATCAATTCGGCCGACGCCCGCCAGCTCGACCGCTACGCGCAGCGTCTCAGCGAAGTCTATGGGACGCCGCCGGTGCTGCGCCGCAAGGATGTCGCCGAAACCGTTTCGGGGCCGCTGGCGCTGCTCAACGCGGTCTTTGCGACAGGCCGCAAGGGACTGACCATGCAGCGCTACAAGGGTCTCGGCGAGATGAATGCCGAGCAGCTCTGGGAGACCACGCTCGACCCGAATGTTCGCTCGCTGCTGCAGGTCAAGGTCAGCGACGCGACGGACGCCGACAGCCTGTTCTCGCGCCTGATGGGCGACGAAGTCGAGCCTAGACGTGAATTCATCCAGGACAACGCGCTGTCGGTGGCCAACCTGGATATCTAGAACCCATCCTTGTCTTTTAAGATCGGCGCACCAGGTGCGCCGATCCTCTCTCGGACGCCAACCAAACATTTCATAAGCCACTGGAACGGAAGACCATCCGGGACATTGTGACACCATCGATCACGATTTCTCAGGAGGCATTCATGGGTCGCGGCATTCTGCTCTGGTTGCTTGGGGTTCCTATCCCGATCATCATCCTCATCATGCTGTTCGCGCGATAGGGGGCCGTCATGCAGTCCACCCTGTCGGCTGTCGATGTTCCCGTTTCAACCGAATCCTCCGCCTCGGCGATCAGCTGGGGTCCGATCATCGCCGGTGCTTTCGCGGCATCGACGTTGAGCTTCATGTTGATGCTGCTCGGCTCCGGGCTGGGGCTGACCATGGTTTCGCCCTGGTCTGGCTCAGGCGCCTCGATCACCACTTTCGCGGTCTCGAGCGCAATCTGGCTGGTCGTGGTGCAATGGCTGTCATCGGGTGTCGGCGGCTATCTCGCGGGACGGATGCGCACCAAATGGGTCGATATCCACACGGACGAGGTGTTCTTTCGTGACACCGCACACGGATTCCTGGCCTGGGCACTGGCAACGCTGCTCGTCGTC
The DNA here is from genome assembly GCF_006441275.1 of Mesorhizobium sp. B2-4-17. Classification (NCBI taxonomy): domain Bacteria; kingdom Pseudomonadati; phylum Pseudomonadota; class Alphaproteobacteria; order Hyphomicrobiales; family Phyllobacteriaceae; genus Mesorhizobium; species Mesorhizobium sp. B2-4-17. The sequence continues at coordinate 62,301 of NZ_VFUX01000011.1, read as the reverse complement.
GGGGTGCTCGGCTCGGCGCTGACATCGATACTGGGCTCGGGCGTGCAGGCAGCGTCAACGGTGGTATCGGGTGCCGCGATGGGTGCATCGGCCGGCGCCGCTGGCAATGCCGGCTCGGCATCCGCCGACAATGCGACCTCCTATTTCGTGGATTCGCTGTTCCGCCCGGCCGATCCGAGCAAGCTCGCCGCCGCCAATCCGCAAAATGACGCGGCCGCCGCATCGCAGGCGTCGCGCATCCTGATCGCCAGCGCCGCGGCGGGCGAAATTTCGGCCGACGACAAGACCTACCTGTCGCAGCTGGTCGCGGCCCGCACCGGCCTGTCCGAGGCCGACGCCAAGGCAAGGGTCGATGCGATCCTGGCAAAGGCCCAGGACGCTAAGGTCAAGGCCAAGCAAGCGGCGGACACCGCCAGGAAGGCAAGTGCCACCTTCGCGCTTCTGGGAGCGTTGTCGCTGGTTGTCGGCGCCTTCATCGCCAGCGCTGCGGCGGCTTTGGGCGGCAGGCAGCGCGACGAAGAGGAAGCGGTTTTCCTGACCAGCCGCTGAGCATCCATTCTCAACCCAGACAAGAGAAAAGCCCGGCGTCGAGCCGGGCTTTTCTTGGATATGGTTGTGGCTCTCGCCGTTCGCCTGAAATCAGTGATCCATGGCCTTGACGATCTCTTCTGTCATCTTCTTGGCGTCGCCGAGCAGCATCATGGTGCCGTCCTTGTAGAACAGCGTGTTGTCGATGCCGGCATAGCCGGAGCCGAGCGAGCGCTTGACGAACAGACAGGTGCGCGCCTTGTCGACATCAAGGATCGGCATGCCGTAGATGGGCGACGACTTGTCGTCGCGCGCGGACGGGTTGGTGACGTCGTTGGCGCCGATGACATAGGCGACGTCAGCCTGCGCGAATTCGGAGTTGATATCCTCCAATTCGAACACCTCGTCGTAAGGCACGTTGGCCTCGGCGAGCAGCACGTTCATGTGGCCGGGCATGCGGCCGGCGACCGGGTGGATGGCGTATTTGACGTCGACGCCATTGGCCTTGAGCTTGTCGGCCATTTCACGCAGCGCGTGCTGCGCCTGTGCGACCGCCATGCCGTAGCCGGGCACGATGATCACCTTCTGCGCGTTCATCATCAGGTAGGCGGCGTCGTCGGCCGAACCCTGCTTGACCGTGCGCTCGATGCCGTCGTCAGCTGCCGCCGCCGTCTCGCCGCCGAAGCCGCCGAGGATGACCGAGATAAAGGACCGGTTCATGCCCTTGCACATGATGTAGGACAGGATCGCGCCGGACGAACCGACCAGCGCACCGGTGATGATCAGCGCCAGATTGCCCAGCGTAAAGCCGAGCGCCGCAGCGGCCCAGCCCGAGTAAGAATTCAGCATCGACACGACGACGGGCATGTCGGCGCCGCCGATCGGGATGATCAGCAGCACGCCCAGTACCAGCGAGGCGGCGACGATCAGCCAGAAGACCAGCTTCGATTCCGTGGTGACCAGAAGCACGATCAGCACGATCAGCGCAATGCCGAGTGCGGCGTTGATGAAATGGCGGCCGCCGATCATGATCGGCTTGCCGGACATGCGGCCATCGAGCTTGAGGAAGGCGATGACCGAGCCCGTGAAGGTGATGGCGCCGATAGCCACACCCAGGCTCATCTCGACCAGCGCCTGGGCATGGATGTCGCCTGCCGTGCCGATGCCGAAGCTTTCCGGTGCATAGATCGCCGCGGCCGCCACCATGACGGCGGCGAGGCCGACGAGCGAGTGGAAGGCGGCGACCAGCTGCGGCATCGAGGTCATGGCGATGCGGCGCGCGGTAACGGCGCCGACACCGCCGCCGATGGCAAGGCCGAGCACGATGAGGCCAAAGCGGCCGGCGGAAGGGGTTGCCAGCGCCAGCGTGGTGGCGATGGCGATGCCCATGCCGATCATGCCGTAGAGGTTGCCCTGGCGGCTGGTGGTCGGGTGCGACAAGCCGCGCAGCGCCAGAATGAACAGGATGCCTGAGACCAGATAGAGGAAGGAAGCGAGATTGACGGTCACGTCACTTGTCCTTCTTCTTGTACATGGCCAGCATGCGCTGGGTGACGAGGAAGCCGCCGAAGATGTTGACCGAGACCAGCATCAGCGCGACGAAGCCGAAACCGGCGGCAACGCCGGAAGCGGCGATGCCGACAGCAAGCAGCGCGCCGACGACGATGACCGACGAGATGGCATTGGTGACAGCCATCAGCGGCGTGTGCAGCGCCGGCGTCACCGACCAGACGACGTAGTAGCCGACGAAGATCGCCAGCACGAAGATGGCGAAGCGGAAGACGAAGGGGTCGATGGCGCCGCCGGAGAGTGCGTGCGCGGCATTACCCGCCGCATCGGCGCCGCCTGGAGCGTTTGCCAGGTTCTGCACCGCCAGTCGGACGGCAGCACTTGCCTGGTCGAGCTGGTCGAGGGCTTTTTGCAGGGTCTGATCCATCACGCTGTGCCTTTCGACTTGGGCGACTTGGATGCGGGCGACTTGGACGCGGTGGTTTTCCCGGGTGCGGACTTTTTCGGCGATGCCGAAGCGTCGGCGACCATGGTCGTGGCGGGGATCGCGGCCGGCTCGACATAAGGCTGCTGGTCGGCCTTGGCGAAGGCCGGATGGACCACCTTGCCGCCGTCGGTCAGCATCGTTGCCTTGACCAGTTCATCGTCGCGCTTGATGGCGAGCGTCTTGCTCGTCTTGTCGACAAGCGTCTCGAGGAAGGCGAACAGGTTCCTGGCATAAAGCAGCGAGGCGGAGGCGGCGACGCGGCCCGGCACATTGAGGTGGCCGACGATCTTGACCCCGTTGGCCGTGGTCACCACCTTGCCGGCTTCGGCGCCCTCGACATTGCCGCCGCGCTCGACGGCAAGATCGACGAGCACCGAGCCCGGCTTCATCGAGGCGACCATCGCCGCCGACACCAGCTTGGGCGCCGGCCGGCCGGGGATGAGCGCGGTGGTGATGACGATGTCCTGCTTGGCGATGTGCTCGGCGGTGAGCGCGGCCTGCTTGGCCTGGTATTCCTTGGACATTTCCTTGGCATAGCCGCCGGCGGTCTCGGCGGCCTTGAACTCGTCGTCCTCTACGGCCAGGAATTTTGCGCCGAGCGATGCGACCTGTTCCTTGGCGGCAGGACGCACGTCGGTGGCGGTGACGACCGCACCGAGGCGGCGCGCCGTGGCGATCGCCTGCAGGCCGGCGACGCCGACGCCCATGATGAAGACTTTCGCCGCCGGCACCGTGCCTGCCGCCGTCATCATCATCGGCAAGGCGCGATCATATTCCGAGGCGCCGTCGATCACCGCCTGGTAGCCGGCAAGATTGGCCTGCGAGGACAAAACGTCCATCGATTGCGCCCGGGTGATGCGCGGCATGAACTCCATCGAGAAGGCTGTGACGCCGGCCCTGGCCAGGGCGGCGACAGCGGCATCATTGCCGTAGGGATCCATGATGGCGATGACGGCGGCGCCGGATTTGTAGCTCTTCAGCTCGGCATCCGTCGGCCGGCGAACCTTCAGCACGACATCGGCACTGGCGACATCCTCGGCCTTGCCGATGGCAGCCCCTGCCTTGGCAAACTCTTCGTCGGGGATGCGCGACCTGGTACCGGCGCCGGTTTCGACAATCACATCGAAGCCCAGCCCCGCCAGCCGTTTCACCGTATCGGGCGAGGCCGCGACACGCGGCTCGTTCGCATCGAGCTCACGAGGGATGAAAACCGTCTGTCCCACCGCATGATCCTTTCGGCTGGAACCTGTCTGCGCAAACTGTCGGCCGGAGCGTCCGGCGACGTCAAGGCAAGAGGGTTTTGGAAAGTCTACCGCAGAATGAAGGCGCCGACGGCCATGATCAGGATGAACAGGATGGTCGCCGAGAAGAAGCCGCCCGCGAAGAAGCCGAAAGCCATCGCGATGAGAAGGCCAAGGCAGAAAAGCGATCCGTATTTGGCCAGCATGAGAAAGCCCGCATAGGTGCGGTCATGCTCGGCATAGTCCATCTTCGCGCCCAGCTCTACAGGACCGGTCGGCGTATGATCAGCCATAGGAATACCCCTTCGAAGACATCTTTCAGGCACATAGCGAAAAGCCGGGCGGAGAGCAATGGCGCTATTGCCGCATTGGGGCCGATAACTGCCTCAAGGGAAAGTTGAAGATTGCCGGCCGGTCCCTTGCCTGGGCGCTCTGCCGTCACCGGCCATCGGCATCATGTGTGAATCCCGTTGAACCAGCTGTGAGAATTTGGCGGTTTTTGACAGCGTCGCGAGGGATTATCGTCGCCGGATGAACACTCCCTGGTTGAAGCGCCATGATCACCCCCAGACAGACATTTGACTGGAACGGCGCGACCATCGCGTGGGGGACTGCCGGCTGTGGTCCTCCGATCGTGCTCATGCATGGTACGCCGTTCTCCTCGCATGTCTGGCATCGCGTCGCACCGGAACTGGCGCGCGACCATACGCTGTATTTCTATGATCTTCCCGGATATGGGCGATCCGAGAAACGGGAAGGCCAGGATGTTTCGCTGGGCATCCAGAACAAGGCGCTGACGGCGATGCTGGCCTTCTGGAGGCTCGACCGGCCCAAAATCGTCGCCCATGATTTCGGCGGCGCCACGGCGTTGCGCGCACATCTGATCGACGGCTGCGACTATGACAGATTGCTGCTGATCGATCCGGTGGCGGTGCGGCCCTGGGGCTCGCCCTTTGTCCAGCATGTCCGGCAGCATGAGGCTGCCTTCGCCGGAGCGCCGGACTACATACAGGTGGCGATCCTGAAAGCGTATGTTTTGGGCGCCGCGGCCAGGCCTTTGTCGGACCTTGACCTGGAACCCTACATGGCACCGTGGAGAGGCCCGATTGGCCAGCCGGCCTTCTATCGTCAGATCGCGCAGATGGACCAGCGCTTCACCGACGAGGTCGAACCGCTTTACCAGAACGTCCGCTGCCCGGTGAGCTTGCTGTGGGGAGAGGAAGACCACTGGATATCACCGGACAGCGGCGCGAAACTCGCGGCCATGCTGCCGGATTGCACCTTGACGCTTGTTCCAGGTTCCGGCCATCTCATGCAGGAAGACGCACCAGAGGCGATCATCGGCGCAGCCCTGCGCTTCTTCGCCGGCTGACAGCTTGCTTCAGCTGGCAAGGTGCGGGAAGAGCCCGAGCAGTCCAACGACGATCAGGTAGAGCGCGACGATGTAGTTCAACAGCCGTGGCATGATGAGGATCAGCACGCCGGCGATCAGCGAGATAAGCGGCGTGAGCGCGAGCTGGGAAATATGCATGTCCTGGTCCTTTCCTGAGGCGATGGCCACCAACTTGCGGTGGTGCCGCCACCTACAACGCTATCAGGCCCGGAAAGCTCCATCGTGATCCACGCTGGCCAAAAAGCGGCCCGGCCGAGCCGCCGGCATGCGGGAGGCAAGCGGCCTGAAGACCGCGTCAGGCTGCTTCGAAATACTTGGCGGTGGGCAAGATGGTGAGCGGCGCCAATTCGCCTCTCTTGGGACGTTGGAACAGCATGCGTTGCTCGAATGCAGTGGAGTTGAAGAATGGAAAGCGGTCCAGCGTCGCCTGCATGTTCTCGGAGCATTTCGACTGGAACAGATGCACGGGCACGGTAAGTCCGGGATAATTTCGCGGAGGCACCGCCTGCTCCGATCGGAAGATGCGATGATAGAAGGCGGAATGCTCTTCCTTGATCGCCGTCAGGCAATAGGTCGGCTTGAAATGGCTGCAGGCAACCACCGCCAGCCTCAGGGTGACATACGGCAGCACGCGCAGACTGCTGGACCACTCAAGATCGGCGGCGAACCGGCTTGGGTCGACGAAAGTCTCGCCAGCCGCCAGGCGCCGCGCCAGCACATCGCCGAAGACATCGGTGCTGGGTGAGACAGGACATCTTGCGCTGGCGTAGTGGATTCTGATGGTGCTGACGAGTGCGCCATCGAAGAAAACGCCAAAGCGATAGGAATTGGGCAGGTCGTCGAAGTCGTCTTTCACCATGCGGGAGGCATCCGGCTTCACCATGCCGGCGTGAATATAGGAGTTGTAGCGAAGCCTGTAGATCGCCTCAAGATCCTCGGCGCCATCGCAAAGGCGATACTCCACATGCTCCAGCACATCCATGATGTGATCTGAGAAGACCGAGGGGCGATTCTTGTCCCTGCCCGTAGCCGCCGCAACGGGTTTATCCAACAACTTGTTTTCCATTTTGTCCTCGCACTGCCGCACAACGACAATAGCGAAGCACAGTGGAAACCAGAAGCAAAATTCCGAGCGTTTTCGTTTACCCTAAATTAACGTTAACAAATGGTAAATTGCACATACGGGGAGAAGCAGGGCTCGATGGCTGGATTTCAGGTGGCGGCGCGCTTTGCAGCCGGCTGCAATTCCGCAGCGAAGGGCCAGGTCGCATTGGACATGGCTTCGATGCCCGACGCGCTGAGCGCCGCGCCGAACAGGAAGCCTTGGACAAGATCCGGCTTCACCGAATGCAGCAGGATCTTGAGCTGCTCGAACGTCTCCACGCCTTCGATGGTGACGGTGAGACCCAGGATACGGGTCAGGTTGACGACGCCCTTCAACAGCTCGAGCGACCGTGGATTCTGGGTGACGTCCATCACGAACGACCGGTCGATCTTGATCTTGTCGAGCGGCAGCTTGTGGAGGTAGCTCAGGCTTGAATAGCCGGTGCCGAAATCGTCGAGGGCGATGCGCACGCCGAGGTGTTTCAGTTCCTCGATATATTGGCGCGTCAGGGACTTGTCGTCGAGCAGGGCGGTTTCGGTGACTTCGATCTCGAGCCGGCCGGCGGCGAGCCCGGAAGAGTCAAGCGCATCGCGCACCTTGCGGATGATGTCGCCGTTGCGGAAATCCCTGGCGGAAAGATTGACCGAGACGCTGGTCTGGTCGGGCCACTTGGCGCATTCGGCGCAGGCCGCCTGGAGTACGAAGGTGCTGATCTCGGAGATGATGCCCATCTCCTCGGCCAGCGGAATGAAGACGCTAGGCGAAATCGGCCCGAGATCGGGATGGTCCCAGCGGCACAGCGCCTCGCAGCTGGCGATGCGCATGGTGTTCATCGCCACGATCGGCTGGTAGACGACCCGCAGGCCCTTGCCTTCCACGGCGGTGCGCAAATCCGCCTTCATCAGCTGACGGTTGCGGAACGCGGCATCCATGGCGGCCTCGAACAGTCGCCAGCCGTTCTTGCCGAGCTCCTTGGCCTTGTAAAGCGCCAGGTCCGCCTTGACGATCATGGCGTCGACATCGGTTTCATCGACTTTGGACAGCACCGCGCCGGCACTGGCCTGGATCCGCAACCCATGACCCGCGACGTCGACCTCACCCTGCAGGTCGGCGAAAATCTGGTCGAGCAGGCTGGCCAGGTGGCTTTCGTCCTCGATGCGGTCGAAGAACATCATGAATTCGTCACCACCGAAACGGCTGACGGTAATGCCGCGCCCGGCGATGGCCGCGAGCCGCTCGGCGACGGCATAGATCAGGCCATCGCCGACGGGATGGCCGAGGGTGTCGTTGACGCTCTTGAAATCGTCAAGGTCGACCACGGCCAGGCCGCACAGGCGATCACGCTCGCCGGAAGCCATCGATTCGCCGACCAGCTCATGGAAATAGGCGCGGTTTGGCAGGCCGGTGAGGTTGTCGTAGCGCGCCATGAAACGGATCTTGTCCTCCGCCTCGACACGCGCCGTGACGTCTTCAAAAGTGATGACCCCCAATTCCTGGTTGCCTTCGCGGGCAGAGAATTCAAAGTGCTGACCGTTGGAAAAGGAAACCAGCACCTTGCGGTCGCGGCCCTCGCGCAGCGCACGCGTCAGCTGCGCCTCGACGTAGCGGCAGTCCTTCGGCGCCAGCATGCCGCCGGCAACGCCGCGCAGCAGCAGTGAATGAATCGACCGTCCCAGCAGTTGGTCCGGCGATTTGAGCGACATCAGACGGGCAGCCTCGGCATTGCCGACGACCACCTTGCCGTCGGGCCCGAGCATGACCAGGCCATGCGACATGGTGTTGAGGGCGCGGTTGAAGCGCTGCGCGATCTGCCTCGCCTGCTTGTGCCCTACGACGGCCGAAAACAGCACGTTGCGGACATGGTCGGCGCTGCCCTTGATGATGAACATGAAGGGGATGATCAGCAGGCCAAGCACGACGTAGGGGATGTCGAACCTGAGAATGAGTGCAGCGGCGATCGGCCCGACGAAGGTGACCGCGAAGATCATGACCATGCGAGGCGAGCCGTAATTTCGGCCGACCACAGTCACCAGGGAGGCAAGCGTTACCGAAAGCGCCCCGATCTCGGCATAGGAGTCAGAGTAGACATAGATGGAAATGAAGCAAAAGAACCCCAGCAACAGCCCTTGAAGGCTGCCCTTCAGGATGTATTCGCGCTCCCACTTCGTTGCATCGGCGGCGTCGCGCATCTCGCCGCCCGAGCGATGGAACCGCCGCAGGCTGAAGTAGCGCCAGACGCCGATGCCGAGCAGCGCGCCGGCCAGAGCCAGGAAAATAGGCTGGCCGTTGCGCCAGTAGACCATGAGGCTGATTACAGCGTGGCAAAGCGCGCCGATGACCAGCATATGCGCGTTGTCGAACAACGAGCGCACAAACTGGATATAAACATCCACTGGGATGTTATCGGTTTTTGTTTTGCCCATTACTGGCGCCCAATGAGCCCCAGCCTTGGCATAGTCCCATTAAAAAACCTTTAGCCTGGGCTGAAACGCCTGATTTTAGGCGCTTTTTGGATCATTCGGCGGCCTGAAGCTCGGGCCTTGCCGGCGCCGCCGCCAAGCGTTCGAGCAGCCTTTGACGCTCGCCTGCGGCCCTTTCGGCACTGGCTTGCCGGACATGGCCGTAGCCACGGATGAGCGCGGGGACCGAAACGAGGGCGACCGCCGCCTCGGCCTTGCCCGGCGCCAGCGACCTGGCGACCAATTCCAGGTCGGCCTCATATTGAGCCAGCAATTGCCGTTCCATGCGCCGTTCGCCGGTGTACCCGAACGGGTCGAAAGCGGTGCCACGCAGCCCCTTCATCGCCGCAAGCAGGCGAAAACCCTTCATCATCCACGGGCCGAAGCTCGATTTCCTCGGTTTGCCGTCATTGCCGCGCCGTCCCATGATGGGTGGCGCGAGATGGAATTCGAGTTTCTCGTAGCTCTGGAACTGCTTTCCAAGCTCGGCGGCGAAGGAGCCGTCGGTATAGAGCCGCGCCACCTCGTATTCGTCCTTGATCGCCATCAGCTTGAACAGACTTTTGGCGGCCGCCGCGGTCACAACGGTCGAACCCGGTATGGCCTTCGTTTCGGCCGCCCGCAGTGCCGAAATCCTGTCGGCATAACGCTTGCCGTAGGCGGCGTTCTGATACCCGGTCAGGAAGGTGACACGGCGGGCAATGATCTCGTCCAGCGTCTCGGCGATCGCAGCTGCCTGCGTCACCTTGCCGGGCTTGGTGATGAGACCGCGCACAAAATCCGGCTGGTGTGCGGCGCGGCGGCCCCAGCGGAAGGCGGCGATGTTCATCGCCACCGCTTCGCCGTTCAATTCAATAGCCTTTTCAATGGCTTCCGCCGACAACGGCAGGCCGCCATGCTGAAAGGCAAAGCCAAGCATGAACATGTTGGCGCCGAGCGAATTGCCGAACAGGGTGGTGGCGGTGCGGGTCGCGTCGAAGAAATGCGCCTTCTCGTCGCCGGCGGCGGCACGGATCGCCTTCTTCAGCCGTTCGACCGGCAAGAAGAAATCGGCCGACCGGGCAAACTCGCCAGGCATGATCTCGGCGGTGTTGGCGAGGAAGATCGTATGTCCCTCGCGGACAGCCGTCAGCACTTTCTTGGCGCCCGACACGACGAGGTCGCAGCCAAGCACGAGATCGGCCTTGCCCGCGGAGACACGGATGGCATGGATGTCGTCCGGCGTGCGGGCGATGCGGACATGGGTGAACACCGAGCCACCCTTCTGGGCGAGGCCGGCCATGTCGATCATGCCACAGCCTTTGTCCTCGAGATGGGCCGCCATGCCGAGCACGGCACCCACGGTGACGACGCCGGTGCCGCCGACACCGTCGATGATCGCCGCCCAGCCCTCTGCGCCCAGCGGGAATTCGGTGGGCATGGGCACGCCGTCGAGCGGATCGGCCTTGCCGGCCAATCCTTCGGCCTTGCGGATCTTGGCGCCGTGCACGGTGACGAAGGACGGGCAGAAGCCGTTGACGCAGGAGAAATCCTTGTTGCAGCTCGACTGGTCGATCTTGCGCTTGCGGCCGAATTCGGTCTCGACGGGCTGGATGGAGACGCAGTTCGACTGCACGCCGCAATCGCCGCAGCCCTCGCAGACCAGCTCGTTGATGAAGACGCGCTTGTCGGGATCGGGAAAGGTGCCGCGCTTGCGGCGGCGGCGTTTTTCGGCGGCACAGGTCTGGTCGTAGAGCAGGATCGATACGCCCTTGACGTCGCGCAGCTCGCGCTGGACGAGATCGAGGTCGTCGCGGTGGTGAATGGTGGCACCAGCCGGGAATTCGGCCTTGCTGGCATATTTGTCGGGCTCGTCGGTGACGATGGCGATGCGGTCGACGCCTTCGGCCCGCACCTGTCTGGCGATCATGTCCACCGTCAGACCGCCCTCATGCGGCTGGCCGCCGGTCATGGCGACAGCGTCGTTATAGAGGATCTTGTAGGTGATGTTGGCTTCGCTCGACAGCGCAAAGCGGATCGCCAGCGTACCGGAATGGTTGTAGGTGCCGTCGCCGAGGTTCTGGAAGATGTGGTCGCGCTTGGAGAACGGTGCCTGACCGACCCATTGCGCGCCCTCTCCGCCCATGGCCGTGAAGCCCAGGGTGTTGCGGTCCATCCACAGCGCCATGAAATGGCAGCCGATGCCGGCGGCGGCGATCGAGCCGTCCGGCACCTTGGTCGAGGAATTGTGCGGACAGCCGGAACAGAAGAAGGGCGTGCGCGAACCGATATCGGTGGTGTCCGCCAGCATCGCCTGGAACTGTCGCAGCTTCGCCACCCGCGCCGAGATCTCTTCGGACGCACCGACGGTTTTGACGATCCTCTCGCCAAGGGCAATCGCGATCTCGTTGGGGTCGAGCGCGCCCTTGGCCGGGAACAGCCAGTCGCCGCGCTCGTCTTTCTTGCCGACGATAACCGGCTGCGAGGCGGTGCCGTAGAGGCCTTCGCGCAGTTGCACCTCGATCAGCGAGCGCTTCTCCTCGACGACGATGATGGTGTCGAGACCGCGTGCAAACTCCGCGATATGATGCAGGTCGAGCGGCCAGGGGCAGCCGACCTTGAACAGCCGTACGCCGATGCGGTTGGCGGCCGCCTCGTCGATTCCGATATCCTCCAGCGCCTGGCGGACATCGAGATAGCTCTTGCCCAGCGTGATGATGCCGAGCTTAGGGTTGCGACCACCCGAATAGATGATGCGGTTCAACCCGTTGGCATGGATGAAGGCGGAGGCGGCTGCGCGCTTGAATTCGTGCAGCCGCTCCTCCTGGCCGAGCATGTCGATTTCGTGGCGGATGTTGAGACCGCCCGGCGGCATGTCGAACTCCGGCACGACGATGTTCAACCGCTCGAGCGAAGCATCGACAGAGGCCGTCGATTCGATGTTGTCCTTGACGCATTTGATCGCCGCCCAGGTGCCGGCGAAACGCGACATGGCAAAGCCATAGAGGCCGTAATCGATGATCTCCTGGACCCCAGCCGGATTGAGGATCGGCACCATGGCGTCGACGAACAGGAATTCGGTGGCATGCGCATTGGTCGAGGATTCGGCCATATGGTCGTCGCCCATGAGCGCGAGCACGCCGCCATGCTTCGACGAACCGGCGAGATTGGCATGGCGGAACACGTCGCCTGAACGATCGACGCCCGGACCCTTGCCATACCAGACGGAGAAGACGCCGTCATGGGTGCCCTCGCCCAGCAATTCCGTCTGCTGCGATCCCCAGCAAGCGGTGGCGGCAAGCTCTTCGTTGAGGCCGGGCTGGAAGACGATATCGGCCCCGGCGAGCTGCTTCTTCGCCTTCCACAACTGCATGTCGAGGCCGCCGAGCGGCGAGCCGCGATAGCCGGAGACGAAACCGGCGGTGTTGAGGCCAGCGCGGCGGTCGCGCTCGCGCTGCATCAGGAGCATGCGGATGACCGCCTGCGCGCCGGACAGGAAGATGCGCTCCTTCCCGAGGTCGAACTTGTCGTCGAGCGCGACATCATGCAGCGTCATCAGGCATTTCCTCTGCGAAGGCCGCGCGGGGCAGCAGCCAACGTCGGGATCGGATGACGCATCCTTTCTCCCCTTGCAAGGCAGGTCAAACAAAATCGAAGAGGCCAGGCAACGCGCAACAAACGGTCCGCCGGGCGCTGGGCCGCGCAGGAAACGGTTCGCCAACCTTGCAACCGCGTACGAAAATTTCAGATAAAATCGATGTCGTCAGAGGATGTCAGCCGGCTTTCGAGCAATCCGGCTTCGGCTCACCCGGCAGTTTGCCGTCGGGATGGCCGGCAAGGTCGGGATTGGCCGTATAGAGCTGGTCGATGACCAGCGGCCGGTCGGGCAGGATCGACTGGTCTTCCGTCGACATTAGCGTGGTGTCGATCTTCTGCAGGGCCGTCCCGTCGGCACCCCTGATGGTGATGGCGATGGCATAAGGCTTGTTCTTGACGATACAGGTCAGCGCCGGGCTCTCCAGGCTAACCTTGTCGAGCTTCGGCCAGACCTTCTGCTCGACCACGAAAGGCGCGCCGCCGGCGGGATTCTGGAAGCTGGCAACCGCCACCTGCCCCTCGCCCATCGGCTGCAGGGGCCGCAGCGTCACCACATAGGTGGCCCTGGCGAGACGGTAGTTGAAGACGAATATCTTGCCGGAAACCTCGAACAGCTTACCCTCGCCGCCGGTATCGCGACAGGCGCCGAGCGCAACGGCGGCAATCAACATGGCGCCGGCACCGATCGCACGTGAGAATCCTCTAGGCATCCTTGACCTCACTGGCCGCCAAGCGGCGGCGGCGATAGTGACGACTTGCCTTCTGGCGGTTGCCGCACACCGCCATGTCGCACCAGAGGCGGCTGGAATTGCGGCTTCTGTCGACAAACAGCCAGGTGCAGTTGGGACAAATCCTGAGCCTCGCGACCGTGTCGTCACGCAGCAGCGAAAGCGCTGAAACCGCCAGCGCCGCCTCGAAGGCGATCGGTGTCGCGGGATTCCCGAAGGGCCTTCCCGGCGCACCGATCTCGGTGTGGCTGCCGGCCAGCCCCTCGGCACAGGCCCGCAGGAATTCGGGCAGGTCGGCCGTAGCGACCGCGCCCTTCGACACCGCGCCGCGAAACAGCCGGTCGGTCGCCTCGCGGATCGACAGCACGACGGGCGCGATTGCTGCCGGCGAGGACACCGCCAGTCGCCTGCCGCCAAGCTCAGTGGCGCGAAAGCCGCTGGCCGCGTCGGCAAAGCGCGCGATTTCGGCGGGATCCTCGAAGCGGTCGAATGTCCGTTCCGGATCGCCACGCAACACGACGGTGTTCGCCGTGTCGAGCGCAAGCAGGCCGCCCGTGAAGCGGTGTGGGGTCCAGGCAACTGTCATAGTCCAAAAATCTAACCGATAAATCGCATTTGACAAGTTAGATTCAGCGATGCAAACCTTTCCGGCGCGCATGGTATCGTCGTTTTGTCTTGAGCACGTCGTCCCCCAAACCGCTTCGCACTTTTGGGCGACATGCGCCTGTTGTCGTTAAGCATGTCGTTGTCCCAAAAACCGCTTCGCACTTTTGGGCGACATGCTTTGAGGGTTTTGCATGCTCTATTTCTTCCAGCAGGTGCTGAACGGGCTGCATTCAGGCGCGCTCTATGCACTGCTGGCCTTCGGCTACGTGCTGACCAACGGCATCCTGCACCGCACCAACCTCGCCTATGGCGCGCTGTTCGCCTTCTGTGGCCAGGCCATGATCCTGACCGTCGCCTTCGGCTACCAGGTGCTATGGCTGACGGTGTTGGCGTCGGTGCTGCTCGGCATCCTCGCCGCGTTCCTCTATGCCGCGCTCATCAGCCATGTGCTGTCGCGGAGCGTCTTCGAACCGTTGGCCGACCGCTCGCCCAATGCCATCGTGGTGACCACGCTCGGTATCCTGCTCGTCCTGTCTGAAGCGAGCCGCATCGCAGCCGACACGCATGATCTGTGGCTGCCGCCATTGTTGGCCCAGCCCATCGTTTTCGCCGAAGGCTCCGGCTTCAAAGCGACGCTGACGCTGATCCAGACGCTCGACTGCGCGGTGATCCTGGCGGCGGTCGCACTCGCCACCTGGGCGTTTGCCCGCTCCAACTTCGGACGGTCCTGGCGCGCTGTCTCCGACGATCCAAGGGCTGCCGCCATGTGCGGCATCGACGTGCGCGGCGTATTCCGGCGCGCCGTCCTGTTTGGCGGTTTCTGCGCCGCGCTGGCCGGTGTCATGGCCAGTCTCTACTATGGCAATGTCGGCTTTGGCTCCGGCCTCGTCTATGGCCTGAAAATCCTCTTTGTGACAGCGGTCGGCGGTTATCTGTCGCCGCCACGGGCAGCCCTTGGCGCAGCCGTCTTCGGCATGGCCGAATCGCTATGGGCCGGTTATTTCCCGGTCGAATGGCGCGATGCCTGGATGTACCTGTTCTTGGTGGCCATGCTGATCCTGGTCGGCGCCGGCCGGGACGCCGGCAAGGCCGTCTGATCCCATCAGACTTTGGTTGCATGACGTTCCGTCAGGCTGCGGTTTTCCACCATGCCGCATGGATCGACGGGGCGCATCCTCGCTCCTCGTGTTGACCAACCGGACCACGCACTGCATACCGTTGGTCCAGGAGGCGCGACGAAGGGGGAATCGCGCGTCACCACCATCAGGGAGGAAGGCATGGCAGGGCTTCTCGCTCTATCCAGGACGATCGACCGTATCAACGAGTTCATCGGCCGGTGGATTTCATGGCTGATCCTGCTGGCGATCCTGGTCAGTGCCGCCAATGCCGTCATCCGCAAGGTGTTCGACACCTCGTCCAACGCCTGGCTGGAGCTGCAATGGTACCTGTTCGGCGCCGCCTTCATGCTGGCCGCCGCCTACACGCTGAAGCAGAACGAGCATATCCGCATCGACATCGTCTACGGCCTGTTCCCGCGTCGCGTACAGCACTGGATCGACCTCCTTGGCCACGTCTTCTTCCTGATGCCGTTCGTGACGCTGATGGTGTTCTATTTCGTGCCCTACGTATCGCTGTCGTTCCACAGCGGCGAAATGTCGACCAATGCCGGCGGGCTGATCGTCTGGCCGGCGAAAGCGATCCTGCTTGCCGGCTTCTTCCTGCTGGCACTGCAGGGCATTTCCGAGATCATCAAGAAGATCGCCATCATGCGCGGGGCTATGGATGATCCCAATCCCTTCATATCAGCGCATGAACAGGCGGAACTCGAAGCCAAGGCGCTCGTGGAAGAGACCAAGGCGCTTGGCGAGGTGCGCTCGTGATGGAGTTCATCGCCCAGAACATGGCTCCAATCATGTTCGCCTCGCTGATCCTGTTCATGCTGATCGGCTATCCCGTCGCCTTTTCGCTCGCCGCCAATGGCCTGCTGTTCTTCTTCATCGGCGTGCTTTTGACGCCCTATTCGGGCGGTGCGATCAACCTCGCCTGGCCGCTGCTCTATGCGCTTCCGGACAATTTCTACGGCAGCCGGGTGATGTCGAACGACACGCTGCTGGCCATCCCGTTCTTCACCTTCATGGGCATCGTGCTTGAACGATCCGGCATGGCCGAGGACCTGCTCGACACGATCGGCCAGCTGTTCGGACCGATCCGGGGCGGCCTCGCCTACGCCGTGATCTTCGTCGGCGCGTTGCTGGCCGCGACCACCGGCGTGGTCGCGGCATCCGTCATCGCCATGGGGCTGATCTCGCTGCCTATCATGCTGCGCTATGGGTACGACCGCCGGGTAGCATCCGGTGTCATCGCGGCATCAGGCACGCTTGCCCAGATCATCCCGCCATCGCTGGTGCTGATCGTGCTCGCCGACCAGCTCGGCCGCTCGGTCGGCGACATGTATGCCGGCGCCCTGATCCCCGGCCTCGTGCTGACGGGCCTCTACACCAGCTACATCCTGCTCATGTCGATCGTCCGGCCAAAGTCGATGCCGGCCCTGCCTCTCGAGGCACGGACACTCGGCCATGGTGTGGTGTCGCTGGCGGTCGCGCTGATGGCGGCCGTGGCGATCGCCTACGCGGCCTACCGCTATCTGGTACCCGCGCATGGCGACAACGCGGACATTCTCGGCGCGGCCGTCGGCGTCATCTTCATCTACGTCGTCGCGGTCCTCGATCGCGGCATGAAGATCGGCATGATGTCGCGGCTGGCGCAGCAGGTCGTCATTGTGCTCATTCCGCCGCTGGCCCTGATCTTCCTGGTGCTCGGCACCATCTTCCTCGGCATCGCCACGCCGACGGAAGGCGGCGCCATGGGCGCGGTCGGCGCGCTGGCAATGGCAGCGGCCAAGGGCCGGCTGTCGCTGGACGTGGTCAAGCAAGCGCTTGCCTCGACGACCCGGCTGTCATCCTTCGTGCTGTTCATCCTGATCGGGGCGCGCGTGTTCTCGCTTACCTTCTACGGTGTCAACGGCCAGATCTGGGTCGAGCATCTGCTCACCTCTCTGCCGGGCGGCGAAGTCGGCTTCCTGATCGGCGTCAACATCCTGGTCTTCTTCCTCGCCTTCTTCCTCGATTTCTTCGAACTGGCCTTCATCATCGTGCCGCTGCTGGCGCCGGCAGCCGACAAGCTCGGCATCGATCTGATCTGGTTCGGCGTGCTTCTGGGCGTCAACATGCAGACCAGTTTCATGCATCCGCCGTTCGGCTTCGCGCTGTTCTACCTGCGCTCGGTGGCAGCGCGCGTGCCCTATCTCGACCGTCTCACGGGCAAGCAGATCGCGCCGGTAACGACCGGACAGATCTATTGGGGAGCCGTGCCGTTCGTCTGCATCCAGGTGATCATGATCGGGCTGACCATTGCCTTCCCGCAAATGGTGATGCGCTACAAGGGCTCGGCGGTCGAACCCGGCGTGATCGACTATCAGGTACCGGAAGCGCCCGGCCTGTCGCCGCTCGGCTCGCCGCCGGCGGGCGGCACGGCGCCGGCCAATGGCGGTACGGCGCCGGCCGCGCCCGCGGCACCCGACTTGTCACAACCGCCGAGTTTCGGTGACACGCCGCCAGCCAAGCCGGCCGCTCCGGCGCCGGACCTTTCGCAGCCACCGAGCTTCAACTGATGGGGGCGACGCCATGAAAGCAGTGCGACTGGAGGCGGTGGGCAGCATCTCGCTGCGCGAGATCGCCAAGCCCTTTCCGGGGCCGGACGAGCTTCTGGTGCGGATCGAGGCCTGCGGCGTCTGCGGCACCGACCGGCACCTGTTTCATGGCGAATTTCCCTGCCGACCGCCTGTAACGCCCGGGCATGAATTTTCGGGCATCGTCGAGGCGATCGGCCCTGCCGTCTCCGGCTTCGCCGTCGGCGACCGCGTCACCGGCGACCCCAATATCGCCTGCGGCCGTTGCCCGCATTGCCATGCCGGCCGGGTCAATCTCTGCCGCAATCTCAACGCCATCGGTATCCACCGCGACGGCGGTTTCGCCGACTTTGTCGTGCTGCCGCAGAAACAGGCCTTTGTCCTGCCCGCCGGCTTGCCGCCGACACATGGCGCGTTCTGCGAGCCGCTTGGCTGCTGCCTGCATGGCGTCGACCTTGCCGAGATCAAGCCGGGCAGTTCGGTGGTCGTGCTCGGCGGCGGCGTCATCGGCCTGCTCACCGTGCAACTGGCGCGGCTGGCAGGCGCCACGACGATCATCCTGTCGACAAGGCAGGCCTCGCGGCGCGCGCTTGCCGAGAGGCTCGGCGCAACGGCGACGGTCGATCCCGCCGCCGCCGATGTCATCGATGCCATTGCCGGGCCGACGGGGCTGATGCCAGGCGGCGCCGACGTGGTGTTCGAATGCGCCGGCGTGCGCGACACCGTGGAGCAGTCGATGCGGGTCGCGAGAGCCGGCGGCACGGTCGTCATTGTCGGTGTGACGCCGCAAGGCATGAAGGCGCAATTCGAGCCCTTCGACCTCCTGTTCCGGGAACTGAAGGTGGTGGGCTCGTTCCTCAATCCCTACACGCACCGCCGTGCCGCCGAGCTTATCGCGTCAGGCGCGATCGAGATCGACCTGCTGATTTCCAGGCAGGTCACCCTTGGAGAGGCCCCGGCGGTGATTGCCAATCCGCCCGCGCCGGGCGAGGTCAAGGTGCTGGTGGTGCCGGGCCACTAGCTCTTCCGTGCAGGGCAATTGTCTCGATCAGGGTTGGCGCCGCCCCTCATCCCCCTGCCGGGACCTTCTCCCCGTATAGTGACGGGGAGAAGGGGCTGGTCGCGACCTACAGCTTGCCGTTGCGTTGCTGCACCATCATGAACGTGTCGTAATTGTATTCCGCTACCTGCGCCCAGAGATAGTGCTCCTTGCGGAAGCCCTTGATCGATTCCCAGATCTTCTTGAACGGCGCGTTCGAGGCCTCCATTTCGGCATAGACCTCGTTCGCCTTCTCGAAACAGGCGGACATGATGTCCTGACTGAACGGACGCAGCTTCGCGCCGCCAGCCACCAGCCGCTTCACCGCCGGCGGATTCACATAATCGTATTTCTGCAGCATGTTGGCGTCGGCGGCCTGCGCGGCGGTGCGCAGCAGCGATTTGTAAGTCGGCGAAAGTTCTTCGTATTTCGCCTTGTTGAACATCAGGTGGACGGTCGGGCCGCCTTCCCACCAGCCGGGATAATAGTAATAGGGCGCGACCTTGTAGAAACCGAGCTTCTCGTCGTCATAGGGACCGACCCATTCGGCGGCGTCGATGGTGCCTTTTTCCAGCGCCGGGTAGATATCGCCGCCAGCGATCTGCTGCGGCACGACGCCGAGTTTCTGCACCACCTTGCCGGCAAAGCCGCCAATGCGCATCTTGAGACCTGACAGGTCGGCGACGGTGTTGATCTCCTTGCGGAACCAGCCGCCCATCTGCACGCCGGTGTTGCCGCCCGGCAGGCCGAACAGGCCTTGCGTGGCGAGAAATTCGTTGAACAGGTCGATGCCGCCGCCATGGTAATGCCAGGCGTTCATGCCGCGCGCGTTGAGCGAGAAGGGGACCGCCGCGCCCAGCGCCCAGGTCGGATCCTTGCCCCAATAGTAATATGCCACCGTGTGGCAGGCCTCGACCGTGCCGGCCGTGGTGGCGTCGGCGGCCTGCAAGCCGGGTACGAGTTCGCCGGCGGCGAAGACCTGGATCTGGAAATTGCCATCCGTGGCTTCCGACAGCATCTTGGAAAACACCTCGGCGCCGCCATAGATGGTGTCGAGCGACTTCGGGAACGACGACGCAAGCCGCCATGTCACCTTGGGATTGGACTGGGCTATAGCCGGTGCCGCCAGAGTTGCCGCCGCCGCAGCGGCGCCGACACCGGTCACGCCGGCCTTGCGAATGAACGAACGACGATCCATGAAGTCCTCCCTTTTGGATCAACAGACCGATGCCGAGGACAAGCTTCGTATCCGGATCGGTCGGGACGAGACAATACACGGGCAAGAAGTCGAGTCCAGCATAGCGGAGGGATTTGACAGCGCAGGCGCGCGACCTTGCCACTATAGTCTAACGGGCTGTCTGCTGGCCTATCCGACACGCTGAAACTTGGCATGGAAAAAAGCCAGGGGATCGCCTATTTTGAGGGCAGGACATCCCTTGCCAGATGGAAAACAGACCCAAAATGCATCAGCCGCTCGTCGCCATATCGACCGACGTCCGCCAGTTCGACAACTACACCTGGCATGCCGCCCCGCAGCAATACCTGGAAGCCGCAATCGTGGGTGCGGGCGTGTTTCCCTTGCTGGTGCCGTCGTTCGGCGACAGGCTCGACTTCGATGAACTCCTGTCATCGGTCGATGGTGTGATGGTCACCGGCTCGAAATCCAACGTCCACCCCTCGCTCTACGGCGGCGACCCCAGTGAAGCCAACGGCCCCTACGACCCGGCCCGCGACGCCACCACGCTGCCGCTGATCCGCAGGGCGATCGAGCGTGGCGTGCCGCTGCTTGCCATCTGCCGTGGCATCCAGGAGATGAATGTGGCGCTGGGCGGCACGCTGGCGACCGAGATCCAGGAGCGCGAGGGTTCGCTCGACCACCGCGCACCGGTGAGCGACAATCAGGACGAGCGCTTCGGCATCCGCCAGAGGGTGACGATCAAGTCCGGAAGCTGCCTGGCCGGCGTGTTCGGGGAGGGCGAGATCATGGTCAATTCGGTGCACCGCCAGGCCGTCGACCGGCTCGGCCCGAAACTGCAGCTCGAAGCCGTCGCTGCCGACGGCACGGTCGAGGCGGTTTCGGTCAGGGATGCCCGCGCCTTCGCGGTCGGTGTCCAGTGGCACCCGGAATATTGGGTCAAATCGGACAGCATCTCGGCCAAGATCTTCCGCGCTTTCGGCGATGCGGTGCGCCTGCACGCCACAGCAAAAGCCGGTGCACGGGCCGCTGCGGAATAATCAGTCTTCAGTCTTCCGATCGCCCGCCAGCGACAGCAAAGGTGCGGTCGGGGCGTAGGATTCATAGCCGCCGCCATCGGCCACGGCGAAGGTCACGATCGGATCGATGCCGTTCGCGCTGAACGCGACCGTTCCGTCCTGTCCTTCACGCCAAAATTTTGCCTGTTCGATGCCTGGCAAGAGCCGCCGGCAATTGGGCGCTACCGTCAACAGCGACAGGCCGTCCGAGACCGGGGCGCCGCGCGTGACCGCGCAGGCCCCTTCGTCGCCATTGGCGACCAGCCTGTAGGTGTTGCCGGGCGCCGGGGCGTCTTCGGCGACGCTTTCGCCATTGCCGCCGTGAAACAGTTGGACGCCGCCAAACAGCGCGGCGACGGCAATCAGTGCGGAAAGCACTTTCATTCTTTCTTCACCCTGCGAACTTCTGGATAAAAAATGATTTCAAAGGGTTAAGCTGGCGTTAATAATATGGTGGCCTGGCCGCTCAGCTGCGAGCCTTCACATGCGCGGTCTCGGGCACCGGTGTCAGCGGCCGGCGGTCGCTGAACCAGGACACCAGATTATCGACGCACAGATCCGCCATCGCGCGGCGCGTATGCTCCGAGGCGGAGCCGACATGCGGCAGCAGCGAGGTATTCGGCGCGTCGAGCAGCGCCTTGGGCACGTTAGGTTCGTCGGCGAAGACATCGAGCCCGGCGGCGGCGATGGTGCCGTCGGCAAGAGCCGCCGCAAGGGCCGTCTCGTCGACCGTGCTGCCGCGGCCGATGTTGACGAAGACACCGTTGGCGCCGAGCGCCGACAGGATCTCGGCGTTGACCGCCTTCTGCGTCGAAATTCCGCCGGGTGCGACCGAAATCAGCGTGTCGACCGCTTCGGCAAGGCCCTTCAGTGTCGGATGATACTGGTAGGCAAGACCTTCGACACGACGCCGGTTGTGATAGGCGATCGGCAGGCCGAACGCTTCCAGCCGCCGGGCAATGGCTTGCCCGATACGGCCCATGCCGAAAATACCAACGCTGCGACCACGCAAGGTCAGCCGGCTCAGCGGATAGTTGCCCTTGCGCACCCAACTGCCGTCACGCAGCCAGGTCTCGGCGCGCGGCAGGTCGCGGACCGTATTGATGAGCAGCCCGATCGCCGTGTCCGCAACCTCTTCGGTCAAGACGTCGGGCGTGTTGGTGACCATGATGTCCTTCGCCGCCGCATGGCTGACATCGACCGAATCGTAGCCGACACCGAAGGAGGCGATGATCTCGAGATTGGGCAATGCGTCCATCATCGCCGCGCCGATGCCGGCAAAGGAGGCTATGCCACGCACCGTGCGGCGCATCTCCTCGGTGACCAGCGCCGGATCGGTGCGCTCGATCCCGACGCGCCTGAACGTGCGGTCGATACGCTCTGCCGCATGGCCGCTGAAATCCGCCGGCACCAGAACGGCAATGGTATCGAGCTGTTCAGCCTTGGTCATGCACGCTCCACCGGCTTGCCGGTCGACTGACGCACATGCAGCTCCGGCTTGATCAATTCCTGCGAGGGCCGCACCGTCTGCCCGTTGAGCTTGTCGAGCAGCGCGCTGGCGGCACGGCGGCCGACCTCGCGCTGGCCGTTCCAGACGGTGGTCAGCGCCGGAGTGGCGATCGCAGCTTCCTCGAGATCGTCATAACCGGTGACGGAGATGTCGATGCCCGGCACCAAACCGGCACGCGCGATGCCGTTCATCAGGCCGATGGCGACGAGGTCGTTCCAGCAGCAGGCGGCGGTCGGCTTGTCCTTCAGCGCCAGGAATTGCCCGGCGGCTTCGAAGCCGGCCTGCTTTGTGCGCGGCCCGGCGATGCGCCAGGACGGTCTGACTTCGAGCCCCGCCGCCTCCATGGCGTTGACATAGCCCTGGTAGCGGTCGCGGCCGGTCGAGGTCTGGTCGGTGCCGCCGATCATGGCGATGCGCTTGTGCCCGAGCGAGATCAAATGGTTGGTGGCAAGGCCGGTGCCGTAAGCATCGTCGCCGCGAAACACCGGCACGTCGGCGCCCTCGACCGTGCGGGCGATCAGCACTGCCGGCAGGCCGTTCTCCTCGGCCATCAGGATGTCGGAAGCTGGCGTGCCGATGGCCGGCGACATGATGACGCCGTCGGCGCCGAGCTGCAGCAGCGTGTCGATGAAGGTGCGCTGCTTCTCGAGCTGGTCGTAGTGGTTGGACAGGATGAAGGTCTGCCGGCTGCGGTCGAGTTCGCTTTCGATCGAGCGCAGGATCTCGGCGAAGAACGGGTTCATGATGTCGTGGACGACGACGCCGACAATGCCCGAGCGCGAGGTGCGAAGGCTGGCGGCGCGGCGGTTGTAGATGTAGCCGATGGCGCGCGCATGTTCCTTGATGCGATCGCGCGTGCTGCCGGCAACCAGCGGGCTGTCGCGCAGCGCCAGTGACACCGTGGCGGTGGACACGCCGAGCGCATCCGCGATCGTCGACAGCTTGATCTTCTGTGCCAGTGACCTGTGCTCCCCGACCGGCTTTAGTCCCTATGCATGTGGTTGTCCCGGAACCGGTTCCCACTTTTGGGTAACATGCATTAAACAGTTTAAAGGCGGCCTTATGCCATCGATTGGGGGCAAATCAAAGTTTTTTTGCCAGCGCTTCGGCTTCGACATCGGAGACCGCTCGGCTCTGCAGCCGGAGCCGGTGCTCGCGGTGGACGATGTAGAGGCCGCTGGCGACGATGATGGCGGCGCCGACCAGTGTCCAGCGGTCGGGGAATTGGCTAAAGACGATCCAGCCGGAGAGGATCATCCATACCATCTGCGAATAGGGATAGGGCGCCAGTGCCGTGGTCGTCGCCAGCCGATAGGCCTGGACCAGCAGCCAGTGCCCGACGCCGCCGAAAACGCCGAGCATGAGCAGCACGAACCAGTGCCAGCCATCATGCGGCAGCGAGAATGAAAACGGCAGCATCGGCAAAAGCAGCACCGCCGGGGCCAGCGCCGAGAACAGGATCAGGCTTTCCGGCGTTTCGGTGGCCGACATGCGGCGCGTCATGATGACGTAGAAGCTGTTGGACAGCATCGAGCCGAGCGCGAAGAGATGCCCGATGCCGAAAACGCCGACACCGGGCCGGGTGATGATCAGAACCCCGGCGAAGGCCGCCAGAATGGCCAGCCAGCGCCGCCAGCCGGCCCATTCGCCGAGCAGCGGACCGGCAAGTGCGGTGATCACCATCGGCCCGAAGAAATAGATCGACGTCGTCTCGGCCAGTTGCAGGGAGCGCAGGGCCAGGATGTTGCACATGGTCGAGCCGAACAGGAACACACCGCGCAGCACATGCGCCGGCAGATTGACCGGGCGAAACCGCACCGGCTCGCGCCAGCCGCGCAGCAGCGCGCCGACAAGCACCACATGCACGGCAAAGCGCACCCAGGCGACGATCAGCGCGGAAACACCGGCCAGGACGAGATATTTGCTGCTGGTGTCGAGGAAGGTGAAGAAGACGTAGGTCGCAAGCATGCACAGGATCGCCACGGGCGGCGTCGCGCTTTCGACATATCTTTGGGGAGCACTCACTTGCAGGCCGGGGGAAGCTGGGGCTGGAATCCACCTTTGCGGCAATTATCGCTTGCCGGCAAGCCAAAAGCGTCTGGCACAACGATACGCCTGTGCAGGCTTAGCCCTCGTCCTGCCTGTGGTTGTCCATCACTTAAGATCTAGCTTTTCGTGTAGTCAGGCCCAAACCGTGTCGGCAGGCCGTCGGCGAGTTTCAACCAAGGGAGCTTCTCCTCAAAGGCGACATGCAGCGTGGGTGCAAATTTTTCCGGCTCCTCCATCGCTGCGGCAAAAAAATGCATGACACCAGACATGTTCGTTGAACGGAAGGACAGCGCCGAGCCACAGTGACCGCAAAATGTTCTTTCTACACGGGGAGAAGAGTTGAACATTTTCGGCGGCTTGCCCAACCATCGCCAGTGACCATCCAAGACGCCAATGTAGGTGGTCATCGGCGCGGAACATTGCCGCCGACAACTTTCACAATGACAAACCACGCATGCTTGCGCCGGACCATCGACTTCAAAAGCAATAGCGCCCCCCGCATGCAAATCCTCCTTAAGCCCACTGACCTGACCAGTAATTTGCACCTGGCGTATTGAGAGAGTCGCCATGAGATACGCCGAGCTGGCGCTCAATTGCGACATTCGGCGCCAGCACTTGTGCGCTGGGAGTTGCTTACAATCGGCATTCACTACCGCCTTGGCGGCAATATTGAAATGTTCGTGGAGTTTGTCGGTCGTCAGATTGTCGCTTCGCTTTAAGAGTCCACAGCCCAGTGCGGCCTAAGCAATCTTTTGCCTCTATGCGTGCATACGGGCGCCCTTGGTGATCTTGTCGACGACCTTCTTCTCGGCGCGCAATGCGATGCCCACCACCTTGGCGTCCTCGGGCGCGAATTCGGCGAAGACGGCGCGGTTGGCAGCGTCGAAGCCGGTCGAGAACATCTCCTCGACATAGAGCGAGGTGGTCACGCCGCGCTCCAGCGCGCGCCGGTGAATCGTGGCCAGCGTCGCCTGATCGGCCGACAGCATGATGACCGGCTGGATCGACAGCGGGTTGTACAGATTGCCGGCGCGGTCGCGATAGGGCTCGCCGATGATGTCTGGAAACTGCGCGACGACGCCGCTGGTCAGGAAGGCGGTGACGTTGAGTTTCTGCCAGACCGGCAAGTCTTCCCGCAGGACGATTGCAAATTTCGTATCGAACATGAGAAAATGGACCATTCGAGAATTAGGCCCCGATTGCGAGGCTGAAGGAGACGATGTCGTTCGAACTAGACCGCCAGGCCTTCGAGGGTCTTGGACGTTTGTGCGCTGGCGCGGCCGAAAACTGCATCATCTCCGCTCCCGACCCTGTCGGCATGGAGCGGATCGAGGCGCGGTTTCACGGCAGCGCCTTCGATCCGCACCGTCACAATACTTACGCGATCGGGGTGACGCTGCAGGGTGTGCAGACCTTTCGCTATCGCGGTGCGGTGCGGCTAAGCCTGCCCGGCCAGATCATCGTGCTGCATCCCGACGAATTGCATGATGGCGGCGCCGGCACCGAGGACGGGTTGCGCTACAGGATGCTCTATCTAGAACCGTCGCTGATGCTCGATTGCCTTGGCGGGCTATCCCTGCCCTTCGTCAGGGATGCCGTGGTGAGGGACGATGCCTTCTGCGCGACGCTGCTTTCAGCACTGGGGCCGTTGCGGCAGGAACTCGACGAGTTGTTCGTTGCCGACTTCCTCAGCCAGTTGATGCGGAGCCTGTCGCGCCATGCCGGCCAGCCGGCTAAGCCGATGGCCAGAACGGCGTGGCGGGCGGCAGCGCTGGCGCGCGACTATCTCACGGAGAACGCCACTCGCCCCGTGACCTCCGGCGAACTGGAAGCGGTCACCGGGCTCGACCGCTATGCCTTGTCGAGGCATTTCCGCGCCGCCTTCTCGACCAGCCCGCATCGTTTCCTGGTGATGCGCCGGCTTCAGCGCGCGCGGCGGATGATCGCCGCCGGCGAGCCCCTGGCGCAGATCGCGGTCGAAGCGGGCTTCACCGACCAGAGCCACTTCAACAGGCAATTCAAGAAGGCGTTCGGCATGACGCCGGGGCGCTGGTCCTCGCTGATCCGGGAAGGTCCGGCAGCTGCCTGACCGTTGCAATCAGGCGATCAGTCGTCCGACTCGGCGTCGTCGTCGATCAAGACCAATTCCGCGTTGGAGAGATTGGCCTCGATGCGGGCAAGCAGCTTGAACAGCGACTTCTGGTCCTTCTTGTCGAGGCCCTTCAGCGCCTGCTTTTCGGTCTTCTTCACCGACTTCTCGATGGCGCGAATGGTTTCGCGGCCGGTATCGGTGAGGAAGATATGCGCCTGACGAGCATCGGACTCGGAGGCGCGCTTTTCCAGAAAGCCCTGGGCCTGCAGCCGGTTGATGGTCTTGGTGATGGTGGGCGGGCGCACGCCGAGGCGACCGGCGAGGTTGCCCGGCGTCTGGCCGTCCTCGCGATCAAGCGCCAGCATGATCTGATCCTGGCCGGCATAGAAGCCATGCGCCAAAAGCCGCGCCGCAAGTGCCGTTCTTGCCAGCCTTGCCGCCGAATGCAGCCGGCTCATTGTTGCAGTCTTGTCCGCCTTGGCCATGGTCATCCCTCTTCGGCCGTACCGGTGCGCGTAGCATAGACGCAGCCGGCCGGTTGGCAATCGACGATCGAAAAAAAGATTCCGGCGCCCCAACAGCTTTGCCGGCAAGCATTGTGGTGTCCGCCGTGGCTAATGCCAGATGTTTATTTCAGTTAGATGACAAACGAGTTTCCCGAGCCTCGGATCCGCGACGATGACGACGACGGCCGCTGCGACGATCGGCGACTCCTGGCAAGATGCCTTCTTTGCCTTCCAATCACAGAAACGGCGACACTTTCCGCCACCATCACCACAGGACAATCCCGGCCGGCCGCTTGGCCCATTGGTTTGCCCCGTGCAAAAGCCCGGCACACCTCCTATATGGAACCGACAATCCCTTTATTCGGCCTGGATTTCCAGGCCCAGTCATTCGAGGCAAGCTATGAGCGACGCACAGACGCAGATTCCCGTAACCGTTCTCACCGGCTATCTCGGCGCCGGCAAGACGACGCTGCTCAACCGCATCTTGTCGGAAAACCACGGCAGACGTTACGCGGTCATCGTCAATGAATTCGGCGAGATCGGCATCGACAACGACCTGATCGTGGAATCCGACGAGGAGATTTACGAGATGAACAATGGCTGCGCCTGCTGCACGGTGCGCGGCGACCTGATCCGCGTCGTCGAAGGCCTGATGCGCCGGCCCGGCCGCTTCGACGCCATCGTGGTCGAGACCACCGGCCTCGCCGATCCGGTGCCAGTGGCGCAGACCTTCTTCATGGACGATGACGTGCGCTCCAAGACCAAGCTGGACGCCGTCGTGGCGCTGGTCGACGCCAAGCATCTGCCGCTCAGGCTCAAGGATTCCAAGGAAGCCGAGGACCAGATCGCCTTCGCCGACGTCGTCGTGCTCAACAAGACCGACCTCGTCACCCCCGAAGAACTCGCCAAGGTCGAGGCGACGATCCGCGCCATCAATCCGGCGGCAAGGATCCATCGCACGACGCGCGCCGGCGTTGCTCTGTCGGAAGTTCTCGACCGCGGCGCGTTCGACTTGTCCAGGGCGCTGGAAAACGACCCGCATTTCCTCGAAGCGCGCGACGATCACGACCATCATGACCACGATCATCACGACCACGACCATGATCACGAAGGGCATGACCACCACCATCATCATCATGATCATGACCATTCGCATCCTTCCGATATCCACGACGTGACGGTGAAGTCGGTGTCGCTGCGCGGCGGCGAGATGGACCCGAAGAAATTCTTCCCCTGGATCGAGAAGATCACCCAGATGGAGGGTCCGAACATCCTGCGCCTGAAAGGCATCATCGCGCTCAAGGGCGATGACGAGCGCTATGTCCTGCAGGGCGTGCACATGATCATCGAGGGCGATCACCAACGCGCCTGGAAGGACGGCGAAAAGCATGAGAGCCGGCTGGTGTTCATAGGCCGCGAGCTCGACGCCGAGCGGCTGAAGAAGAGCTTTGACGCCTGCCAGGCGTAGACCTGACCTCACGGCGCCTTAGCGGGTTGAATATCTCACGATGTACACATAGTATGTGTACATCGACACTGGGAAGATATCTATGCCTAGATCAGCCGACAACAAAAGCGAGCGCTTCCAAATCCGCATTCCTCCAGCGCAAAAGGCGATGATCGCCCGCGCCGCAGCACTGTCGCACAAGGACATGACCGATTTCATCCTCGACAAGATCGTGCCCGAAGCGCAGGCCGTGATCGAAGCCGCCGAGGTGACGACGGTATCCGGCCGCGATTTCACGCGCATCCTTAACCTGTTGGAACACCCGCCAAAACCCAACGCCAAGCTCCGGGCCGCGATCGCCACCTTGCCGGATACACTGTGACGCTTCCGCCTTGGCACGAGGAACCGATCGCGAAAGGACACGATCGGGCGTCTTTCGATTGCGGCGACAGGCAAATGAACGACTTCCTGCGAAGGTTCGCGCGACAGAGCCACGACCAGAATGCAGCCAAGACCTTCTGTGCGATCGATGACACAGCTTCGGAGCGTATCCTCGGTTTCTATACCATCGCGCCGTCTGCCGTAGCTCATGAAACCGTGCCCGAAACAATGACGAAGGGCCTTGCGAGACACGAGGTTTCCGGTTTCAAGCTTGCCCGGCTTGCAACCGACCGCACCGTTGCCGGGCATGGGCTTGGAGGTCAACTGCTTGCCGCCGCCGCGTTGCGCTGCCTGCGGCTCGCCGGCGAGGGTGGCGGCATCCTGCTCATCATTGATGCCAAGAGCGAGCGAGCCGCGAGGTGGTACGCCAGCTATGGAGCCGAGCGCGTGCAAGGGCGGGAATTGACCTTGGTGATGCCCTTGGCAACGTTCGCGTCCGACCTGCGCGCCAAGGGATTGCTTTGATGACCCCATGGCGATCCTCCTGGTTGCCCGAACCGCAAACGTCGAGTAAGCCGCCTGTGTAATCTCATCCCGTTGAACAAAGATAATCATGCCAACCGTCGCCCCGCTTGATCTCGAAGGCCATTGCGTCGCCGCCGTCTTTCTTGGCGATGTGCCGCATTTTGCGCTGGCCGATGGCGCCATTCATCGGCTCGACAATGGCCACAAGACCGTCCAGGCCAATGACGGATTGCTCAGCGCCTTCCATGACGCGGCCAATGACCGGCTGATCACCGGCGGCGAGGACGGCAAGGCGTTCGCCGTGAAGGCCGGCGGCGAAGTGACCGAATTGGCGAGCGCCGGCAAGAAGTGGATCACCAGCGTCGCCG
Organism: Mesorhizobium sp. B2-4-17; assembly: GCF_006441275.1. Classification (NCBI taxonomy): domain Bacteria; kingdom Pseudomonadati; phylum Pseudomonadota; class Alphaproteobacteria; order Hyphomicrobiales; family Phyllobacteriaceae; genus Mesorhizobium; species Mesorhizobium sp. B2-4-17. Next base: position 32,811 of record NZ_VFUX01000011.1, on the reverse strand, counting down.
CCGGGCCGCAAGGCACCATCGCCTATGCCTCGGGCAAGACCGCCTTCGTGCGCTTTGCCGACGGCAAGACCAGGGAGTTCGCCCATCCGCGTTCCGTCGAGGGGCTGGCGTTCTCGCCCAAAGGCATGCGCTTCGGTGTCGCCCGCTACAATGGTGCGACGCTGCATTTCCCGGCCGTCGAGGGCAAGCCGGTCGAGCTTGAATGGGCCGGCGCCCATACCGGCATCACCTTCTCGCCCGACGGCGCCTTTCTGGTTACGACCATGCAGGAAAACGCCTTGCATGGCTGGAAGCTGGCCGACGGCAAGCACATGCGCATGAGCGGCTATCCCGGCAAGGTCAAAAGCCTTTCATGGAGCGTGAAGGGCAAATGGCTGGCGAGTTCCGGTGCGCCGGCGGCGATCGTCTGGCCGTTTTCCGGCAAGGACGGGCCGATGGGCAAGGCGCCGCTGGAGCTCGGCACGCGCGGCAACGCCATGGTGACCTCGGTCGCCTGCCATCCGAGCCAGGACGTCGCGGCCATCGGCTACGATGACGGCATGGTCATGGCGGTGCGCTTCGCCGACGCCAAGGAAGTGCTGCTGCGGCGGCCGGGCAAGGGCGCCATCACCTCCATGATGTGGGACAAGGAAGAACGCCGGGTCGTTTTCGGCAGTACGGCCGGCGACTGTGGCGTCATCGACATCACGGCCTGAGCGAATAGGCAGCAGGTAGTATGTTCCGGACCTGAGAACAGGCCGGGAAACTGCCTCCCTACTGCCCTACTGCCCTACTGCCCTACTGCCCTACTGCCCTACTGCTGAGCCAATGCAGAACAGACGCGCGGCCAATTGCGGTCGCGGAGGTTGATTGTCTAAGAGGAACCTATCAGAGGGGGTTTCATGCACAGCAGCGACAGTTCCAGGACGCCCATCGGCGGCATCAGCCGTGACCGCATCGCCGAACTGCGTGAGACGGAAGGGGCGGCGTTCCGCGAGGCGCGGCCGAAGTCGCAGGCCAAGGTTGGAAACGGCCTGCCGGGCTTCTTCGGCGGCGTGCCGATGCATTGGATGAACGACTGGCCGACGCCGTTTCCGATCCTGGTCGACAGCGCCAGGGGCGCCACGATCACTGATATCGACGGCAACAGGCTGGACGATTTCTGCCTTGGCGACACCGGTTCGATGTTCGGCCATTCGCCGCCGCCGGTGGCGCGCGCCATCCGCCGTCAGGCCGGTCGCGGCCTGACCTATATGCTGCCTTCAGAGGACGCGCTCGCCATCGGGCCGCTGCTGCAGCGGCATTTCGGGCTGCCGTTCTGGCAGATCGCGACCACGGCGACCGACGCCAACCGCTTTGCGCTCCGCATCGCCCGCGCCGTCACCGGCCGCGAGAAGATCCTGGTCTTCAACGGCTGCTACCACGGCTCGGTCGACGAGACGATGGTGCGGCTGATCGACCGCAAGCCGGTCAACCGGCCTGGGCTGGCGGGCGAATTCCGCGACCTGACCCGCACGGCCAAGGTCATCGAGTTCAACGACGTTGCCGCGCTGGAAGCCGCGCTCGAGGACAGGGATGTAGCCTGCGTCATCGCCGAGCCGGTGCTGACCAATTCCTGCATGGTGCTGGCCGATTCGGGCTTTCATGACGCGCTGCGCAAACTGACCCGCGCAGCCGGCACGCTGCTCCTGATCGACGAGACCCACACGATCTCGACCGGGCCCGGCGGCTACACAAGGAAATATGGGCTCGATCCGGATCTCTTCGTGCTGGGCAAGCCGATCGCCGGCGGTGTCCCGGCAAGCGTCTGGGGCATGAGCGACGAGGTCGCCTCGCGCTATGCCGATTACAACAGGACAAAAGAGCCCGGCTATTCCGGCATGGGCACGACGCTGTCGGCCAATCCGCTGCAGTTCGCCACGATGCGCGCCACGCTGGAAGAAGTGATGACGCAGGAGAATTATGACCGCATGGACCATCTCGCGCGGCGTCTGGATGCCGGGCTGACCGGAGCGATCGACCGCTATGGCCTGCCATCGCATGTCGCCCGTGTCGGCGCCCGCGTCGAATTCATCTGCGCGCCCGGCCCGTTGCGCAACGGCGCCGAGGCGGAGACCGCGCATGCGCCGGAACTGGAGGCCGCCATCCATGTCGCGCTGGTCAATCGCGGCGTGCTGATCGCGCCGTTCCACAACATGATGCTGATCTCGCCGGCAACCCGCGCCGCGCAGGTGGACCGGCTGATCGCCGCCTTCGGTGCGGTTGCGGCAAAGCTTGCGGCATGAGACAAGCGGCCCAGCCAAACCCGAGTGCCATCATGATTTCACCTTCGGGCTCCTCGCCCACCGAGGCGCAAGCCTTTCTCGATGCCCATCCCGAGATCGAGGCCTTCGATATCGTGCTGACCGACGCCAATGGTGTCGGCCGTGGCAAGATCGTGCGCCGGCACGAGCTGAAAAGCATCTTCGAGGGCGGCCGGCACATGCCGATCTCGATCCTCGGCCTCGACATCACCGGCGAGGATGTGCACGAAACCGGGCTGATCTGGACTACCGGCGACGGCGACCTCAGGGCATGGCCAATTCCCGGCACGCTGGTGCCGCTTTATGGCACCAATCCGCCGCGCGGCCAGGTGCTGATGGCGATGTATCACCTCGACGGCCAACCGATGTCGTCGGACCCGCGCCTGGCGCTCGCACGGCAAGTCGAGATCCTGGCGGGCAAGGGCCTCTATCCCGCGGGCGCCTTCGAACTGGAATTTTTCCTGCTGGCCAACGAGCGCGATGCCGACGGCAAGGTGCAGCCGGCACGCGCGGTGCTGGACGGCCGCGTCTCGGGCAAGACGGAGGTCTATTCGGTCGACCATCTGCACGGCATGGAGCCGCTGTTCTCCGACATCTATGCCGCCGCCAAGGCGCAAGGCATTCCCGCCGAGACGGTGATCTCCGAGTATGCGCCAGGCCAGTACGAGTTGACGCTGAACTACCGCAAGGACGTGATGCGGGCGGCCGACGATCTGGTCATGCTGAAGCGGCTGGTGCGGGCGCAGGCGCGCCGCCATGGCGTCACCGCCTGCTTCATGGCCAAGCCGATCGAGAAATATGCCGGCTCGGGCATGCATTTCCATGTCTCGCTGCAGAACAAGGACGGCAAGAACGTCTTTTCGGAAAGCCCCGGCGAAACCTGGTCGCTGCCGCTGCTGCGCGGTCTCGGCGGCCTGATCCAGACCATGGCGGAATCGATGCTGGTGTTTGCGCCGCACGCCAATTCCTGGCGCCGCTTCGTGTCGCAATCCTATGCGCCGGTGGCGCCCACCTGGGGGGTCAACAACCGCTCCGTGGCGCTGCGCGTGCCAGCGGGCGACGCCAGGAACCGGCGCATCGAGCATCGCCCGTCGGGCGTCGACGCCAATCCCTATCTGATCGCAGCGACAGTGCTGGCCGGCATCATCAAGGGTCTCGACGAAGCGCTCGACCCCGGCCCCGAGACCACCGGCAATGGCTATGAGGCCGAGGTGACCCGCACCACCATGCCGGCCGACTGGCGGGCGGCCATCGAAGCCGCCAGAGCGTCCAGCTTCCTGAAAGGGGCGCTTGGCGAAGATCTGCACCGAACCTTCGTGGCGATCAAACAGTCCGAATATCTGCGCGTGGCACGCACGGTCAGCGAACTGGATTATCATCTCTACCTGCACGAGGTGTGACGACCTGACGATGGGGCGGCGTTCACTTTTCGCCGCCTGCCCGCAAAAGAGGTAGCGTAGCGGCCAATTAGAACATACCGTGAACGTATGAGTGCTCTTACCATCCGAGATGGCTGGCGATCGGGCCGGGCGCCGCGAAGGGTGACGTGCCGGCACAGGATGATACCGAGGCGCTGTGGCGCACCCATTTCGAGAACATCTTCAATCCGGCGCGGCGAAGGTGAAGACCATGCAGAAGGAGATGCCGAAAAAAATATTGGCGGAACCTTCCAGAGGCTTCGCTCATTCCAGATCTAATCGCAGGAGCGGACAAGGCCGCTACAGCTATGATCGCCAGGATGTCGACAACGCCCGCGCCGCGTCACGCCAAGGTGCAGGCAAAGCATTGGCCAAAACGCCAGCCGGCCGAAGAGCTTGAGGACGATGGTGCGAGCACCATCACCGAGTTGCGCGAAGTCGCGAAGGGTTGTCGCCGCTGTCCCTTGTGGCGCGATGCGACACAGACCGTGTTCGGCGAAGGGCCCGACAACGCCAAAGTGGTTTTCGTCGGCGAACAGCCCGGCGACCAGGAGGACCTCACCGGCAAACCTTTCGTAGGCCCCGCCGGCAAGGTGTTCGACGCCATCCTGGACGACGCGGGCGTCGACCGCCTGAAGGTCTATGTCACCAATGCGGTCAAGCACTTCAAGTTCGAACCGCGCGGCAAGCGGCGCATCCACTCAAAGCCCAATGCCGGCGAAGTCCAGGCCTGCCGCTGGTGGCTCGACAGGGAGTTCGCGCTCATCAAGCCTAACCTCGCCGTGGCGCTCGGTGCCACGGCGGCATTGTCGTTGCTGGGCAAGGCGATCCCGGTGACCAAGATGCGCGGCCAGGTGATCGAGCGAGAAGATGGCTTGCGCGTCTTCATCACCATCCACCCCTCCTTCATCCTGCGCATCCATGAGCCAGCCGACAAGGAAGCCGAGCGCGAACGGTTTTTGAAGGATATGAAGCAGGTGAAGAAGCTGATGGGGACGTGAGATCATGCGAGCTTGGAGATTAGCCGAAAGCTCATCGTTTCGTCATCCTTGGGCGAAGCAAGGAGCGAAGCGACGCGGCGCAGACCCGAGGATCCATGCCGTTGCTTTCACGCGCTGCAACGGTGAAGAATTTCTGCTCCGACGCACTTTGTGGCTAAGGTAACGGCATGGATCCTAGGGTCTTCGCGACGGAGCTTCGCTCCTACTTCGCCCTAGGATGACGACGTCGGAGGCCCTGCCGTCAACGGACGAGGATCGCCCTCAAATCATTGACGTTCGTACCGGTTGGGCCAGGCGCGAAAAGATCGCCGACGGCATTGAAGGCCGTCCAGGCGTTGTTACCCGCCAGCATCGCCTTGGCGTCGACGCCGGCCGCGCGCATGCGTGACACGGTTGAGCCGTCGGCGAAAGCGCCGGCGTTGTTTTCCGAGCCATCGATGCCGTCCGTGTCGGCGGCCAGCGCATGGATGCCTTCCACGCCGTTGATACCGAGGGCGAAGGCGAGCAGGAATTCCGAGTTGCGGCCGCCCTTGCCCTTTGCCCGCAATGTCACGGTGGTTTCGCCGCCCGACAGGATCAGCACCGGCTTCTTGAACGGCCGGTCGCGCGTCGCCACTTCGCGAGCGATGGCCGCGTGAACACCGCCGACCTCACGTGCCTCGCCCTCAATGGCATCGGAAAGGATGACGGCTTCGACGCCTTGGCGCCTGGCTTCCGCCGCAGCTGCTTCCAGTGACACGCCAGCCGAGGCGATCAGATGCACCTCATTGCGCGAAAAGCGCTGATCATCGGGATTTGGCGCATCGGCCGCCGGCGAACTGATGTGCGCCATCACTGCCTCCGGCAGGTTCATACCATAGGCCGAGATCGACGCCAGCGCATCTTCGCGGCTGCCGATGTCCGGCACGGTCGGGCCGGACGCGACAAGTGCCGGATTGTCACCGGGAATGTCGGAGACAACCAGCGACACCACCTTGGCCGGCCACGCGGCTGCGGCCAGCCGGCCACCCTTGATGGTGGAGACATGCTTGCGGATGGTGTTCATCGCCGCGATCGGTGCGCCGGAAGCGAGCAACGCCTCGTTGACGGCGATCTCGTCGGCCAGTGTCAAGCCCCCGGCCGGAGACGGCAGCAATGCCGAGCCGCCGCCGGAAATCAGCGCCACGACCAGATCGTCCGCCGTGAGGCCGTGGACCTTTGCGAGCAAGCGCCGCGAGGCTTCGAGGCCAGCGGCATCCGGTACAGGATGCGCCGCCTCGATGATCTCGATGCGCTCGCATTTGGCGCCATAGCCATAGCGGGTGACGACCAGCCCTTCGATCGGCCCGTCCCACACCTTTTCGAAGGCCGCCGCCATCTGCGCCGAGCCTTTCCCCGCGCCGATGACGATGGTTCGGCCCTTGGGTCTAGCCGGCAAATGATGCCTGATGGTCTTTTCCGGGTCGGCGGCGGCAACGGCCGCCTTGAAGATCGAGGTGAGAAAGGGTTTGGGGTCGAGCACGGTCATGGTGTGATGCCGTCGATGCTTCGCGAATGCTTGCAAGGCTGGCGCCGCCCCTCACCCTTACCCTCTCCCCGTGAAGAACGGGGAGAGGGGGTCGCTGGCGTCGCGACAAAATCCCTTCTCCCCGTCCCTATACGGGGAGAAGGTGCCGGCAGGCGGATGAGGGGCGGCGTCAACGTCACGAATTTGTTTCCGGCGACAGAGCAAGCTCGCTTGCTTCGATGCCCAGGTGATTGCACAGCGCCTCGACCACCACGCCATGATCCTCGCGCTCCGGCAGTCCGGAGACGGCGATCACGCCAATGACGCCGGCGCCCTTGACCGTGACGGGAAAGCCGCCGCCGGCCAGCACGTAGTCCGAGATGTCGAGCCCCTCACCGACCTTGAAGGTGCGGTCCGGGCGCTGCTGTTCCAGCACCATGCGGTAGGTGCTTCGCAGGAACCGTTTGACGACATTGATCTTGCGCCGCGCCCAGTCGGGATTGGAGGCGTTGGAACCGGGCATTGCCGCATAGAACAGCGGCCGGCCCCACAGCCTGATATCCACGATGATGGGCAGGGTTTCGGCGAGAGCCCGGTCCCGGATGGCCGAGCCGATCTTGAAGGCAACGGCTTCATCGAAGGCGGCAAAGACAAGGGTCTCTTCCTGTCTCTTGATCAGAGCGATGTCGTCAGCAACGGCCATGTCGTTCCCCTGTCAACTTCGCCGCACGCTTTGACCGATGGCTGCCGCCGGGTCAAGCAAGGAACGCACCGTAGGCCTCTAATTCGCCAGGTCACTCTTGGCCGGCTGCCCCGCGACATAGACTTCGCGCACGGCGCGATCGTCGCCCAGCGTCTGCAGCAGAAACAGTTCCTGCGCCAGCGTCTCGACCGTTTCCATCCTGAGCCGCATCGCGGGCGTTGCCCTGGCATCGAGCACGACGATATCGGCGTCGGTGCCTTCATCCAGCGTGCCGATCTTTTCCGCCATCGACAGCGCCTCGGCATTGCCGCGCGTAATCTGCCAGAAGGACTGGAACGGGTTCAGCTTCTCGCCGTTCAGCGCAATCACCTTGTAGCCTTCGTCCATGGTGCGCAGCATGGAATAATTGGTGCCGCCGCCGACATCGGTGGCCGCCGCGATCCGCAACGGTTTCTCGCGACGGCGGTAGCGCTGATAGTCGAACAGGCCGGAGCCGAGGAACAGGTTCGAGGTCGGACAGAACACCGCCACCGAACCGCTATCCGAAAGCGCATCGGCCTCACGATCCCCGAGATGGATGCAGTGGCCGAACAGGCTCTTTTTGCCCAGCAGCCCATAATGTTCGTAGACGTCGGTGTAGTCGCGCGACCAGGGGTAGAGCTGTTGCGTGAAGGCGATCTCGGCATGATTTTCCGAAAGATGCGTCTGCATGTGCAGGCCGGGATGCTCGCGGCAGAGTGCGCCGGCCATCTCCATCTGCTCCGGCGAGGAGGTGATGGCGAAACGTGGGGTGATGGCGTAGTGCTGGCGGCCCTTGCCGTGCCATTCCGCGATCAGTGCCTTGGTGTCGTCATAGCCTGATTGCGCCGTATCGAGCACGCCCTCGGGCGCGTTGCGGTCCATCATCACCTTGCCGGCGATGTTGAGCATGTTGCGATCATGCGACTCGGCGAAGAAGGCCTCGGCCGACGCCTTATGCACCGAGCAATAAGCCACCACTGTCGTGGTGCCGTGGCGCACCATCTCGTCAAGGAACAGCCGCGCGATGCGGCGGCCATGCTGCGCATTGGCGAATTTCGTCTCTTCCGGGAAGGTGTAGGTGTTCAGCCAGTCGAGCAGTTCGGCGCCGTAGGAAGCGATGATCTGCATCTGCGGGAAATGCACGTGCGTATCGATGAAGCCCGGCAGCAGCAGATGCGGCCGGTGATCGATCTTTGTTGTCCCCTCACCGGCATGCTTCTCGACATCGGCATAGGCGCCGGCAGCGACGATCATGCCGTCGCTTATCAGCAGGCCGCCATCCTCCTCGTAGCGCCAGGCGGAATGATCGTCGATGGTTTCGGGCCAGCGCACGAAGGACAGCGTGCGGCCGCGCAGAAGTGTCGAGGTCATGCTTATTTCCCCGCGCCTTCGAACCAGGCCACCAGCAGCGCCCGTTCCTTGTCCGATATCTGGCTGACATTGGCGGGTGGCATGGCGTGGCTGCGGCCAGCCTGCAAATAGATCTCGCGGGCGTGATCGGCGATGTTGGCATCGGTGTCCAGCATTACGCCCTTGGGCGCATGGTAGATGCCTTCATAGACGGGTTCGGCCGCATGGCACATCGCGCAACGGCCGAGCACGGTGTCGCGCACGGCTGGGAAATGCGCGGAGGCGACATAGACTTCCGCCGAGGCGGAAGCCTTCGGTTCGCCAGTCAGCACCTTCGGCACGGTCGACAGCCAGATGATGACCATGAACAGGACAAGGGCGCCGAGCCATGTCCAGTGCGGATTGCCGGCACGCTTGTGCACGGTGTTGAAATAGTGCCGGATCAAGACGCCGATGATGAACACCAGCGAGGCGATGACCCAGTTGAACTGCGTGCCGAACGCCAGGGGATAGTGGTTCGACAGCATCAGGAACAGCACGGGCAGTGTCAGGTAGTTGTTGTGAAGCGAGCGCTGCTTGGCGATCTTGCCATATTTGGGGTCTGGCTTGCGGCCGGCGATGAGGTCGGCGACGACGATCTTCTGGTTGGGAATGATGACCATGAAGACGTTGGCCGACATGATCGTCGCGGTGATGGCGCCCAGATGCAGGAAAGCGGCGCGGCCGGTGAACAGGTGCGTCAGCCCCCAGGCGATGAACACCAGCACGCAATAGAGGACCAGCATCAGGCCGGTGTCGCTCTTGCCGAGCGGCGAGCGGCACAGGAGATCATAGACCACCCAGCCGACGCCGATCGTTGCCATCGACAGCAGGATGCCTGTAGGCACCGACATGGGCAGCACATTGGGATCGATCAGGAACAGGTCGGCGCCGGCGTAATAGACCACGCACAGCATGGCGAAGCCTGACAGCCAGGTGGCGTAGGATTCCCATTTGAACCAGGTCAGGTGCTCCGGCATCTCGGCCGGCGCCACCAGATATTTCTGGATGTGGTAGAAGCCGCCGCCATGCACCTGCCATTCTTCGCCGAAGGCGCCGACAGGCATGCCTGGACGCTGGCGCAGGCCGAGATCGAGCGCGACGAAATAGAATGACGAGCCGATCCATGCGATGGCGGTGATGACGTGCAGCCAGCGCACGGCGAAGCTCAGCCAGTCCCAGAAAATCGCGAAATCCATCATTGAAGTCGTCCCTGCCGATTGGCTGACTTTACGGTGTGGCGCGCAAACGAAAAGAGGCGAGGTGTGCGATGACTTTCAAAAAAAAATGGAAAATACTAGGTTGGCTATACGCAGCCGCATGAAAGCCCCGGAACCGCATGGCCTATCTCGACAACATCGCCGTCTTCGTTCGCGTCGTCGAACTCGGCAATCTGTCGGCGGCGGGGCGCGACATGCGCATTTCGCCAGCGGTCGCCTCCAACCGCATCAAGGAACTGGAGAAGCATCTTGGCGTGCGGCTGTTCAACCGCACCACACGGCAATTGATGCCGACCGAGCATGGCACCGTGTTTTATGCCGGCGCCAAGCAGGTGCTGGAGGCGATCACCGAGGCGGAGGCCGCCGTCTCGGCGCTCTCCGGCCAGCCACGCGGCACCATCAAGGTGACGGCGCCGCTCGGCCTCGGGCGCAGGCTGGTGGCTTCGGGGATTCCCGATTTCCACGACAAATATCCTGATATCGAGGTGCGGCTCAGGCTCTCCGACCACAATGTCGACATCATGAAGGAAGGCATCGACGTCGCCTTCCGGCTTGGCATCATCGAGGATTCCAGCCTGCGGATGCGCGGCATCATGGACTGCGAACGCGTGCTGGTGGCCGCGCCCAAATATCTGGAGGCGCGCGGTGAGCCGGCGGAGCCGCAGGAACTGATCGGCCGGAAGCATGACTGCCTGATGCTGCGCTATTCCGGTGCCCGCGAATATGTCTGGACCTTGCAGACCCCCACCGGGCCGCAGAAATTCGAGGTGCACGGGCCCTACGATACCGATGATGGCGACGTGCTGACCGGCTGGGCATTGTCCGGGCGCGGCATCATCAACAAGCCGCGCTTCGAGGTCGAGCCGTTCATCCGCGACCGGCGGCTTAAGGTGATCCTCGCCAACACGCCACCGACGCCGGTGCAATTCGCCGCCGTCTATCCGCACAAGAAACTGCAAGACCCGAAGGTGCGGCTGTTGCTCGACTTCATGGCGGAGCGCTGCCAGCGGCTGATCAAGGATATTCTCGCCGGGAAATAGAGCTGGCCGGCAAGTGACTGCCTGCTGGTCCATTCACCGGGCTTGCCTTGCCAGAGGACGAACTTAGCTTCGTCCTCTGCGCGGTTTGACCCGGGCAATCCGCACCTGGATGAGATACGAGCAGCCGATGGGCAACACCACGACAATGCATCTCGCCGTCTCACTTGATCTCACATCCATGCCAACGCCGGACTTCGGCCTTGTTGCCGGCCTTGCCCGCAAGGCGGAAGAGGCGGGCCTGGACATGGTCATTATCGCCGATTCCGGACCTGGCAGCGCCGTTTCCAGTAGCCCGTTCGAGGCGACGACACTCGTGGCGGCGCTGGCAACAGTAACCAGCAGGATCGGCCTGGCCGCTGGGGCCTCGACCGTTGTCCACCAGCCCTACAATCTGGCGCGTCGTTTCGCGTCCCTCGACATCATCAGCCACGGCCGTGTCGGCTGGAACGCATCGCTGAGACAAAACCCGCGCGAGGCCGCCAACTTCAGCAAGCCCGAAGGATTTTCGGACGAGGATTTTCGCCGCCGTGCGGAGGAATTCGTCGGCATCGTGCAGGGTCTGTGGCAGGGCTGGGATGCGAATGCGCTGCTGTTCGACAAGAGTGGCGGCCGCTTCCACGATCCGGACAAGATTCACCTGCTCGATCACAAGGGCGAATTCTTTTCCGTGCGCGGACCGCTCAACATCGCACGATCACCGCAGGAGATGCCGGTGCTGGTTCTGTCCGGCCTGTCCGAGCCCGACATGGATATCGCCGCCCGCACCGCCGATGTCATCCTGCTGGACGATGGACCGGCCGAAGGCGCAAAAGTACGCCTTGACAATCTGAAACGCCGCATCATGGCCGCCGGGCGCGATCCGGACGCCGTGCGGGTGCTGATGAATGTCTCGCTCGCCGCCGGTGATAGACCTGACGCCATCGCCGACAGGCTGGAGGAACGGTTCCAGTCAAGGAGTTGCGACGGGTTCAACATCCTGATGCCGGCGCGGGGTCCGGCGCTCGACGATTTCGTCGATCGTGTCGTGCCGGAGTTGCGGCGGCGCGGCCTCGTTCGAGGGGGCTATCGTGGAACAACCTTGCGCTCGCATCTTGGGCTTGCCGGCGGAGGTGACCAATGATCGCGTCCCGCCAGATGAAGCTCGGCGCCTTCCTGTGGGCGACGGGCCATCACATCGCCGCCTGGCGCCACCCCAAGGCGCATGTGACGGCCGGCATCGACATCGACCATTATATCCAATTGGCGCGCACGGCCGAGGCGGCCAAGTTCGACATGATCTTCTGCGAGGACGCCGCCGGCCTGCGCGAAGCCAATGTCAGCATCGCCAGCCAGACGTCGCGGTCGATCGGCTTCGAGCCGATCAGCCTGCTTTCGGCGCTCGCCGTCCAGACCAGCCGCATCGGCCTCGTTTCGACGGCGTCGACGAGCTACAACGAGCCCTACGGCCTGGCGCGAATCTTCCTGTCGCTCGACCATCTGAGCGGCGGCCGGGCCGGCTGGAACCTGGTCACCTCGGCCAGCCCGATCGAAGCCGCCAATTTCGGCGCCACGGGCCTCAAGCCGCATGCCGACCGCTATGAGCGGGCGCGCGAATTCGCCGAAGTAGTTACCGATCTTTGGAGCGGCAAGGGTTCCGCTCACGAGGGCCAGAGCTTTTCGGTGCGCGATCCGCTCGACCTGCCGCGCTCGCCGCAAGGTGCGCCGGTCATGGTCCAGGCCGGCGCCTCGGATGTCGGCCGCGACCTTGCCGCCCGCACCGCCGACGTCGTGTTCACCGCGGCACAGACCTTCGAGGAAGCCAAGGCCTTTTATGACGACCTCAAGGGGCGCGTGGCGGCCTATGGGCGTGAGCCGGACGACATCAAGATCATGCCGGGCGTAGCACCCGTGGTGGCGGAAACCGAGGCCGAAGCCCGGGAGAAACATGAGGAATTGCAGGAACTGATCCCCGACGATGTCGGCGTCGCGCTGCTGTCCAGCTATCTCAGTATTTCAGATCTGTGGCGCTATCCGGTCAACGGGCCGCTGCCCCAACTGCCGGAGAGCGAGGGCATGAAAAGCCGGCAGACGCTGGTTGTCGAGCAGTCGCGCCGCGACGGGCTCTCCATCCGCCAGCTTGCCCGCCACTTCGCCGGCGCACGCGGCCATTGGCGCATCGTCGGCACGGCGGCGCGGGTCGCCGATGAGTTGCAGGCACGGTTCGAAGGTGGTGCGGCCGACGGCTTCAACGTGATGCCGTCTTACTTCCCTGGCGAACTCGACGCCTTTGCCACGCTGGTCGTGCCGGAGTTGCAACGGCGCGGGCTGTTTCGCAGGGACTATGAGGGCCGCACGCTGCGTGAACATCTCGGCTTGAAACGGCCGGCTTAGCCGCGGCGCAAGCTTAGCTCGCCATCACCCTGTCATGGGGACGGTCGGCACTTGAGGCCGCCCCGTGCACGACCAGCGCCGTCATGATCTCGGCGGCGGCGAGTGCGGCGATCACCGGCGGGCGCTTGTCCTTGACGGCATCGCCGCCGATCGGCGAGACGAGGCGGGCAAATTCCGCTTCGCTGCCGTCGGCCGACTTTAGGAACCAGTTCCTGAATGTGGCCTTCTTGGTCTTCGAGCCGATCATGCCAACATAGGCCGCGTCGTCACGTTTCAACGCTTCGGCGACGATCAGGAAATCGAGCGCATGATCGTGGGTGAGGATGGCGAAGGCGGTGCCGGCCGGGGCGTTGCGCACCTCGGCCTCGGGCATCGGGGTCAGCCGCGTCTCGACGGTTTCCGGCATGCCTTCCAGCGCCTCGGCGCGTGTCTCGATGACGACGCCGTGGACGGGAAGAAGCGCTACCGTCGACGCCAGCGCCTGGCCGACATGGCCGCCACCGAAGATATAGACATGCGGCAGATGCGCCTCCTCGGCTTCGGCGGCCGCCACCAATTCGGCGGCGAGTGCGGCATCGACCAGCCGGATCAGCACCTCCACGCGCCCGCCGCAGCATTGGCCGATTTCTGGCCCCAACGGCACATCCAGCGTGGCGCAGACTTCGTCGACCTCGATGCGGGTTTCTTCACCCTCCCCCTTGTGGGGAGGGTCGGACGACGCAGTCGTCCGGGGTGGGGGTTCTCCGGACGCTGCGCCCCCACCCCGGCCGGCCTTGCCGGCCGACCCTCCCCACAAGGGGGAGGGTGAAGACCCAACCATCTGCCGTGCCCTGTCGATCGCCATATATTCAAGCTGGCCGCCGCCGATCGTGCCAAAGATCGCCGACGCCGAGACGAGCATGAAGGCGCCCTTCTCACGCGGCGTCGAGCCTCTTGTCCCGGCCACCTCGACCAGGGCAAGCCGGCCGGTGCTGCCGAGAAAGGCTTTCAGGCTTTGCACTTTCGAGTTCATGGTTCACGTTCCCGAACAGGCAATATAGGGTTTTTCGGCTGGGATTGCACGTTTGCCGGCCTTCAGTCGCCGGCCTTGACCTCGTTCTTCAGCCGCTCGATCGCCATCAGCACGCGTTCCGGCGTTGCCGGCGCATCGAGACGCGGGCAGATCTTGTGGTCGGCAACGCTGGCAACCGCATCGGACAGCGCGTGCAGGACCGCCATGCCATGCGGCAGCGGCGGCTCGCCCACCGCCTTGGAGCGATGGATGGTCGGCTCATAGGCTTGCGACCAGTCGGTCAGCGCCACGTTGAAAATCTTCGGGCGATCCGACGCCAGCGGGATCTTGTAGGTCGAGGGCGCATGCGTGCGCAGCCGGCCCTTGTCGTCCCACCACAGCTCTTCCGTCGTCAACCAACCCATGCCCTGGATGAAGCCGCCCTCGACCTGGCCGATATCGATCGCCTGGTTCAGCGACCGGCCGCAATCGTGCAGGATATCGGCGCGCTCGACGACATATTCGCCGGTCAGCGTGTCGACCGACACCTCCGCGCAGGCCGCGCCATAGGCGTAGTAATAGAAGGCATGGCCCTGGCCCTTGCTGCGGTCCCAATGGATTTTCGGGGTCTTGTAGAAGCCGGCGGCCGAAAGCTGGACGCGCGCAATATAGGCCTGCTTGACCAGATCGTTGAAGCTGACCTCCTGGTTGCCGACCCGCACCCGGTTGGGCAGGAACACCACCTGATCGATCGGCACCTGGTACTTTTCAGCGGCGAAATCGGTCAACCGCTGGCGAATCTGGCGCGCTGCATTCTGCGCCGCCATGCCGTTGAGGTCGGCGCCCGATGACGCCGCCGTCGGCGCGGTGTTCGGCACCTTGGCGGTGGTGGTGGCCGTGATCTTCACCCGGTCGAGGTCGATCTGGAATTCTTCCGCAACGACCTGCGCCACCTTGAGGTGCAGGCCCTGGCCCATTTCGGTGCCGCCATGGTTCATGTGCACCGAACCATCGGCATAGACGTGCACCAGCGCGCCGGCCTGGTTGGACTCGGTCTTGGTAAAGGAAATGCCGAACTTCACCGGCGTCAGCGCCAGGCCGCGCTTGATGAAACGGCTGTTGGCGTTGAGGGCTGAAATTTCGCGCCTGCGCCGCGCGTAACTGGCACTTTCCTCGAGTTCGGCGACGATGCGCTGGATGATGCAGTCCTCGACCTTCTGGTGATAGGGCGTGACATTGCGGCTGCCGATCGCTTCCATCGGGTCATAGAAATTCAGCTTGCGTATCTCGAGCGGATCCTTGCCGACCGCGAAGGCCACCTCGTCGATGACCCGCTCGGCGCCGACCATGCCTTGCGGGCCGCCGAAACCGCGAAAGGCGGTGTTGGAGACGGTATTGGTGTAAAGCGGCGCCGATTTGGCCAGCACGTTCGGGTAGAAATAGGCGTTATCGCAGTGGAACAACGCGCGATCGCCGACCGGCCCGGACAGATCGGCCGAGAAGCCGCAGCGCAAGGCGTAGGTGAAGTCGACGCCGAGAATATTGCCCTCGTCGTCGAAGCCCACTTCATAGTCGATGGCAAAATCATGCCGCTTGCCGGTGGCGGTCATGTCCTCGTCGCGGTCGAGGCGGATCTTGACCGCGCGCTTCAGCTTCTTGGCCGCGATGGCGGCGATCGCGGCACACTGGTTTGCCTGCGTTTCCTTGCCGCCGAAGCCGCCGCCCATGCGGCGCACTTCCACCGTCACCGCGTGGCTCGGCACGCCGAGCGTGTGGGCGACCAGATGCTGCGTCTCGCTCGGCCCCTGGGTCGAGCAGTAGACGGTCACTTCATCGTCCTCGCCGGGGATTGCCAGCGACACCTGGCCTTCGAGGTAGAAATGATCCTGGCCGCCGACCCACATGCGGTTCTTGATGCGGCGTGGCGCTGCCGCGATGGCCGCGGCCGCATCGCCGCGGCGCAAGATCAGCGGCGTGGTCACCTGCTTGTCGTTGACCGGATCGAGATCCCAGATTCCGATCACGGCAGGCAGTTCTTCATACTCGATTCTGGCCAGGCGCGCCGCGCGGCGCGCGGCCTCGCGCGTCTCGCCGATCACGGCGAAGATCGGCTGGCCAAAGAACTGCACCTTGCCTTCGGCCAGCACCGGATCGTCATGCATGTTGCTGGGCGAAACATCGTTCTCGCCGGGCACGTCGGCATAGGTCAGGACATCGACGACCCCAGCGGCGGTCCGCACCGCCGACAGGTCGATGCTCCCGAGCATGCCGTGCGCCACCGTGGACAGGCCGAGGCCGACATGCAGCGTGCCGGCCGGTTCCGGCATGTCGTCGATATAGACGGCTGTGCCGCTGACATGTTTGTGCGCGGAATCATGGCGCTGGTCGGTGGCGACGCCGCCGGTGATTTTTTCGGCCTTGAGGTTGGGGGCAGCGTGCTTGTTCATCGAGCGCCTCTTTTCCCTTCTCCCCGTTCACGGGGAGAAGGTGGCCCGGAGGGCCGGATGAGGGGCCGCGCCAAGGCTGATAAGTTTCCGGGAGCTGGCACAGCACGGCGCCGCCCCTCATCTGCCTGCCGGCATCTTCTCCCCGTGAACGGAGAGAAGGACGCTATTCGCGACCGTCCGGTCCCTTGGCCGAATGAGTTGATCTGCAAGCCCATCACGCTGCCTCGTGCCTTGAAACCTGGATCGGCTCGCTTGTGCCGCTGGTCTCGGCAAAGAACCGCAAGAGAAGATTACGAGCCGCCAGAGCCCGGTATTCGGCGCTTGCCCGCATATCGGTCAGCGGCGTGAAATCCTTGGCGTATTCGGCCATTGCAGCCTCGACCGTCTGTTCGGTCCACGGCTTGCTCAGCAAGGCCTGTTCGACGGCCGACGCTCGCTTCGGCGTCGCCGCCATGCCGCCATAGGCAATGCGCACATCCGCGACCGTGCCGTCCTTGGCGACCGTCAGGAAAAAGGCGCCGAGGGCCGCCGTGATGTCTTCGTCGCGGCGCTTCGTGATCTTATAGACAGCGAACTTTGTGCCCTTGGCCGGCACCGGAACGTCGACGGCCTCGACGAACTCACCGGGCTGCCTGTCCTGTTTGCCGTAGGCGATGAAGAAGGTTTCCAGCGGGATCGTGCGCCGCTTGTCGCCCTTGCGCAGTGTCAGCCGCGCGCCAAGCGCGATCAGCGGCGGTGGCGTATCGCCGATCGGCGAGCCGTTGGCGATGTTGCCGCCGATAGTGCCCATGTTGCGCACCTGTTCGCCGCCGATGCGGTCGAACAGCGGCCCGAGCGCCGGGATGCGTTTCGACAGCGTCGAGAAGGCTTCGGTGTAGGTGACGCCGGCGCCAATCGTTATGACGCCGTCATCTTCCGAAATGGTGCAAAGCCCGTCGAGATCGCCGATGAAAATCGCCGGCGAGATGTCGCGCATGTGCTTGGTCACCCACAGGCCGACATCGGTCGAACCGGCGACGATGGTGGCGCCGGGTTCCTTATCCAACACCGTGGCGAGATCGTCGACATCGGCCGGCACGATTAGCCGCGCCTTGCCCGACCCGATTTCGATCCGGGCTCGGTCATCAAGCGCCTGCAGTCGTGCGGTAATGTCCTGACGCTCCGTGGCGAGCGGGTCGTTCGCCGCCTTGCCGTAGCTGGAGATGGCGTGCGCGGCACGCATGATCGCCTCGTAGCCGGTGCAGCGGCAGAGATTGCCTTGCAAAGCCTTTTCGATCGCCGCATCCGATGGGTCCGGCGACTTCATCCACAGCCCATAGAGCGACATGACGAAGCCCGGGGTGCAGAAGCCGCATTGCGAGCCATGGAAATCGACCATCGCCTGCTGGACGGGATGCAACTGGCCAGGTTCCCCGCGCAGATGCTCGACGGTGACGACATGGGTGCCGTCGAGCGAGCCAAGGAAGCGGATGCAGGCATTGACGCTTTCATAGACCAGGCCATCGGCCGAAAGCTTGCCGACCAGCACGGTACAGGCACCGCAATCGCCCTCGGCGCAGCCTTCCTTGGTGCCGCGCAGCGAACGGTCGAGCCGCAGCCAGTCGAGCAAGGTCGCGTCGGGCGACACGGACGACAGCACGACATCGCTGCCATTGAGGATGAAGCGGATCTCGTTGCGGATATTGACCTTGGCCATGCCTCAACTCCCCCTGTAGGTGGAATAGCCGTAGGGCGAGATCAGCAACGGTACATGATAATGCACCGACTCCGCCATGCCGAAGCGGATCGGCACGCTATCGAGGAAGGCCGGCTTCGGCAGTTTCGTGCCCTGGCCGCGCAGGTAGTCGCCTGCCGCGAACACCAGCTCGTATTCACCGGCGCGGAATTCACTGCCTGCGAGCAGCGGCGCGTCGCAGCGGCCATCGGCATTGGTGGTAACTGTCTTCAGATGTGCCCGCGCGTCGCCGTCGAGACGGTAGAGCGCGATCGACAATCCCGCCGCCGGCCTGCCGGTGGCCGTGTCCAGGACGTGCGTCGTCAGACGACCGCCATCGGCTTTCGACGTTTCTGCCACTGGCCGCCTCCCATGCTGGTACAACAGAACAATATTGATGAATTGTGCGCCAATTAAAGGCGATGCATAAGTCCCGGTCGAGCGGAGTGCGACAAAAACACTTTCAAAAATTTTCGGGGGAATGCGAGAAGCACCCTTTCGATATCCTGATCATACTTCGGGCCATGCTGGCGGGAGGGACGATGCGTTACACCAGGGACATGCGCGGCTATGGAGCCAATCCGCCGGATCCGAAATGGCCTGGCGGTGCCCATGTCGCCGTGCAGTTCGTCGTCAACTACGAAGAGGGCGGCGAGAACTGCGTTCTGCATGGGGATAAGGCCTCGGAAGCCTTCCTATCGGAGATCGTCGGCGCCGCGCCGTGGCTCGGCCAGCGCCACTGGAACATGGAATCGATCTACGAATATGGCGCCCGCGCCGGCTTCTGGCGGCTGCTTCGGCTGTTTAGCGAGGCCGAGGTCCCCGTGACCTGCTATGGCGTAGCCACAGCGCTCGCCCGCTCGCCGGACCAGGTTACGGCCATGCAGGAAGCCGGCTGGGAAGTCGCCTCGCATGGGCTGAGATGGATCGACTACCGCGACCACAGCGCCGAAGACGAGCGCCGCGACCTCGAAGCGGCGATCAAACTGCATTATGAGGTGACCGGCCAGCGCCCGACCGGCTGGTATACGGGCCGCACATCCGTCAACACGGTGCGCCTGGTGGCTGAAGAAGGCGGCTTCGACTATGTGTCGGACACCTATGACGACGAGCTGCCCTACTGGTTCGAGCACGAGGGCGGCACGCAGCTCATCATCCCCTATACGCTCGACGCCAACGACATGCGCTTCGCCACGCCGCAGGGCTTCAATTCAGGCGACCAGTTCTATGCCTATCTGAAGGACAGTTTCGACACGCTCTATGCCGAGGGCAAGGCCGGGCGGCCGCGCATGATGAATATCGGCCTGCACTGCCGCCTCGTCGGGCGGCCGGGCCGGGTAGCGGCGCTGAAGCGTTTCGTCGACTATGTGAAATCGCACGACAAGGTCTGGCTGGCGCGGCGCGTCGACATCGCCCGCCATTGGCAAGAGAACCATCCCTACAGGCCGGCGGCACTCAGACCATCGAAGATGGAGTTTGAAACATTCGTGCACGCCTTTGGCGGCGTGTTCGAGCATTCGCCCTGGATCGCGGAGCGGGCCTATGAGCTGGAACTCGGTCCGGCGCACGATACATCAGGCGGCCTGCACAATGCGCTCTGCCGCATCTTCCGTGCCGCCAGCGAGACCGAGCGGCTCGGCGTGCTCAACGCCCATCCCGACCTTGCCGGCAAATTGGCCAAGGCCAAGCGGCTGACGGCGGAATCGACCCGGGAGCAGGCGTCGGCCGGCCTCGACGCGCTGACCGACAAGGAACGCGAGCTGTTCTCCAAGCTCAACGCCGCTTATGTCACCACCTTCGGCTTCCCCTTCATTATCGCGGTGAAGGGCAAGACCAAGGAGGAAATCCTGGCGGAGTTCGAGGCACGCATCGGCAACAGCCGCAGCGTGGAATTCGAGACCGCCTGCAAACAGGTCGAGCGCATCGCACTGCTCCGCCTCAGGGATATGCTGCCGCAATAGGTTTGAACCCATGGATACGATCAGGATGCCCGAGCGCACCTACTACGCACCGCATGGCGGCCATTCCGGCCAGACCGAGCTTTTGACCGGCCGCGCCGTCTTCACCGAGGCCTATGCCGTCATCCCCAAGGGCGTGATGCAGGACATCGTCACCAGCGCCTTGCCATTCTGGGACAAGACCCGCGTCTGGATATTATCGCGGCCGCTGTCCGGTTTTGCCGAGACGTTTTCGCAATACATTGTCGAGGTCGCGCCCGGCGGCGGCAGCGACAGGCCCGAGCCCGATGCCGGCGCCGAGGGCGCCCTGTTCGTGGTCGAGGGCGAACTGACGGTTCTGCTCGCCGGCAAGAAGCATAGCTTAAGGCCCGGCGGCTTTGCCTTCCTGCCGCCAGCCAGCGGCTGGACCGTTCGCAACGAGGCCAAGGCTGCCGCTCGTTTCCACTGGATTCGCAAGGCTTACGAGGCGGTCGACGGTCTCGACACGCCGGAAGCTTTCTTCACCAACGAGCAGGAGATCGCGCCGACGCCGATGCCCGGTACCGAAGGCCGCTGGGCAACGACGCGCTTCGTCGACCCCGCCGATTTGCGCCACGACATGCACATGACGATCGTGACGCTCGAGCCCGGCGCCGTCATTCCGTTCGCCGAGACGCATGTGATGGAGCACGGCCTCTACGTACTCGAAGGCAAGGCCGTCTATCGCCTCAACCAGAACTGGGTCGAGGTCGAGGCCGGCGACTATATGTGGCTGCGCGCTTTCTGTCCGCAGGCCTGTTATGCCGGTGGCCCCGGCAAATTCCGCTATCTGCTCTACAAGGACGTCAACCGGCACGCCAAGCTCGGCGGGGCGGGTATCGGCGGGCGCGCGCGGTGACCCGCATCACGGCTCGACCGTTGACCCGCGAGGCCTTTGCCGAGTTCGGCGACGTCATCGATATGGGCGGCGACAACCACTATCCGATCAATGGCGGCAAGGCCGAGCGCTACCATGATCTGGCGACCGCCGAGGCGACAGGGCCGAATGCCCGCGTGCTGATCTCGATGGTGCGCGGCACGCCTTACGAGATGCCGCTGAAACTGAGCATGGTGGAGCGCCATCCCTTCGGCAGCCAGGCCTTCATTCCGCTGTCGCCACGCCCATTCCTCGTCGTCGTCTGTCATGACGGCAAGGAAGGGCCGGGCGAGCCGCACGCCTTCCTCACCGCGCCAGGACAAGGCATCAACTATTCCCGCAATCTCTGGCATGGCGTGCTGACGCCGATCGGCGAGCCTCAGGATTTCCTGATCGTCGACCGTGGCGGCGACGGCTCCAACCTCGAGGAATTCCATTTCTCGCACGCCTATGAGATCCATCTCCCCGACGAGACCCAGTCATGACCGAGATTTCGCTGATCGACCGCCTGCTCGACGTCATCGAGCACGACATCGTGCCGAAGACGGCGGATGGCGTCGCCCATGGCAACAAGCTGTTCGGCGCGGCGATCCTGCGGAAAGCCGACTACTCGCTGGTGCTGGCCGAAACCAACAATGAGATGGAAAACCCGCTTTGGCACGGCGAGGTGCATTGCCTGAAGCGCTTTTATGAGATGCCCAAGGCCGAGCGCGTCGACACCAAGGACGCCATTTTCCTCGCCACGCACGAGCCCTGCTCGCTCTGCCTGTCGGCGATCACCTGGACCGGCTTCGACAATTTCTACTACCTGTTCAGCCACGAGGATTCGCGCGACAGTTTCGCCATCCCGCACGATCTCAAGATTCTGAAAGAGGTCTTCACCCTCGATCCGGGCGGCTACAATGCCGAGAACGCCTACTGGAAGAGCTTTTCCATACGCAGGCTGGTGCGGGCGTTGCCCGAGGCCGAACGCCAACGGCTGGAGACGCGCATCGGGAAAATCTCGGCGCGCTACGACGAGCTGTCGGATGCCTACCAGGCAAGCAAGGCCGAGAACGACATTCCGCTGAATTGAAGGTTGCGGAATTTCGCTGATTATCATCTCTTGAATTGCCCCCTTTATGGGGGCATATTGCGCCATGGAAAAGCGCAGGCCTACTTATGATCTTGATGCGATCAAGACGACATTTGGGTCTGTCGATACGCTGGCAATTACAACATGGCGCTGCGCGACGCTATTGGCCTCGGTTTCGATCGCGCGGGCGTGGTCGAGGTGATCGGCAGCATGACGCGAAAGATGTTCGTAAGTCGATGACTACCTTCGCGGATCATCGGGTCTGGCAGGATGTCTATCATGTCCCGTCACGCGACCTGATCCTCTACGTGAAATTCCAGGCAGATGTCGTGACCGAATTCATGATCATGTCGTTCAAGGAGAAATGACCATGGCGACGAGAGAAAGCAGTGAAACGAATACGATGATCTCTCCCGAAACCGGAGAAACGTTGATGCGCGGAGTGCGTCCATTCACCGTGACCTATAAGGGCGAAAGCATGATCGTCGACCTGCCAGGTTACTATCCGGCATCGGGCGGCGAAGGCGTGCATGTCGGAGACGACATGATCCCTGTCGACGCGGCTCTGCGCGTCCTCAAGGAAAAGATCGACGGTGTCCCCGCCCCTGCAACCATCCGTCGTGTCCGCACGAAACTCAAACTGTCGCAGCGCGAGGCGGGATCTCTGTTCAAGGTTGGCGAAAACGCCTTCGACAAATATGAACGCGGTTTGATCGAGCCGAGTGGCCCGACCATTCAACTAATGACCCTGCTTGAAAGGCACCCCGAACTGCTGGACGAATTGCGGTAACGGCACAGGTCGCATAATTCGCTGCTCCAGTCGCGAATCGCGATTGAAAGTTGCGGCGCAACGGGGCGTTATGCGCGCCATGAAAATCGTCACCGAACTTCCCCGCAAGGTCGTCGAATTTCCCGACATGGGCATCGTCATGCCGGATGGCTGCCGGCTGTCGGCGCGTGTGTGGATGCCGGAAGATGCCGGCGACGATCCGGTGCCGGCAATCCTCGAACATCTGCCCTACCGCAAGCGCGACGGCACGATCTTTCGCGATCAGCTGACGCATCCCTATTTTGCCGGCTACGGCTATGCCTCGATCCGCGTCGACATGCGCGGCAATGGCGATTCCGAAGGGCTGATGGATGACGAATACTCCGAGCAGGAATTGCAGGACGCCTGCGATGTCATCGCCTGGGCGGCGGCACAGCCCTGGTGCAACGGCAATGTCGGCATGATGGGCATCTCCTGGGGTGGCTTCAACTGCCTGCAGGTGGCCGCCAAGCAGCCTCCGGCGCTGAAGGCGGTGATCAGCCTGTGCTCGACCGTCGACCGTTATGCCGACGACATCCATTACAAGGGCGGCTGCCTGCTGATCGAGAATTTCGGCTGGGCCTCGACGATGCTTTCCTATTCGTCGCGGCCGCCGGATCCGCTGATTGCCGGTGGCAACCGCTGGCGCGACCTGTGGTTCAGCCGGCTGGAGAACCAGCCTTTCCTGCTGCCCCTGTGGCTCAGCCACCAGCACCGCGACGCCTACTGGAAACGCGGTTCGATCTGCGAGGATTTCTCGGCGGTCAAGGCGGCCGTGCTGTCGATCGGCGGCTGGCATGACGGCTATCGCAACACGATCTCGCATCTCGTCACCAACATCGAAGCTCCGGTCAAGGGCATCGTCGGCCCCTGGATCCACAAATACCCGCATTATGCCGGGCCGAAGCCGGCCATCGGCTTCCTGCAGGAAGCGCTGCGCTGGTGGGACCATTGGCTGAAGGGTTCAGAGACCGGCGTCGAGGCCGATCCGGCCTACCGTGCCTATGTGATGGACAGCGTGCGCCCGGCACGCTGGCATCCCGAGAGGCCAGGCCGCTGGGTGGCGGAGAAGCAATGGCCGTCGCCAGCCATCAAGGCGCATTCGATCGAGCTGATCCCCGTTGGCGGCAGGCCGGCCATAGTCGCCTCGCCGCAAAGCTGCGGGCTCGCCGGCGGCGAGTATTTTCCGTTCACCTTCGGCCCGGAACTGCCGGGCGACCAGCGCCTCGACGATGCGCTGTCGGTGTGTTTCGACCAGCCGGAACTTACCGAGGCCATCGACATTGTCGGCGCGCCTGAAGTTCGGGTCACGCTCGCTTCCGACCGCCCGCAGGCCAATATTGCGATCCGGCTGTGCGACGTGCATCCCGACGGCGCTTCGGAATTGATCTCCTATGGCGTGCTCAATCTGACGCACCGCAACTCGCACGAATTCCCCGAAGCGTTGGTGCCGGGCGAAACCGCGTCGGCGCGCGTGGTGCTCGACCAGTGCGCCTACCGGGTGCCGGCCGGCCACCGCCTGCGCATCGCGGTGTCGAACGCCTATTGGCCCGCCATCTGGCCCTCGCCGGAGCCGGTCCAGCTAACCTTGTCGGCCGCCGCGCTATCCCTGCCGCTGCGCCCGCTGGCGGCGGGCGACGAAGCAACGTTCGCCGAGCCTGAAGGCGCTACACCCTGGGCGACCGAGACGGTTCGGCCCGCCAATTCCGAGCGCCATGTCGATCGCGACGAAAAGACCGGAATTGTCACGCTTTCGATAATGGACGACTTCGGCGAAGTCCGTGATCTCGACCATGGCCTGGCCAATGGCAGCATTGTGCGCGAGACCTGGGCGATCCATCCTGACAATCCTTTGTCAGCCTCGGGCAAGACGCATTGGACGCAGACCCTGTCGCGAAATGGATGGTCGGTGCGCACCGAGACATGGGCGGAGATGCGATCGGACGCTGAAAATTTCATCGTCAGCGCCAGAATCGAAGCCTACGAGGGTGAAAGACTCGTCTTCGAGCGCAATTTCGAGGAAAAGGTCCCGCGCGCACTGGTTTGAACGCCGAACCTGTTGGTCCAAAAGCGACGTGCGATTTACGCCACGGCATGTCGCATTCGGTCTTGCTTACCGCTTTCTCTTGCGGTCATTATTCCCTTTAACAAGAAGCAAGAAAATCGACCGCAGAGTCGAACCAACAGAGTGAGGAACTCAAATGTCAAACGAACTGGAATTCCTTAGCCGGCGCGTCGCGTCCGGCAAACTGAGCCGTCGTGATTTTCTCGGGCGGGCAGCCGCGCTCGGCATCGCCGCCCCCTTCGCCAACGCACTGCTTTCCAGCGCCGCGCGGGCGGCAGGTCCGGTCAAGGGCGGCACGCTGAAGGCCGGCCTGGTCGGCGGTGAATCCACCAACAGCCTCGATCCGGCGCTGATGATGACGCAGGTGCCGTTCGCGTTCGGCAAGTGCTGGGGCGAAATGATCGTCGAGCTGTCGCCTGAGGGCAAGCTCGAGAACCGCATCGCCGAGGAGATCGGCTCGTCCAAGGACGCCAAGGTGTGGACGCTGAAGATCCGCGACGGCGTCGAGTTTCACAACGGCAAGACCGTGACCGCCGAGGACGTCGCCGCCACACTCGAGCGCCATTCGGACGAAAAGTCGAAATCCGGCGCGCTCGGCTACATGAAGGGCATCCAGACCATCAAGGCCAATGGCAAGGAAGTGGTGCTGACGCTCAAGGAAGCCAACGCCGACCTTCCCTACCTGCTCAGCGACTATCACCTGATCGTCCAGCCCAATGGCGGCAAGGACAAGCCCGATGCCGGCATCTCGGCCGGCCCTTATGTGGTCAAGACCAACGAGCCCGGTGTGCGCCATGGCGGCGAGCGCTTCGCCAACTACTGGCAGGGCGACAAGATGGGCCACGCAGACCAGGTCGAGGTCATCGTCATCAACGACGCGACGGCGCGCACGGCGGCCCTGCAGGGCGGCCAGGTCAACATGATCAACCGCGTCGAGCCGAAGATCGTCGACCTGATCAAGCGCGTGCCGGGCGTGACCATCCGCAACCATGCCGGTCCGGGCCACTACGTGTTCATCATGCATTGCAACACGGCGCCGTTCGACAACAATGATCTGCGCATGGCGCTGAAGCTCGCCATCGACCGCGAAGAAATGCTGACCAAGGTGCTGCGCGGCTATGGCTCGCTCGGCAACGACTTCCCGATCAACGCGTCCTATCCGCTGTTCACCGAAATCGAGCAGCGCAAGTACGATCCCGACAAGGCCAAGTTCCACTACAAGAAGTCCGGTCATGAGGGCACGGTGTTGCTGAGGACCTCGGACGTCGCCTTCCCCGGCGCCGTCGATGCGTCCCAGCTTTTCCAGCAGAGCGCGGCCAAGGCCGGCATCAAGATCGAACTCAAGCGCGAGCCCGGGGACGGTTACTGGAACGAGGTCTGGAACAAGCAGCCCTTCTGCGCCTCCTATTGGGGCGGCCGCTCGACCCAGGACCAGATGTACTCGACCGCCTATCTGTCGACCGCCGACTGGAATGACACGCGTTTCATGCGCCCGGACTTCGACAAGATGGTTCTCGCCGCACGCGCCGAGCTGGACGAGGCCAAGCGCAAGCAGATGTACCACGACATGGCTGTCATGGTGCGCGACGAAGGCGGCCTCATCCTGCCGATGTTCAACCAGTTCATCGACGCCACCGGTGCCAAGGTCGATGGCTGGGTGGATGATCCGCACCAGGAACTGATGAACGGCTACGCCTTGGCGAAGTGCTGGCTGCAGGCCTGAGCCCGGCTTTGCAGAGATGTCGTCGCCCGTTGTGAAACTAATTGCCCAGCGCATCGCGCTGGGCATCCTCCTTCTGTTGGCCATATCGGTCCTGATTTTCGCCGGCACGCAGATCCTGCCCGGCGACGTCGCGCAAGCCATACTCGGACAGTCGGCGACGCCGGAGTCGCTCGCCAATCTGCGCGAGCAGCTCGGGCTCAACGACCCGGCCTATATCAGGTATTTCCGCTGGCTTGGCGGCGTGCTCACAGGCGACCTCGGCACGGCCATGTCGAGCGGGCAAGATATTGCCACCTCGATCAAGGACCGGCTGTGGAACACGCTGTTCCTGGCCTTCTGGGCGGCGATCGTGGCTGTGCCGCTGGCGATCATCCTGGGTCTGATCGCGGTGCGCTACCGCAATGGCTGGGTCGACAAGCTGATCTCCGGGCTGGCGCTCGCCTCGACCTCCTTCCCGGAATTCTTCGTCGGTTATCTCCTGGTCTATTTCTTCGCCGTGAAATGGCAGGTCTTCCCCGCCATCTCGACCGTCTATGACGGCATGCCCCTTGGCGAGCGGATGCAGGCGATCGCGCTGCCTGCGACAGCACTGACGCTGGTGGTGCTTGCCCACATGATGCGCATGACCCGCGCGGCGATCCTCAACGTCATGCAGTCGGCCTATGTCGAAACGGCGGAGCTCAAGGGGCTTTCGGCCTTCGCCGTCATCCGCAAGCACGCTTTCCCGAACGCGATCGCGCCGATCATCAATGTCGTCATGCTCAACCTCGCCTATCTCATCGTCGGCGTCGTCGTGGTCGAGGTGATCTTCGTCTATCCCGGCATGGGGCAGTATCTGGTCGATCACGTCACCAAGCGCGACGTGCCCGTGGTGCAGGCGGTCGGCCTGATCTTCGCCGCCGTCTACATCAGCCTCAACATCATCGCGGACATTGCGGCGATTGTCGCCAATCCGCGTCTTAGACATCCAAAGTGAGGGGCGGGCATGCTTGACATAAAACGCATCCCCATCCCCGCCCTGATCGGCCTGGTGCTGACGGCCCTGTTCGTGTTGGCGGCGATCTTGGCACCGTGGATTTCGCCGCACGACAATGCCGAGATCGTCGGCGATGTCTGGGAACCGATGTCGGCTGCGCATTGGCTGGGCACCGACAACCTCGGCCGCGACCTGTTGTCCCGCATGATCTACGGCGCCCGCATCACCTTGTTCATCGCCGTTCTCGCTACCGCGCTGTCCTTCTCGCTCGGTGCCATACTGGGCTTCTCGGCGGCGGTGTTCGGCGGCTGGTTCGATACGATCCTGTCGCGCCTCGTCGACCTTTTGATGTCGATCCCGACGCTGATCATGGGCCTGGTCGTGCTCTCTGTTTTGCCAACGAACCTGGTGACGCTGATCCTGGTCATGGGCATTCTCGACTCGACCCGCGTCTATCGCCTGTCGCGCGCAGTCGCCGTCGACATCAACGTCATGGATTATGTCGAGGCCGCCAAACTGCGCGGCGAAGGCAGCGCCTGGATCATCTTCCGCGAGATCCTGCCAAATGCGCTGTCGCCGCTGGTCTCCGAACTCGGCCTGCGCTTCATCTACGCGGTGCTGTTCCTGTCGACGCTGTCCTTCCTCGGCCTCGGGGTGCAACCGCCTGACGCCGACTGGGGCGGCATGGTCAAGGAGAACAAGGACGGCATCGTCTTCGGCATAGCCGCGGCGCTCATTCCGGCGGCTGCCATTGCAGCCCTAGCCATCTCGGTCAACCTTGTCGCCGACTGGATTCTCAACCGCACGACAAGCCTGAAGGGAGGACGCGGGTGATGGCAGACAGCAAAGCGAAACCCGGCGTGCTGCTCGATATCCGCAATTTGCGCATCGAGGCGATGGTATACCCGCCCGGCGAGGCGCCAAGGAACATCGTGCTGGTGCATGATGTCTCGCTGACGCTCGAGAAGGGCAAGGTGCTCGGCCTGATCGGCGAGTCCGGTGCGGGCAAATCGACCATCGGCCTGTCGTCGATGGGTTATGGCCGTGGCGGCGTGCGCATCACCGGCGGCGAAGTCATTCTCAACGGCCGCGACATCCTGAAAGGCGGCAAGGAAGGTTTCCGCAAGCTGCGCGGCCGCGAGGTCTGCTATGTCGCGCAATCGGCGGCGGCGGCTTTCAATCCGGCGCACAGGCTGATGGATCAGGTGGTGGAAGCCACGCTGCTGCACGGCACGGCGACACGCGCCGAGGCCGAGAAGCGGGCTGTCGCGCTGTTCAAGAAGCTCAGCCTGCCCAATCCGGAAACCATCGGCGAACGCTTTCCGCACCAGGTCTCGGGCGGCCAGTTGCAACGCGTGATGACGGCGATGGCGCTGTGCTCGGAGCCGGACCTGATCGTCTTCGACGAACCGACGACGGCGCTCGACGTGACGACGCAGATCGACGTGTTGTCGGCGATCAAGGATGCCATCCGCGACACCCATGTGGCGGCGCTCTACATCACCCACGACCTTGCCGTGGTCGCCCAGGTCTCCGACGAGATCATGGTGCTGCGCCATGGCCGGCTCGTCGAATGGGGCGGCACCCGCCAGATCATCAAGGAACCGCGCCAGGAATACACCAACGCCCTGGTCTCGGTGCATGAGATCGAACATGCCGAGCAGAACCCTGGCGCCACGCCGTTCCTGTCGGTCAAGAACGTCACCGCCGCCTATGGCGGCGGCCACGTCAAGGTGTTGAAGAACGTCTCGGTGGATATCTATCCCGGCCAGACGCTGGCCGTGGTCGGCGAATCCGGCTCCGGCAAGTCGACGCTGGCGCGCGCCATCACCGGGCTTTTGCCGCCAGAACAAGGCACGGTCACCTTCGATGGGCGCCCGCTGGCCAACCGGCTTGCCAACCGGCCGAAGGAGGATCTGCGCCAGCTGCAGATGATCTACCAGATGGCCGACGTGGCGATGAACCCGCGCCAGACCGTCGGCACCATCATCGGCCGGCCGCTCGAATTCTATTTCGGCATGCGCGGCAGGGAGCGCGACAGGCGTGTAGCCGAGCTGCTCGACGAGATCGAGATGGGCAAGGGCTTTGTCGACCGCTATCCCGCCGAGCTTTCCGGCGGCCAGAAGCAGCGCGTCTGCATCGCCCGCTCGCTGGCCGCCAAGCCCAAGCTGATCATCTGCGACGAGGTAACGTCCGCACTCGACCCGCTGGTGGCCCACGGCATCCTCAAGCTGCTCCTGAGCCTGCAGCAGCACGAAAAGGTCGCCTATCTGTTCATCACCCATGATCTGGCAACGGTGAAGTCGATCGCCGATTCGATCGCGGTCATGTATCGCGGCGAGGTGGTGCGCTACGGCTCGAAGAGCAAGGTGCTGACACCGCCTTTCGACGCCTATACCGACCTTTTGCTGTCGTCGGTTCCGGAGATGGAGATCGGCTGGCTGGAGAAGGCGATCAAGGGGCGTCGCATGGAAAGTGCGGGGAATTAGCGATCGGCCGAATCAGGGACGGCAGCCGTCATCCAGATGCAACACAACAGCGCCACACGTCCTTCGGACAGGCGTCGCCTGTGTGTCGTTGTTTTTTTCAAGAAGGGGTAGGACATGAAGACTGAACTCGACCATCTCGCTGAACTCGCCGGCCGGGGCCGGATATCGCGACGCGATTTCCTTGGCCGCACCGCGGCACTGGGCGTATCGGCGGCGCTGGCAACGACGCTGGCCGGGAAAGCCTTCGCACAGACGCCGGTCAAGGGCGGCATCCTCAAGGCCGGCCTACAGGGCGGCGAATCGACCAACAGCCTCGATCCGGCGCTGAACCTCAGCCAGGTCACCTACAGCTTTGGCAAGCAGTGGGGCGAATATCTTGTCAGGCTGATGCCGGACAATAGCCTGACGCACCTGATCGCCGAGGAGATCGGCGCGTCCAAGGACGCCAAGACCTGGACGATCAAGGTGCGCGACGGCATCGAATTCCACAATGGCAAGACCGTTGCCGCCGAAGACGTCGCCGCCACGCTCGAGCGCCACGCCGACGAGAAATCGAAGTCGGGCGCGCTCGGCGTCCTCAAGAACATCAAGGGCATCAAGGCCAGCGGCAAGGAAGTCATCGTCACGCTCGGCGACGCCGACGCCGATTTCCCCTATCTGATGGCCGACTACCACCTCGTCATCCAGCCGAATGGCGGCAAAGACAACCCCAACGCGGGCATCGGCGCCGGTCCCTACAAGGTCACGGTCAACCAGCCCGGCGTGCGGCATGGCGGCGAGCGCTTCGCCAATTACTGGCGTGGCGACAAAGCGGGTCATGCCGACCAGATCGAGATCGTCGTCATCAACGACGCCACGGCCAGGCTGGCGGCGCTGCAGGGCGGCCAGGTCCACATGATCAACCGTATCGAGCCGAAGGTCGTCGACCTGGTCAAGCGCATTCCCGGCGTCAGCATCGAGAACGTGTCGGGCCGGGGCTATTACCCGTTCAACATGTTTTGCGACACGGCACCCTTCGACAACAATGATCTGAGGATGGCGCTGAAGCTCGCCATCGACCGCGACGAAATGCTTGAGAAGATCCTGCGCGGCTACGGCTCAGTCGGCAACGACTTCCCGATCAACGAGGCCTATCCCCTGTTTACCGCCATCGAACAGCGCAAGTTCGACCCGGAGAAGGCCGCGGCAGCCTACAAGAAGTCGGGTCACAGCGGCTCCATCCTGCTGCGCACCTCCGACGTCGCCTTCCCCGGCGCCGTCGACGCGGCCCAACTCTACCAGCAGTCCTGCGCCAAGGCGGGCATCAAGATCGAGATCAAGCGCGAGCCGGGAGACGGCTATTGGTCGGAAGTCTGGAACAAGCAGCCCTTCTCGCTCTCCTACTGGGGCGGGCGGCCGACGCAGGACCAGATGTATTCCACCGGCTATGTCTCGACCGCCGACTGGAACGACACACGCTTCAAGCGGCCGGAATTCGACAAGATGCTGTTTGCGGCGCGCGGCGAACTCGACCAGGACAAGCGCAAGGCGATCTACCACGACATGGCCGTCCTGATGCGCGACGAAGGCGGGCTGATCGTGCCATTCTTCAACCAGTTCATCGACGCGGCCGCGACCAGCAAGATCAGCGGCTGGGTGAAGAACCCGATCGGTGAAATGATGGACGGCTATGCGCTTGGCGAGTGCTGGCTGAACGCCTGATATCTCCCTGGGACTGAATAGCGCCGCGTGTTCAAACGACACGCGGCGCACGCTTTTTCGCCGAATTGCATGGAGGAGTTGATGGCACTCAAGTCCAAACTCTTGCTGATCATCCTCGACGGCGTGCCCTACCGGAACTGGCGCCGGCTGATGGGCAATCTCGAAGGTTGGGTGCAGTCCGGCGAGGCGCAAGTGTGGAAAATGCGTTCCGTGCTGCCGTCGACCTCCGCCTGTTGCTACGCTTCGATCCACACCGGGGTGTCGCCACAGGTGCACGGTATCCTGTCCAACGAGAACCGGTTCCGGGTCGAGCAGCCCGACATCTTCTGCGAAGTCAGCAAGGCCGGAGGCAAGACCGGCGCGGTCACCCACTCCTACTGGTCGGAATTCTTCCGTTCCTATCCATTCGATCTCGTCGAGGACATGGAATATGACGAGCCCGGCGGGCCGATCACGCATGGCCGCTTCCACACAATGACCGGCTACAACGCCCGCAACCAGATGACGCCGAGCGACGTCGACCTGTTCGCGACGCTGACCATGCTGACCAAACGCCACGGCATCGACTATGGCATCCTGCACACCTGCACGCTGGATTCTATGGGCCACCGTTTCGGCCATGACTGCCACGAGATGGACCATGCCTGCTACGCCATGGACGGCATGCTGGCGGCCTTCCTGCCGGGCTGGATCGCGGCCGGCTACGAGGTCATGGTTACCGCCGATCACGGTCAAACGGATCGCGGCCATCATGGCGGCCGTGATGATGAGATGCAGGATTTCGCGCTGTATTATTTCGGCGCCGGCAAGGGACCGGAGGCAGATGTACTGCTCGACCAGTTGCAGTTGGCGCCGACGGTGTTGAGCCGGCTCGGGGTGCCGGTGCCGGCGACGATGAAGGCGAAACCGTTTTTGGTGTGAGTGGGCAGCCGTGACGTTGGAGCCCCCTCCCCCCATTCCGGCTAGCGTGCGCACACATTTGATTTGGCGGTGGTCAGTATGGGTTTGCAAGGACGAAGCCCTCAACAATGGCGTGGAA